>JAKSIE010000112.1 GCA_024398995.1 Fibrobacter sp.
GCAGGCTGCCCGGTTTTCCCCCTCGCCATCGCCATGCCGAATGTGAAATTCTATGCAGTCGAACCCCGCAACATGCGTGTTAAGTTCATGCAGATGGCCAAGGAAAAACTCCACCTGGACAACCTGACGGTGGTAGGCAAGCGGTTCGAAACGGCCGGCCTCGCCAATTTGGATTTTATCAGCTGCCGCGCCCTTTCCACTTTCGAAAACGACTGGGAACGGGCAAAAGTCGGCCTCAAGAAGGGCGGTATCTTCGCCACTCTTAAAAGCTATCATAATGTGGAAGAGCTGGAAGGGAACCCTGCCATCCACATTCAAAAGTACAATTTACCAGAAGAAGAACAACTCTACGCTTTTGTCACCAGAGGTAACGAATGAGTAAAGTCATTGCAATCTGTAACCAGAAAGGTGGTGTAGGTAAGACTACCACAGCCGTAAACTTGGCCGCAAGCCTTGCCGCACTGGAAAAGAAAACTCTCCTCATCGACATGGACCCCCAGGGGAACGCTTCCCAGGGTCTCGGGTTCACCGAAATGCAGGACGTGGACGTCCACGAAGTCCTGAACATGGCTGACAATCCGGACAACATGACGCTGGAAAATCTCCAGCCCGCCATTCTGGACACGCCCCTCAACTTCCTCAAGGTGATGACCTCCGGCCCGGATCTGGCCGTCATGGAAATCGAGCTGGTGAACGCCATGAGCCGCGAGCGCCGTCTGGAACGAGTCGTCAATGCATTGAAGCCTTCCTTCGAGTTCATCATCATCGACGCACCTCCAAGCCTGAACCTCCTGACGCTGAACGTGCTGACTGCAGCCACCAGCGTCCTCATTCCGGTGCAGTGCGAGTACTACGCCCTCCAGGGTATGACGGAACTTTTCAAGACCATCCGCGAAGTCCAGAAGAATTTGAATGCTGGCTTGAAGATTGAGGGAACACTCCTTACCATGCTGGACAAGCGCCTGAGCCTCTGCCAGCAGGTGGCCAAGGAAGTTCGCGAGAACCTCTCCGACACGGTGTTCAATACGGAAATCCCGAGAAACACCCGTCTGGGCGAGGCGCCTTCACATGGCAAGCCGGTGATTTTGTACGATGTGACCAGCAACGGCGCACAAGCCTACATGAAGCTGGCCGAAGAAATTTTGAATAAGGATAAGTAATCTTTATGGGTAAGAAGTCTTTTGCATTTGGAAGCAACCTGAGCGCCATGCTCCAGAAGAGCCATATCAATATGGACGAACTGAAGTCTGGTGCTCCGGCAGCAAGCGGTAATGATAACGAAAACAAGATTGTTGAAATTGACCTGAATCTGGTGGACCCGAACCCGTTCCAGCCGCGAAAAGTTTTCAGCGACGAGGAACTGCAGGATTTGGCCGAAACCATCAAGATTCATGGCCTTATCCAGCCCATTGCCGTCCGCAAGGTGGGCGACCGTTACCAGATTATCAGCGGTGAACGCCGTACCCGCGCTACCCGTTTGGCAGGGAAGACCACCATCAAGGCCCAAGTCTACGAAGCTCTTGATGACCGGACCATGAGCGAATGGGCCCTCATCGAAAACATCCAGCGCGTGGACCTGAACCCGATAGAAATTGCTGAATCTTATCAACAATTGATTGATAATCACAACTACACTCACGATGATTTGGCCAAAACTGTTGGTAAGTCTCGCTCCGCAATCACCAACGCCCTCCGCCTGCTGAAACTGCCAGAGACGGTGAAGGCCTGGATTCAGGATGGAAAACTCAGCAGTGGCGCCGCCCGCGTTCTCTGCAGCGACAAAATCAAGGACCCTGAAGCCATCGCAAAGAAGATTATCGCCGAAGGCCTGAACGTCCGCCAGATTGAAGCCCTCATTTCTAGTCCAGAGTCAGCTGCAAAGCCGGCCTCCGAAAAGAAGGAAAAGCCTGCTCTCAGCGCCGACCTCAAGAACTTCGAAAGCAAGCTGGAAGGATTCTTCGGGACCAAGGTCACCCTGAACCCCGCCAACGAAAAGCAGACCGAGGGCACCATCGTCATCAAGTACTATAGCATGGATGACCTGACCCGCATCCAGGAACTTCTCGACAATCACTAATGGTAGAATCGTGAAATCCAAGTACTTTACCATACAGATCATTCCGGAAGGAGCGAACGAAATCAAAAAGTATCGCTTCTCTACGAGGTGGTTTGTGGTTCTGAAGGTGTTCCTGGTTGTCTTCATCCTGGTCAGCGGATTCTTCATTTTCAATCTGGCGAAGATGAACCACATCATCGCCAACTACGAAAAGATGAAGGTGACCAACGCCCAGCTCATCAAGAAGGACAACAACTACGAGGAGATGTTCTCCCGCCTGGATTCCCTCTGGGTTTTGGAAGATAGAATCCAGAACATCTTCCAGACTTTCATCGAGAACGACTCCAATACCATCAAGAGCATCATCGATAAAAACAAGTTTGCCCATACTCCTTCTGAAAAAATTGAAATCAACTACGACGGTCTCTACCACTGGATTCCTATGGAAGAGAAAATCAAGCTGGAGCACATCCCCAGCATCATTCCGGCCGTCGGAATTGTAAGTAAAAAGTTTACAGAAGAAGGCGGACATGACGGAACGGACATCGCTGCTCCGGCAGGGAATCCGGTCTTTGCCGCAGGCAGTGGCATCGTGGAATTTGCCGGCAAAAAGGGCAATCTCGGAAACACGGTGATTATTGACCATAAAAATGGCTACAAGACATCTTATTCACACATGAATACAATCCAGACTCATAAAAATCAAACTGTGAATAAAGGCGACATTATTGGAAGCGTAGGAAGCACTGGTAGCACTACCGGTCCCCATCTCCACTATTCCATCACTCACAACGGTAAACCGGAAGATCCGGAAACATTTTTTAACTACTAAAGAGGAAACCATGCCAGTAAAAGGTGAAAACGAAATAACTCAGATTGGAAACAGCGTCCTTATCAAGGGTGACATCATCGGCAAGAGCGATGTCCGCGTCGCTGGTACCGTAAACGGCAGCATCAATATCGAAGGTGAGCTCATCATCGAGCGCACAGGTCGCATTGAAGGTGAAATCAAGACCATCTCCTCTGTGATTGCCGGCTCCATTAAGGGCAACATTGAATGTAAGGAAAAACTGGTTCTTGAAAGCAGTTCCCAGTTCGTGGGTAACATCAAGACCAAGCAACTCATCATTCAGGAAGGTGCCATTTTCCAGGGCAACTGCCAGATGGGTCTTGCTCCGGCCGTTCAACCTAAGGAGAAGGTTTAATTCACACCCATATCATTAATATCTAATTATGTATATAAAATGATAATGATAGTAATGGTGTGAATAGTGGATAAGTTTTGGACGGTTTTAACATAACTTTATGGTGTTCAACAAGATATACCATTGAAAGTTTCGTTTATAATTGTTGAAAACTTAAAATTTCTCCACTTTTTTCAATGTGGATAGATGTTGAAAGAGAAACTTCAACATCAACTCACATCCAAAACACAAACTGGTATTGAAAATGCCGAATTTTCAACAATTTGTGAATTTGATATGGGTCACATTTACAGCGAAATTTGGGAGAAATTAAAAATTTTAAGCATTTTGGGATTATATTTGAAAGACTACTTATGGCTTGTAAGGTTTTGAAGATAGGGCAGATATCGGATATCCACATTGGCGAAGATGAAAGTCTCGTGCAAGGTATAGATGTTCGTGCCAATTTCATGAAAGCTATGAACTCCGAATCCATGAAGGATTTGGACTTGCTTGTGCTTTCTGGAGACTTGGCTAACGAGAATGCAGAACCTGGCGCCTATAAGTATTTTGCTGAATTCTTGGCAAAGCTGGATATTCCCTATTGCATCATTCCGGGGAACCACGACCGCATTGAGGTCATGGAACCTTATTTTGATTTTTTGAAGGGCAAGGTGCATAACGGCAAGTGCTATTACCGCTACGATATAGCGGGCCGTTCCATCTTCTTCCTGGATAGCGCCTGTGGAGAAGTCTCCCAGGACCAGCTGGCATGGCTCAAGGAAGAAGCCCCGAAGGTGAAGGGGGAGATTCTCCTGTTCCTGCACCATCCGCCTTGTTTTTGCAACCACCGCTTTATGGACTTGCGCTACCACCTGAAAAATATGCTGGAAGTGCAAAAGGTATTGGAAGGATTGGATAACTTGACTCACATTTTCTGTGGCCATTATCATTCCGAATTTGAAATTGAACTGGGTAGGCAAGTGGTGCACGTGGCGCCTTCTTCCCAGATGCAGATAGACCCTAACACTCCGTACTTTAACCTGAAGAGCGCAGCCCCTGGTTGGCAGACCATCAAATGGGGCGAAAATTTCGTCGAAACTCAAGTTTATTTTGAGTAGTGCCTTGAAAAATGTGGCTCTGTTGCTATATTTGGGTGCGAATGGCGGTTTAGCTCAGTGGTAGAGCACTGGAATCATAATCCATTGGTCCGGGGTTCAAATCCCTGAACCGCTATTAAATTTTAGAAATGAGGCGATTATGTCAAAAAGAAGTCTTGTAATTTCACTTTTGGCAGCAGCCTCTTTTTTTGTTGCCTGCGGTGATGTTGAACAAGCTCAGCCCGCTGCAAAGCAAGCTGCAGCAGCACAGGCTCCGGAAAATTCTCCCATTGTAGAGGTGAAGCCTTTCACTGCTCCTGCCCAGCCCGTTGTGACGCTGGAACAGGCCAAGCGCTATGTGAAGGCAAGTGCAGGCCTTGTGGAACTTGGTGTGGTTTGGTCCACCAAGATCGATCAGGCTCCCGATGCCGAAAAGGTTCAGATGCTGGAAGCCTACAATGTGGCTCGCGATCAGCTCTGCGCCCGCGTTGGTCTTACCGGCGGTATTGCAGAATACAACTGGATTACTGCAGTGGCTCTCCCCAACAAGGATAACAAGGCTACCTTCGAAGCCGCTGGCTTGAAGAA
>JAKSIE010000113.1 GCA_024398995.1 Fibrobacter sp.
CCAGAGTTCCTTCCCGCGAACGCCGCAAAAATATCCTCAAGGCCGCTAAGGGCTTCTACGGTCGTCGCAAGTCCAACATTCGTCTTGCTATCGACGCAGTTGCTCACGCTGGTCAGTATGCCTACGCACACCGCCGCGACAAGAAGGGTGACTTCCGCTCTCTGTGGATCACTCGTCTGAACGCTGCAGTTCGTGAATACGGCATCAGCTATAGCCAGTTCATTTACAAGCTCTCCAAGGCTAACATCAAGATGAACCGTAAGGTTCTCGCTGATATGGCTGTTGCAGATCCTTCTGCATTTGCCAAGGTCGTGGAAACTGTGAAGGCTGCATAATTTAGACGCAAGTCTAAATTCGCTTAGCTTCATCTAACGCGAGAAATTTACCCCACTCTTCGGAGCGGGGTATTTTTTGTAGTTAGAAGAAATCCGCTCCGATTTCCGTTTTCTTCTTGCTCTTGGGTTCCACCACGGCGGCAGAGAACTTTGCCTTTGCAAATAGATCGTTCACGAGTGTGGTTACTTCATCGGCTGTTAAGCTGCGGATGATTTTTTCGGAATGGTCCATGGTGTAGAACTGCCCTAGGTGCAGGATGTGTTCCGCCATACGGATGGCGCGCTTCTCGGGATTGTCCGCTCCCAGATGCATTCCTCCAAGGATGTTTGCCTTGGTGCGTTCCAGTTCATCCTTCATGAACCCCTTTTTCAGGAAGTTCTTGGCCTCCTTCACAGAAAGCTCCAGCGCCATCTTCAGCTGGTGAGGCTCCGTAGCTAAAGCCACACCCCAGTCGATGCAGTCGCGGTAGATGTCTGCGGTAGAATAGACAGAGTAGGCTAGACCCTTGTCTTCACGAATCTTCTGAAAAAGTCTGCTGGCCATGCCCGCGCCCATGGCTACGTTAAAAATGCTTAAGGCGCAACGGCCCCTTTCGTCGATGAGATTCTTGTTGAAGCTCATGCCCCAGAAAAGGTTGGACTGGGTAATGTCCTGCTTTTGCACTACCTTGACGCTCTGGTTTGATTTGTAGATGTTTGCAGGGGCGATGCCGCCGGATTTTTTGCGGGCGAACTTTTGCATACAAAGTTCTACCAGGGCGTCGTGATTCACCTTGCCCGCCGCACAAACGTAAATCGGCAATTCGTTAATGACCTGGTCGCGGTAGGCGAGCATCTGTTTGTGGGTCAGTTCCTTTACTTCCTTGACGGTACCGGTAATGGAATGTGCAATGCCGCAGCCTTTAAAATGAATGGCATTAAAGACGTCGCCAACGATTTCTTCGGGAATGTCGTCGTAGCTGTGGACTTCTTCGATAATGACCTTGCGCTCCTTTTCCATCTCCTTCTTTTCGAAGAGCGGATTCATGAGCATGTCGGCGATAACGTCTATGGCAAGGGCTAAATCACCGCTTTCCACATTGGCATAGAAACCTGTTTCCTGGCGGGTGGTGTAGGCTTCCAGATTTCCGCCGCGGTCTTCGATGGAACGGGCGATCTCAAGAGCGGTACGGTTCTCGGTTCCCTTGAAAACCAGATGTTCGTAAAAATGACTGAGACCAAATTCGCCCTTGGCTTCGTGGCGGCTTCCGCGAGGAATCCATGCGCCAACGGTAACGGAATAAGCGTGAGGCATGTAGTCGGTCATGACCACGACGCCGTTAGAAAGCTTTGTCTCTTTAATAATCTGCTTCATATAAAAAATCTCTTGGCGAAAATATAGCAAGGACCTTGCCGCAATTTTTATAAAATATGATTTTATTAATGAGCTGTCTTTATGTATTTCAAGTGCTCGGCCTTCACCTTGTCGCTGACCTTTGTGCAGGGCTCCAATTTCCAATAAAGATCTTCGAGTTGTCTTGTGCTGAAAATGGTCCTTTGTTTCTTTATAAGATTTGCGAGTCTATCCTGCAATTGGAACATATGAAGGATAATCCAGTTTTCGCCTTGAACAGGAATGTGCTTCAGGGCGCATCGGTCACTGAAAACGATGGCAGAAAAAATGGGGAGATCGTCTATGTTGAGCTGCGCGCGGGAATAATTCTCTTTAAGGAAATGCTGCAGAGCCCGAATGTGTCCGGCGTTTTGCTGAATGGGGTTGTGGAAGGTGTGCTCGATGCGGGCGTTCATGCGCTGGTGCCAACGTTCGTCGTCGATACCTCCAGAAATTTCGCCGGAGATATTCTTGCTTTCCAGAACATAGATTCCAGTTTGATGCAGGAGCAGCGAATCTATTTCGGTGGTGCCGCCGCGGCTGGGAATGTACAGATTCTTCATCAGTACGAACTTGCGTCCGTCCTTATTGCAAATGCCTGCTACGGTCTTGGCGAGAACTGCTTCGCCATAGATTCCGTTAGGGTCGTTTTCAAGCTGGTCCTGAAAATCCTTAAACGTCTTGCGGCGCCCATCATTATGGAATTGCCCAGCCTTAGGCTTGGCAGCCTTTGTCTTGAAAAAGGCGAAAGCCAGCAACAGGATTATGACTAGCAATGTAACGATGGTCGAAATCATGGGGAAAGTATAAGAAATAATTAGACAGAGTGCATACTTCTCAACGATATATGGTGTGGATAATGTATGAATTTTTTGCAAGGAACTTGCTATGGCGGCAATTGTGCGTGATGAATATTTTTTGGAATTGGAAAGTTTCCTTGGGTTGACTTCAAAGAATCTTTCTGTATTGTCAGGCGGTCATATTGCTTCTAATTTTTGGACCCACGATAAAGTGATGAAACGAAAGCAGCTTTCAAATCCAGAGATAAAAGATAGCCTGCTAAAGATGAAATACAAGGATGGCTTTCGGGACTATTTCGGGTTTCAGGAGCTGCGCCTTGTTCTGGAAAATTTTCATAAGGAACGTTTTTCTGCCGCGGAACATCCTAAATGGATTTCGCTTCTGAAGGGTGAAACCGTTGTTGTTCCGAATAATGTAATCCATGTGAGGTCCGATGAATCTTATCTTGAACGTTCTAAAGAAAATCTTCAACGAGCGGCTGTTGCACTGCTTGAAACGTGGGTAGTCATACCTCGATTTATTTCAAGAGACGAATCACTCGAAAGATTTCGTGTAGATCATTTTGTGGACTTTGATAGCATTTGCGTTACTGAAACAGCTCAATTGAAAAATGGGAGTTATGCCTTTACCATTGTTTTTGACACTCAAGTCAAGTTGTTTTGTGATTTTGACCGTAGTTGGAATCCTGCTCTTTATAGGGAACCCAGGGATTTTGGTAGATATTCGCGTTTCAAGCTTATTTGGGACCTGTTGAATTATACAGAAAAGTTCAGAATCGAACAATCCGGTTATAACCTCTATCCTTGTTTGAATCCAACCTCGTGGGAGGAGTTCTTTGCGTGGATGGAATTTATTGTGGCGGAAAAGGATTGCGGGGATTTTATGAGAACAATGCAACTTTTGTCTGAATTTTCAACCGGTGGCGAATTTGATGAAGATCTTAAGAAACTTGAAAAGTTTCAAGAAGGAAAGTTTCTGTACGGAGTGCGGTCTACGACACTATTTTCGAAAAATATCAAGCAGCTTGGTGTAAAATCGCTTACAAAGGAAATCTCGTATGTTCAGGATCTATTGGATGGACTTAAGGCTGCTGAAGCGATTTTCAGTAAATATGGGGAAACTTTAAATCAGTCCAATCGAAAAAACGTGAACCTTGGAAAAGGGCTGTGTTTGATTATAGCCCGTAAGGTTGCTTTGGATCCTGTGAGTTATGTAGATGATTCGCGAATTTATGTATCCGAACTTGCAAGGAATATTATTTCGGGAGTCCTTGATGTGGGAGTCCTTCCTGCTTATGAAAAAACGGCACGCCTTTGGGCGAGCCGTTACTATTTGCAGTAAAAATTATCCAATTGAGAATTTCTGACGGATGTTTTTTGCGAATTTTTAATGTCTTCCGAAGCGGCGGGTCTTGCGGAAAGGCTTGTCGCCAAAGTCCCGTTCGTCGTGATCCTTACGGAAAGGCTTTTCGCCGAACTTTTCGCGACGGCGTTCCTCGCGGTTCCTGCCGAAGCTGCGTTCTTCGCGACTGCCGTCACGTCCGCCGAATTCGCGATCCTTGCGGAAACCGCCACGACGTTCTTCACGATTGCCGCGGCCAAATCCGCCTCGGCCTTCGCGATGGAAACTGCGTCCTTCACGGGGGCGGGTTCCCGGGGCGGGGCCAGTAGGAGGTTCGTCAGTCATCAGGCGGAAGCGGGCGTCGTTACCGCGGATGGTAATGCCTGCCAGAATATCCAGCACGTCCTGGGGGACGGCTTCCGGCAATTCTACAGTACTGAACTTGTCGAACAGCTTGATGCGTCCGATGTTGCTGCTGCTAATGTTTGCTTCGCCCGCGATGGCGCCTACAATATCCTTCGGGGTAACGCGGTCGACGCGGCCTACGCCAAGGTAATAACGGAGGTAGCCTTCTTCGACGCCGTTGGAGCCTTCCTTGCGTTCCTTGTTCAAGCGCTTTCTGTCTTCCACGTCAACGCCTGCGGTGCCGGCGCCGATAAAGTCACGACCACCCCTTTCCTTGCCGGAGCGTTCGCCTCGTTCAGCGCGTTCCCTTTCGCGGCGTGCTTCGCGGGGGGCGTCCAGCGGCTGCAATTCCGGGAACAGGGGCTGCTTCTTCTGATACATCTTGATGATGGCTGCGGCAACGTCTTCGGCGGT
>JAKSIE010000114.1 GCA_024398995.1 Fibrobacter sp.
GGCCTTGCGAGCCTTGCCGAGGACGGACAGATTGTCAGCCATTGTTTCTTCCTTTTGGATTTAAGCCCACAGAAATCGTGAGCGGGTTAAAAAATCTTCGGTGTAAATATAACAAATTTTTGGTAGAGAAAAAGTCCACCATAAGGCGGACTCTTTGGATTTATTTGTTTCGAACTTTTTATTTGAAGTTTGCTGTAATATTTGCCGCACCATTAATCTGCACGATATGGGGATTTTCGGTACTTCCGTCAGACCAGTTGGTAAACATACTGCCTGCGCCAGCTTCGGCAGTAAGCTCCATAGTGGTTCCCTGGTAGAACTTTCCGCTGAAATTGGAGGAGGGGAGTCTCATTCCATCAACAAATACAGTTCCGCCGCCGCTTGCAGAAATATTCACGTTGACTTCGCCAGAAAGCCCAAAGTATCTTGCGAATTCCTGCTTGAAATTATCTGTACGAGTCCTTGCAAAGTTCAAGATGTCGGTTCCGTCAGGAGACCAATTGTATTTGGCCTGGTTACGAGGCCAGCGCTGTTCATCGCGAGACTGTTCAGAACTGGGAATGGTGCTCTTCATTTTCTGAACTGCTGCCTGCACCTTTTCGTAGGTAAGGTAGTTGTTCAAAAGAATGCTGGCCTGGTTAATGAACATACGTTTGAATTCGGGATTGTTCAGGAGCTGCTTCAGCATTCTGCTGATTGCGGAACTTGATTGTCCACCGCCGAAGCCGCCAAAGCCGCCGCCCCAGCCGCCCCCCATGCCAGGCTGCTGTCCACCCTGGTTGCCGCCGTTGTTGTCCATGGTTTCGCTTCCCAAAACCCACTGGAACATGTTCTGGCTATTCACGTCAAAATTCATGATTCCCGGAGTGAATCCATAACCGTGGTCCACGTCAAAGATCATAGCCTTGAAGGGATGACCATTGTTGGGGCTTCCCCAGAAACGGATGTTGTTGTTGGGCCAGTCGCCGTTGTGGATGTACATCTCCGCAATCATGTACTGGGCGAAACTGACAACGTTCAACTTTGTTTTGATTTGCTGGTACTGCTGGTTGTTTTCGCCGGCAAAGTTTCCGTTACCGACTTCGTTTACCAACTGGGCGAATTCGTTGGGGGAGGATCCGTTGGTGCCGCTGGCTTCCCAGCCGTTTTGGCATTTGGAACCTTCGTTACAGTTCTTTACCACGTTGATGCTCTTGGAATCAATGCCGTAATTGGTTTCCACATAGCTACGGTTTAAACGTTCGCGCATGTCGTGAATACCGAAGTATTCGCCGTTGTAGAATACCACCACCTGACGGCTACGCTGGTAATCCACTTCGGTACCTTCCATAAGACTTGTGAGCATGGCATCGCCAAAGTAGTCGGTCCAGAAACGGTTACCGTTGTTGCGGAGGTTGAAGCTCTTGATTTTCTTTGCTTCGGGGCGGGTCTTGAAAAGGGAGTACTTTAAAACCTTGTCGCCGTAGTTGTCGTTGTCCATCTTGATGGCAACGCTCTTCTTAGGCTTGTAGCGGCTGTAGTTTCCGATAATTGAAATGCCGGCGTCAATTTCCCAGTTCTTGGTCTTGGTGGAGCTTCCGTTTTCGAAGAATTCCACATGGACCGGAAGTTCTGTATCGCGCCAGAAATTGGCCTGCTTACAAGGTTCTGTACACTTGGGGTTGTTGGTGTCATCACCGCCAACACCGGGCATTCCGCCCATGCCGCCAAACATACCACCCATGCCACCGTTATTAGTCAAACTTCCGGTTGCGTACAAACCATCGGTGGAGTCGAACATGTCGTGATGATTGACCGTGAGGGCCACCACCGGCATAGTCACATTTTCGTTAATAAAGTAGGTCTGGGTGACGGTATCGATTGCCTGGCCATTTACGAATTCAGAGCAGCGGATTACGGTGTTCTGGGTAATCTGCTTTGCAGAGTTGATGCCTTCGGAATTCTGGGTGGGAATGGATCCGTCGAAGGTGCACTTAATCTGGCCGCCTTGTCTGGGGCTTAAAGGATTGATTGTTAGATTGGAGTAGAAACCTGCTGCCGGCAAGTAGTTTTCCTTGGGAGCGTGGTTGTCGTCATAGTCCTTGAGGCCACTGGACGAGCTCTGAAGAGCCTTGGATGAGGAACTTGATCCGACCAAAGGCTGCTGCGAAGAGCTGGAGCCGTTCATTACCGAGGACGAACTAACGCCAGGAATTGCAGAACCCATGGAGCTGCTGGACAAACCTTCGTCAGGGAGATTAGGGATAATTGTTTCGCTAGAAGAGGATATCGAACCGAGGGGGGCGTCGCCTGTTCCTGGATCAGCAGGATTTTCATCGGAGCATGCACAAGCCAATATAGCTGTTGCTACAAAAGGCAAAATACGGATGATTTTTTTATTCATGAAATTCCCTGAAAAAAAAGAAATCAATCCAAAATCCCGAACACAAAGCCAAATATATATCCAGTTTTTTTTATGGATTCTTTGTTAATCCAATGTTTACACGAAGACGTGTAAATGACGTGTAAATCACATGACTTGGAACTAAAAGTTCCAAAAATTTTTATAAAAAAGGCATATTTTGCGTGTAAGAATTTTTTCTAGACAACGGCAAATGTCTATAAAAAAGACCTGCCGGCATAAATACCGACAGGCCCTCTCTGAGAAAAAATTGTTTGATCAGAAGTGACTTACTTCTGGCGACTACGTCGCTTCATTCTTCGCCTCAGTCATCCCCGTCAAGCGAGGACAGGTAAAATCAAGCAAGCTTGATTTTGCGACACTCGGCTTACGATTTCTTGCAGCACTTGCAGCAGTTGAGGCACTTGTAGCAAACGCCACCGATGACACCACCGAGAATCGGAGCCACCCAGAAGAGCCACAGCTGCTTGATGGCAGCACCACCGACGAACACGGCGACAGCAGTAGAGCGAGCCGGGTTAACGGAAGTGTTGGTCACGGGGATGGAAATCAGGTGGATGAGGGTGAGGCAGAGACCGATGGCAATGGGAGCAAAGCCCGCGGGAGCGCGTTCGTCAGTTGCACCCATGATCACGAACAGGAAAATTGCGGTGAGCACAACTTCGATGAGGAAGGCGCTGCACATACCGAAGGTCTTGCCGCCAAATGCGTTGAGGCCTTCTGCGTTCAAGCTGTCGGACCAGCCGTTGGTAGCGAATGCGCCAATGCCAGCGTTGGAAAGATCCGGATGGGCGATGCAGTAAAGAACTGCAGCAGCGATGATGCCGCCGATAACCTGTGCAATGATGTAAGCCGGGGCATCCTTAGCCGGGAAACGACCGCCGGCAACCTGGCCAAGAGTAACAGCCGGGTTCAGGTGGCAACCGGAAATGTGGCCGATAGCGTAAGCCATGGTAAGAACGGTCAAGCCGAAGGCGAGGGATACGCCAACGTAGCCAATGCCAGTGGTGGGAACGCCGCAAGCGAGGACAGCTGCGCCGCAGCCGCCGAACACGAGCCAGAAGGTACCGATTGCTTCAGCAATTGCACGAGTACAAAGTTTCATTTTACATCTCCATGAGTTATGCCGGGAAATCCCGGTTTTCGTTTGGTGGTGCAAAAATAAAAAATGCACTTTGTCCAAAGTGCAAATAAACTGTTATGTAAACGAGATGTTTCAAAATAGGGCTGGTTGTGTGAACTAGGTCACAATCTGAGAATGAACTTGTCGGCGGGGTAGAATCCAATGGGCAAATTTCCTTGATATGCGATGTAGAAAATCTTTCCTAGAGGCGTCACGAAATACTCGTCTTTTTTGACTTCCTTTTTGCTTCCGCTGCTGAACGTGAAGTAATAGTAGGTTGATTTTCTTGACTTAGAAAGGTTCTTGTCTACCAGGAATTCACTTTGGACAAAGGCCGGCTGGTCGGATTTGATGGACAAATTCTTGTTGATGGGGGTGGTGAATATTCCAATGCCTGCCAAGGGTGCAAAGATGACCCCCATGACAATAATTTTCTCGTGCATAGGTTTGGGATTTTTGCGTTTGGACTTTACATATCCAACAGTGCAAGTGATAAGACCTATACTGAAAAAAGCAAGGAGGCCCACTGCAGTATCCTGGAAGGCATCGTAGTACTTGAACTGTACCAGGTTGCTTAAGAAGGTGCTGTCGATGATAGTTCCCTGAGGTTCATAAGGCAATTTCTTCGCCAACATCACCGCAGCGAAAATCCCGAGAATCACTTCGATGATTCCCCAGATGATCAGGACTTCTTTTCTGAAAAGAAATTTGTTCATAATTGCAAAAATAAAAAAAGCCGCGGGGCGTTAACCTCGCGACTTTAAAAATTATTTCGCGGCATTGTGATTATTCCTCCCCATAGGGGATAACTCAACTAAGGTGCTAAAGCACCAAGTTTCGTTTATAACCACTAGCCACTAACCACTGATTACTTCGGCTTGGCGCTCTACGAGCGCAGTCCAATCGGCTCGGCAATGCGAATGCAAGCATTCGCGCAGCTCTCGCCTTACTTGGCCTTAGGCATCTGCACAGCGATGTGGATGTCCTGCAGCTGCTGCAGGTCGACGTCGCTGG
>JAKSIE010000115.1 GCA_024398995.1 Fibrobacter sp.
GCTGGAAGAAGGAACTCGCTGACGTTAAGGAAAATCACTATCCGAAGTTCGGCGCACACCTTCCGAAGGAACTGAACGACATCATCGACATGATCCAGGATCGTCTCAACAAGGCTTAATCAGTCTCGGTGTCATCCCCGACTTGATCGGGGATCTCCTTTAAAAACGGTTCGCAGCTTAACAGTTGCGAGCCTTTTTTGTTATTATTTGCCCAACAACTTATTTCTTTTGGGAGGTTGAAAATGGTTAGGAAATACATTTGTCTGCTCATGCTTTGCATGTGTCTCTCCAGCGCCTATGCTGGTTTCTATATGGACTTTGCTGCTGCCGAGCAGGACCAACAGACCGATTTGACTTGCACCAACGATTCCCTCCTTTGCTCGGGCGACGAAATTGAACTGGCTCTGCAGAAACGCGATATGCTGCAGCTGTACAAGGAGTGCAGAACCAAGGTATCCCACTATTCTGTTTCCGTATTGTTCTTCACCGTGGCTAGTGGGGTTTCCGGTACCGAAGAAAAAGAGCTGTGTTTGAAGGAGTTTGCAAACAAGCTTTCCTTGCTTGATGCTTGTGTAAAAGGAACTCATCCAGAAATGTCCCTTTTTGCAGAAGACGAACGCCTTGCGTATTTGTTTGACATGGGTGGCTTCGACGCTATCCTCTACTTTATCCAGAACTACGACAGGCTCCATTCCTCCGATGACAAGTCCTTTATTGACCAGCAGAACCTTGGCGGTGTGAGGCAGGTCTTTGATCTTGTCCATCCCGACGGTGTAAGCGGCGGAATCAGCAATTTCGAAGGTTCCAGAGAAGAAAAGGATGTGATCCTGGCCTACATGAGCTACCTCAAGGCTAAGTACGACCGCAGCTACCGTCGCAAACTTTGCGCAGGCTCTTCTGCAAGTGACAATTCTGCCATTGAACAGATCAAGAAAAATTTCCAGAAGAAGTATCCCAGCTCCAGTTACAACGCGTTCCTGGAGAAGGCTCTTGTTAGCTTTAATGACCCGACCCGCGATGATGAAAGGGCCGCCAAGGAGTACAAGAGAAAAATCAAGACCAGAATCAAGGAACGTAGGATTGAGGAAGAAAGAAAAATCAAGAGGGTGTGGCTTGCCCTGGAAGGCATGGCGACTGTGGGCTATCCTCTGACTTTGCTCAATAACTTTGATGACGATTTCAACATGTTCGCCTTGATGGGGGTGGGGGTCAAGTTCACTTTCTGGCGTTTCTTTTTCCAGTACCAGTACAACTTCGCCCCGGGCGGGAACAACCAGGACGGTCTCTTGACGGAATCCACCCACGCCGTGGCTGGCGGTTTCTCCGTTGGCCCGCTGAGGAAGTTCTCCGTCGAGCTGCTGGCCGGTTGGTCCTTTACCGATGAATATCCGGCCAACCCCTACATGCCTTATCCGATTTTGGACTATGAATCTTTCTATATGGCCTTGCAGGGGAACGTGTATTTCCCCATTGTGGAACGGTTTGATATTTCGGCCCATTTCCAGGCGGGCTTCCGTTATGTGAAGACCTACTGTGCTGATGACCGCTGGACATATACCAGCTCATATAGTGGTCGATGCGACGACGTACATATGGAAGATAGGGCTCGTGACAACCTGCAGTTCAATTTCAGTGCTGGCGTAGGTGTCCGATTCTGGAAACCGAGATATTAGAATCGATTGATTAAGGAGGAATAAAATGAAGAAGTTGTTTTTGTTGCTTGCTAGTGCAGCCTTGTTCCTTACAGGATGTGGTAGCCCCCGAATGCAGGTGGATCCTGAATGGAAGGAGGTTCCCCAAAAGGTTTCTGTTCTGGTAACCACGCCCTATGTGAAGAACCTGGATGATGTGATCGACGACTTCCAGAGCGAGGAAGCTTTCAACGAATGGTTTGTTTCCTATTTCGCCAGTAACTTCCGCCGCAGTTCCGCATCCAAGGTGGAAGTTTTCAAGGTTGTGGACGAAACTTTCAAAATGAAGCAAATGCCTATAAACAAGCAGACTTTCCCGGTTCCGCTGCCCATTAAGGAAAAGCTGAACGGAATTTCCGGTATCGTGGTTTCTGTGCATCCTGTCAAATTCTGGCGTGAGTTCAGGCAATGCCCCAGCGGCGGCTGCACCAACAACAAGAGCCTTGAAAGCGTTGTGTCCTACAGCATCGTTTCTGTAGACGACCAGAAGATTCTTGCCTATGGTTATGCGGTGGAAAATAGCACCTTCACTTTCGCCATGACCAAGAGCAACTGGGAAAGCGTCGTGATTGAACTGGTAGACTCGATCTTGGACAAGACTCCTATTGAAAAGTAAAGCTTTTTACTAAATTTGCGCCTCGAAAACGTTTAATCTCTAAGAAGATTAAATCCTTAAAGGAACCTCTGCGGACCTCCGTAGGGGTTTCTTTTTATCTTGAATTTTTTGCCAAAATTTTTATCTTTGGCCGCGAAAACAACGCGTTTCCTTGTTGGAGTAAGTCCAGTTGTCCGCAATCCGCAATAGCGGGGAAGGCTAGAACGCGCATTCGAGTGAAGCGCGCGGCTGGACCGGGCGCTTGTTGTTTTTTAAGGTGTATACATCGTGAGTTCCAAATCAAAATTCACGTTCTTGATGTTCCTTCTGGGAATGCTTTCTGCCTTCGGGCCCTTCGTTACAGACCTCTACCTGCCGGCTCTGCCCAACTTGGCGGATTACTTTAAGGCGACGCCCTCGGCATCCCAGCTGAGTTTGACCATGAGCATGCTTGGCCTGAGTGTAGGCCAGCTGTTCATCGGCCCGCTGAGCGACAAGTACGGCCGTAAGCGCCTGCTGGTGATTTGCCTTGTGCTGTTTGTAATAAGCACCATGGCCTGCATTGTTGCACCAGACATTGCGGTCTTCAATGCCTGCCGCTTGGTTCAGGGTCTTGCTGCTTCCGGCGGTATTGTGATTGCCCGTTCTGTTTCCGCAGACTCTTACCGCGGCCCTGTGCTCACCAAGTTTCTGGCTATGGTTAGCGCCGTGAATGGGGTGGCCCCTATTGCCGCTCCCGTGCTTGGTGGATTTTTGCTGAATTTCATGAGCTGGAAGGGAACTTTCGCTGTCTTGCTTCTCTATGGCTTTGTTCTGCTGTTCATGGCTGGCAAGTTCCAGGAATCCTTGCCCAAGCGTCGTCGCAGCAACAAGTCAATTCTTGCAAACTTTAGCTTGTATGTAAAGGTATTCCGCAACGGCGAATTCGTCCGATTCTTTGCCGTTTGCACCGCATCCATGATTGTGCTGTTCGGCTACATCGCTGCGTCGCCCTTCATTTTCCAGAAACTGTACGGATTGAGTCCCATGGGCTTTAGCTTCTGCTTCGCGATGATTGCCTTCTGTACTGCCGTAGGCTGCGCAACTTCTGGCAAAATCGGAAACGACCGCAAGGCCATCAAGATTGCTGGTATCGGTATTTTCATTGCCTCTCTTGCGGTGGCGGCTTGCCTTTTGACTCACGCTCCGCTACCCCTGCTCCAGCTTAGCTTTATGGCAACGACCTTCATGTTCGGTCTGATGCAGCCGCCGGCCAGCGCGTTGGCCCTGAATGCCGAACGCAAGAATGCAGGCACGGCTTCTGCCGCCATGGGTGCCGCGGGCTTCCTCATGGGCGGTATCGCAAGCCCCATCGTTGGTATGGGCGATATTGCGGTCAGCGCCTCCATCATGCTGGTTACGGGCGGCTTTCTGACCATGCTTTTCATGATTGTCGCCAAGGCCTACATGCCTAAGAAGTAGGTCGCCTTTATTCCGGTCTGGCGGTTTCTACCATTCCGGAATTTCGTTTTTTTTTCGCCGGAATACTCATCTTGCCCCTATGGAATATCGGTTGGCAAGAACTGGGTGATTTTATATACTTTAAACAAGTCCTAAAAATCATAGATATCAATACTGGTAAGGTATGAGTCCTAAAACTTGTTTAATGGTGTGTCTAGTTCTTTTTGTTGCAGCAGCAAATGCCGGTGAAATAATTTCCACTGATCATTATTCCTTTTTTGAAAATGTTTTTCTTGACAAAAATGGTGTTGTTTGTTGTAAAAACCAAAGAGAGCTGGTTTATGACGAGCTATTCAAAGATTCTGTTAAACATGTGGAAATCAAGGGCTATGATGTATCGCTGGATACAGACGAACCATTAGAAATTATTGAAATAAGCGACGAAAAAGAAAAATATACACAACATGTAAAAAAGAGATCTTCAGCTGATGTTCGTTTGTGTAAGATGAATCAAAAAAAGAAGAGGGCTTGTCCATCGTATTCGATTGTTGAAAAAAAAGAAATTCTGAAAAATACAAATCAAAAGGCTCTTCATCAACATGTGTGGGTGGCTTCGCCACCCCTTTTTTGTTGACTTTCGCCTAAATTAAACAAAAAATGGGCTATTTTCTAAAA
>JAKSIE010000116.1 GCA_024398995.1 Fibrobacter sp.
ACAAGAACTGGGCCGAAAGCGACCGCATCCGCGACGAACTTGCCGCCATGAACATTGTGATCAAGGACAGCAAGGAAGGCACCACCTGGAGCGTGAAGGAATAAGGTTCCAGGCACGAGGCTCGAGATACGAGCATCGTCCAGCTGTCATTGCGAGGGTGCGCAGCACCCGTGGCAATCCAAGAAACTAAAAAGTCCCCAGCACACTCAAGTGCCGGGGATTTTCTATAGGCAACAATACAAGTTTACTTGTACATATAAACTAGCCCGTTGGGGAACTTCAGTTCCTTCATTCCGTTGGTCTGAACCTGGGCAACAGACTTTACAGCGCCTCCATAGAGAATGGCGTTGCCTTGGTGTTGGGGCTTAAACGCAGCAACATCAGATCCGTAGAAGTTGCTGTTGGTATAGGTAACAGATGCACACTGAGGAATGTCCGTAGAATAATTGCCAAAGGCCAGGAGCACGCCGCCGGTAATTTCGTAGCCAAGGTCCGTATCGATCAAGCCGCCGGCCATATTGGAGGAACATCCGCCGCTACCGCCACCGCCGCCGAAACCGCCGCCCCAGCCGCCGCCACCCCAGCCTCCTCCGCCGAAGCCGCCACCAAAGCCGCCCATGTTTTCATAGCTTTCGCCAGTGATTTCAAGAATCAGAACACCTCCAGTCTGCTTGGCAGAACCGTTGGCGTCCAGCACATCGATCATGTTGCCCTTGGCACTGATGTAGTGATAGCCACCGCTAATAACGACATGTCCACCGGATTCGCTAAACGAAGAAAAGCCGCCTGCGCCTGGGTCCTTGGGGCCGCCGGCTGCGTTCCAGCCATCGTCTGTCGCAAATGTAGAGGTAATACCGTCTTCTGCAAAAATCTTGTACGACTCAAGGCCTTCCTTCGCCGTAATAATGTTGATGGTGGAACCCTTTAAGTACAAGGAAGAATCAGCATGAATGCCCTTGCCCTTGGCGGAGATGGAAAGGTCGCCCCCGTTCATGAGCACCGTATAGTTGGAATGCAGAGCATCATCGTCAGACTTAAGTTTGAGAGAACCGTCTTCAACTGTAATGACCGAGTCGGACATCAAGCCCTTTCCCGTAGAAGTAATGTCGAAAGTTCCGCCGGAAATTTCCAGGCTCTTTTTTCCCTTGATTGCAGTTTCCTTGGCAACAACGGTAATATCGCCATTCTTGATTTTCAGGTCGTTACTGCACTGGATGCCATTCTGGAAATTGCCCTTGACCGTCAACTTTCCTGCGCCCTTGATGTTCAAATCATCTCTGGCGTAAATGGCGGCCTTGGCCGTATCCTGAGCCCCGTTCACCTTTTCGAACAAATGATTTCCATTGCCGTCTTCCACCACATTGGTGGTTCCCTTCACCAAATGAAGAACCGTCTTATCGGCATTCTTCACCAAGATGGGAGCATTCTTGCTTTTCAAAGTGGCGTTATAAAGATAGATGCCCGTGTTGCCCTCGTCTTTTGCGCCCGGGGTGTTCACCACCAGCTGAAAATCCGAGGATTCGCCTGTTACAAAATAGGCGCCGGGGCAAGTAATGGTGGCAATTTTTTCTGCCAAAGTCACACAGCCATTGTTGTTTTCCACAGTGGCGGAAGTGCCGGCAAGTTTCAGGAGAATTTCAGTACCAGTCAAGTTCCGGGAATCTTCCAGATCGGACGCGTCATCTCCAGACATGTTGTTACCAGGATTCTGAGCGCCAGGATTTTCCGGATTTATATCGCCTGGATTTTCGGAGCCAGGATTCTGCTCGCCAGGCACAACGTTACCAGGATTTGTGTTGCCAGGAAGCTCATTTCCCGGATTCTGGACACCAGGATTCTCCGGATTAAGATCGCCAGGATTTTCAATTCCAGGGGTGTGGCTACCAGGGATTTCAACGTTTGGGTTTTCATCACCAGGCAAACTGCCCATAGGATTTTCGACGTTAGGGGAAGAAGGATCGACGTTCGGATCAGTCACCGAACCGCCATCAGAACAAGCCGCAAAGCACATTGCGGCAGACGCGGCCATAGCCGTTAACTTTGTTAACCTCATAAACAACTCCTGTATCCCGTAATATATATTCCAACACGAAAACTCAACTTAAAATTAAACATACATTTTGAATTTTCTCCAAAAACAAGATAAAATCAAATTATTAAGAATATTTTTTTACACACCAGATGCAAAAAAAACGCTAGGCTAACGCCCAGCGCATTCTTTACAAGCCTTTGAATAAAAAATGCCGGAATAAATTTTTCCGACATTTTCCTTTTAAAGTTTTAAAGGACGTTCAAAAACGTTTTCCCAGGACACTCAGCCTTCGGAAAATTAGCCGTTGAACTTCTTGATAATCACGATACCGTCGTGACCACCGAAGCCCAGGGAGGCAGACGCGGCAACGTCGACGTTCATGGACACGCCCTTGTTGGGGGTGTAATCCAAGTCGCATTCCGGATCCGGATTTTCCAGGTTGATGGTTGCGGGAACGAAGGAGTCGCAAACAGCCATGGTGCTGATGATGGCTTCGCAAACGCCGGCGGCGCCTACGCAGTGGCCAGTCATGCTCTTGGTGCTGGAGACCTTGATCTTACGGGCATGATCGCCCAAGGCGATCTTCAGCATGGCAGTTTCGGTAACGTCGTTCAAGTGGGTAGAAGTACCGTGGGCATTGTAGTAGTCAATGTCAGTGGGTTCGATACCTGCATCCTTGATAGCGCGCTTCATAGCCATGGCGCAGCCGCTTCCATCGGGCTTGGGGCTGGTGATGTGGTATGCATCGGCAGCAGCACCGTAGCCGGCAAGTTCTGCGTAAATCTTTGCGCCGCGGGCCTTGGCGTGTTCCAATTCTTCAAGAATCATCACAGCGCCACCTTCACCCATGATAAAGCCGGAACGGTCCTTGTCGAAGGGGCGGCTAGCCTTTTCGGGGCAGTCGTTGAACTTGTCGGTAAGGGCATGCATGCCAGCGAAGGCCTTGATGGAGTAGTCGGTAATGCCGCTTTCGGAACCACCGGCAAGGCACACATCCAAGCGACCAGAACGTACGGCATCCAGGGCGACGCCCAGAGCGTCGGTGCCGGAAGCGCAAGCAGTGCCAATGGCCCATGCGCAACCGGTAATGCCCAGTGCAATGGATACGTTGGCAGCGCCTTCGTTGGGAATCAGTTCTGCCATAGCCAAGGGAGAAACGCGACGACGGCCACCAGCCACATACTGGTTGAAAGTGCTGTCGATAATGTCCATGCCGCCAAAACCGGTACCAGCGATAATGCCGGTGGTATCTGCGTGCAGGTCATCTTCAGTAAGCTTTGCGTCTGCCACAGCTTCCTTGGAAGCAGCCAGCAGGAACTGGGTGAAGCGAGCCATGCGGCGGGCTTCCTTAGGATCGATGCCGTGTTCTTCGGGCTTGAAGTCCTTGACTTCGGCAGCAATCTTTACCGGGCAATCGGTGGCATCGAACAAGGTGATGGGGCCAATGCCGCACTTTTCGTGCTGGATGCCATCCCACAGTTCCTTAACGTTCTTGCCAAGGGGTGTCACAGCACCCATACCGGTAATTACAACTCTACGTTTTGTCATATTTTTTCTCGTTATATGTTTTGATAAAATATAGAAATTCCGGAGAACCTACAACTTAAAAACATCAGTTTCGAAAATGGAATTAAGTCGGTGCCGCTCTACGTAGCATTTTAGACAAACATAAATTACTCGTAACGAGAACAAATATAGCTTGATTTTATAAAGAATTGAACAAATCAAGGTCGTTCCGTTTATCGCTGCAACCCTTTAAACTTTGTGAAAGTATCGTAAATTACAAAGCCTTGATTTCCTCGGGGGAGAGGCCTGTTTGTTGGGCAATGACTTCTAAAGAA
>JAKSIE010000117.1 GCA_024398995.1 Fibrobacter sp.
CCATTCATCGAATCTACTTCCTCGGGCCAGATTTACATACTCGCACCATACATTTACGTTTTAAGTATAACTTAATTTACAGGTTCTTGCCCGTGACCGAAATTCCAACAACGTTTGTCAAGCTATTCCCTAAAGCTTGCGTTCAGGGAATTGGTGAGCCAGTCGCCGAAGCTTGCGTCGCTGGGCATTCTCCAGTCGGCGCGGGGAGACAAGCTGATGGTACCCACCTTGGGGCCGTCGGGAATGCAGCTACGCTTGAATTGCTGGGTAAAGAAGCGGCGTACAAACAAAGTAAGGCAGCGTTCCAGTTCTTCGTCGGGATAAAGACCGGCGAAGGCATGCTTTGCCAGGAACAGCATCTTTGCAGGTTCTGCGCCGTACTTTGCAAAATGGTACAGATAGAAATCGTGAATTTCGTAGGCGCCCAAAATGGATTCCGTCTTCTGGGCAATCTGGCCGTTGGCGTCGGCAGGCAGAAGTTCCGGAGAAACCGGCGTATCCAAGATGTCGCGAAGCACTGCGGAAAGCGCATCGGCGGACTTGAAAGCAGCAGCCTCGTCGGCGGAGCCAGCGGCTACATCTGCGGCAAAGAAATTGCGGGCGCGATCGGCGTACCAAGCCACCACGTGACGGACCAAGGTCTTGGGAATATCGCAGTTCACGGCGTACATGGACATGTGATCCGCATTGTAAGTGCTCCAGCCCAAGGCGATTTCAGAAAGGTCGCCGGTACCTACCACAATGCCGCCCTCCTTGTTGGCTACATCCATCAAGATCTGGGTGCGTTCACGGGCCTGGACATTTTCGTAGGTCACATTCAGCACAGCTGGATCGTGGCCGATGTCGCTGAAGTGCTGCATACAGGCGTCCTTGATGGACACAGTGCGCAGTTCAACGCCCAAAAGGTTTGCCATTTCCACCGCATTGTTCTTGGTGCGGTTGGTAGTTCCAAAGCCAGGCATAGTCAGCACCAGGATTTCGGAAGCGGGTCGTTTCAAAAGCTTAAACGTTTCGGCGATCACCAAAAGCGCAAGGGTGGAATCCAGGCCACCGCTCAAGCCCACAACAGCGCGCTTGGAGCGAGATGCCTCGATACGCTTGGCCAAGCCGGCACACTGGATGTTGAAAATTTCCTTGCAGTTGATGTCGCGGGTTTCCACGTTACCCGGCACAAAGGGTGTGGCGCAAACATAGCGGTGTTTCAGCACATCCACATCCTTCACATTCTCAAAAGAAGCTGCGCGGGCAAAAACTGGGGCAGAATCGTAATCCTGGAAAGAGCCTTCGCTAAGGCGCTGCATATTCAAGCGCTGCACATCCACGTCGGCGTAGATGATCTCGGATTCACGACCGTAATTCTTGTTTTCAGCCAGCATGGAGCCGTTTTCAGCAATCATCAAATGACCGCTGAACACCATGTCGGTGGTGGATTCCTGAACGCCGGCGGAGGCATAGACGTAGGCTGCCATGCAACGGGCAGACTGGTTCATGACCAAGTTGCGGCGGTATTCGCCCTTGCCCACCAAGGCGTCGCTTGCAGAAAGGTTCAAGATAACGTTGGCACCAGCCAAGGCAAGTTCACCACTGGGCGGCACAGGAGTCCAAAGGTCTTCGCAAAGTTCCACGCCAAAACGAATTTCAGAGCCTTTGCCCTTAACAGTAAAGAAGTTGGTCACTGGCACTTCGCCCACACCTTCGAAATAGCAAGTCAAGGGGCTGTTCGCGAAGTTTGCACCGGCACTGTTCTTCAACAGGTCGCGGCCGCTATTGAAATGGCGCTTTTCGTAGAATTCGCGCTGGTTGGGCAAATGGATTTTCGGAGTCACGGCAATCAGTTTGCCGCGCTGTACGAAGGCAGCGCAGTTGTACAGACGACTGAACATGCGGAGCGGCAGGCCCACGGCCAGCACCATGTCGGAATCCTTGAACTCGTCGGCAATCTTCAGCAGGCTTTCAAAGGATTTCTTCAGCAGCAATTCCTGATGGAAAAGATCACTGCAGGTGTAACCCGTAATGCAAAGTTCCGGGAACACCGTCACAGCAGCGCCCTCATTCTGGGCGATCTTGCCGCAGCGAATAATTTCAGCGGTGTTAAATTCAGTATCCGCAACCTTCAGGTTGGGGCAAACAGAAGCAAATCGATAAAATCCGAACATGCCCCAAATATAGCATTACTTGCTAGACTTGATGCCCAGCTTGTTCATACGATAGTTCATCATACGGGGGCTGACACCCAGTTCGCGGCCTGCAGCGGAAAGGTTTCCGTTGTGGCGCTTGATGGCTTCCGTAATCAGTTCACGTTCGTAGTTGTTCATCATCACATCCAGCGGAGCGTTCTTCATTTCTGCGGAAATGACGGAGCCGGTACTCAAGCTTGTCTGTAATGAAGGCGGCAAGTTGTAGCTGTGAACGCAGTCGTCGCTTGCCGTAAGTACGGCACGTTCCATGCAGTTTTCAAGTTCACGGACGTTACCCGGCCAATGATAGCTCATGAGCAAGTTAATGGCGGTTGTAGACAAACGAGCAACCTTCTTGTTGTAGCGCAGGTTCATCTTTTCGATGAAGTGTTCTGCAAGCAAGATGATGTCGCTCTGGCGCTTTGCCAGGTCCGGCATGGAGATCGGGAAAATGTTCAAGCGGTAGAACAAGTCTTCGCGGAACAGTTTCTTTTCCATCAGTTCTTCAAGGTTGCGGCTAGTTGCAGCAAGGAAGCGAACATCGGAATGAAGTTCTTCGTTACTGCCCACGCGGCTGAAAGTCTTTTCCTGCAAGAAGCGGAGCAACTTCACCTGAGTCTGCATGGTCAAATCGCCAATTTCATCCAGGAACAAAGTACCACCGTTTGCTGCTTCTGCACGGCCAATACGACGATTCACTGCGCCAGTAAAGGCACCCTTTTCGTGACCGAAGAGTTCACTTTCCACAAGGTTTTCGGGAAGGGCTGCGCAGTTCAAAGTAATAAACGGTTTGTCCTTACGGCCAGACATGTTCACGATAGCGCGGGCAATCATTTCCTTACCCGTACCGCTACCACCGCGGATCAAAACCGTAGCATCGGAAGGAGCCACCTGACGAACCTGTTCGTAGACAATCTGCATTTCGCGGCAGTTGCCCACCAGGTCGGAGGGATTGTTGCTGAGCATGTCGCGGAGCTTGCGGTTTTCTTCGCGCAGGGCATCCTGTTCGGCATGGATTTCAATGCATTCGTTGGCAGCATCACCAGTGATGTTTGCAATAATCTCAAGCAGAGCCACGTCACGATCCAAATCCGTAGTGCCGTCCACCGGGCGGTCCACAGAAAGAGTACCGATCAAATCTTCGTCATGAATCAGAGGGACGCAAATGAAAGCCACCTGGCTATCGTAATTGCGGGAGCCAGTGCGGTTCAAAAAGCGGGAATCCTTGCGCAGGTCCGGAATCACATGGCTGCGGCGAGTTTCTGCCACATGGCCCGTAATACCTTCACCAATATGATACTGGCCCAGCTGCTTTTCGGCATCATCCAACCCGTGGGAGGATTCAATCTTCAGGGTATCCCCGAAACGCAGCGTAAAGGTGCCGCGGAGCATACCGAGTTCCGAATCCAGAATGGACAGAACGTTGGACAGGAGCTTTTCCACGTTACGTTCGTGGATAATGGCTGCACTAATCTTCTGAATAACTGCAATTTCTGGGCCGATTGGTTGTTTCATAGGAGTCTCTTGGTTCGGAATCTGGCTTTACATAAAATGTAAAATAAGTTTTTTTCTAAGTCAACTTATTTTTAAAGTTTTTCCTTAATACGCTTCAGGGCAACCTTGGTCTG
>JAKSIE010000118.1 GCA_024398995.1 Fibrobacter sp.
GCAAACTCCGTATCGCGAGGCACAAAGCTAATGGCCACATCCCAGAACGGATTGACGGCAAAGAAGATGATGTCCAGAACGATAAACACGTGAGCCAACTTGATATGAAGCTCCCCTGCCATCGTTTTTCTCAATTTGCAGAAATCGCAAACAAAAATCACCAGGCTGACAAGCATGATATCAACGCACACGAAATAAACGCTAGATACGAAAGAGTAGACAAAATGGTTGTCGATAAGGCAACTTGCCAAGTAACTCAGGTCTACAAGGGCGCAGCCCACACAGGTGTAGCCTAGGGCCCGCCCCTGAACGCCGCCTTTCTTAAAAGACATAATCGCTAAAAGAGAGTCTACAGCGGCAACAACCAACGAAATAACGATGTATTCAAGTAAGAAGACAGACAAAATAGCCTCCAAAACAAAAACCACACATTTGACGTAAGATAAATATAAACTTTTTTTGTGGTTCGGGAACCACAAAGCAATTTTATGCGTGATTAACGCGACGACGCTCTATCACTATATAGACTATCATGCAAATCACCACAGACAGGAATGAGCCAGAAAGGGTGGCGATGCCCATGGGGAACAGGGTGTCGGGATACCAGATGGAAGCCAGATAGGCACCCGGCACACGAAGGGTCAAAATAGATATGGAATTGTGAACAAAGGAAACAATGGAAAGTCCGCAAGCGCAGAAGTATCCGCTGAAGCAGAAATGGATTCCTGCCACCATGCAGTCAAAGACATAGGCATGGAGGTACTGGGTGCCGAAGGTGATAACCTGCAGGTCGTCGGTAAACAGGGCAAGAACCGGTTCCGAGATGAACTGGAACAGAATTCCGCACAAAAGGCCAAAGCCGGCCGCGATACCCATGCCGCTGTACAGGGTCTGCTTGGCTCGATCCAGGCGGCCGGCGCCAATGCTCTGGGCGCTGATGGCAGAAACTGAAGACAGCATGGCAGAAGGCACCAGGAACAAAAAGCAGATGATCTTTTCTACAACACCTACGGCAGCGGCAATTTCTAGGCCACGGGAGTTCGCAATCAAGGTGATGAACAGGAAGGAAACCTGGATGAAGCCTTCCTGGCAGGCCACAGGGAATCCGATTTTTGCCAAGGAAGATAGCAGAGGCTTGCAAGGGCGCAGGTCTCGACGGGAAAGGGAAATGCCGAATCGCACCTTCTGGAACTTGATAGCCGCAAGAGTGATGACGACGCAGAACAGCTGGGAAAGAACCGTAGCAAGCGCGGCACCCGAAGGACCCATGTGCAGGGGACCAACAAACAGATAATCCAGGCCGATGTTCGCAACACAGGAGGCGGTTACAAAATACATGGGGCTCTTGGTATCGCCTAAGCCACGGAAAGCTGCGGCAATCACATTGTAAGCCGTAATCAAGGGAATTCCCAGAAAGCAGATGACCAAGTAGGCTGTTGTTCCAGCGACTGCCTCGGAAGGTGTAGAGAGAAGCTTTACGATTTGGGGTGCAGTGGCCAGCAACACGGCCATCAGCAACCCGCCAAAGACCGTGAACAGAAGCACCGTGTTTCCAAGAATACGGCTAAGGCTCTTGTGGCGTTTGGCACCCACCGCCTGCCCCATAAGTACCGTAACGCCCATGGTAAGCCCGATGAGGATTACAGTCACAAAATGCATGACCTGACTGCCTACGGCAACAGCAGTAATACCCGCCGCATCGGTATACTGGCCCATGATAAAAAGGTCAGCCATGCCATAGAGGGTCTGCAGAAAGTTCGCAATCAAGAACGGGATGGAAAAGATCCCGATGTTTTTTAGAATGTTTCCTTCGTATAAATTACGCGGCATACCTCAAAAATAAAAAATCTATATAGATGCAAAGGGGCTACCGCCCCTTTGGAATCCCCACTCACAAAAGTCCGTGCTTAAGCCCGAACTTTTTCTCGTGTCTGAGCGGGAGTAAACTCCCTGCTCAGGGGGCCCCAGCCCCTCTGTATTATATATACCCCCTTGCATCATATAACCCCCGTCTTATTATGAAATCAAACGTGTCTCACCCATGAAACGCCCCATGTTTCTGATTGAACCACGCACACATTAGAATCGACAAAATTCCACGCTTTTTGTAGAAAAAACGTGTTTTTTAGAAAAAATCAAACAATTTTCGGCATGTTTCAAAAAAGTTGGCACGGCCTTTGCGATAAGTATGGCGTAAACAAAAACAAAGGGTAAACGCCGAACGGCGAGCCCGCTCAACAAAGAGGTAAAAATTATGATTAATGCAAACGTCATCCCCACTGCTTTCTACGGTCTCCAGAATCTCATCGACAGCTTGAACAGCATCAACGCCGCTGCCGAAAAGAACGAATCTGCAGAATGCGTCAAGCGCGAATACACCTACACTCCGAAGGCCGACTACTACGAAGTAGAAAACGGTTTCACCTTGGAAGTGGAACTTCCCGGCGTAAAGAAGGAAGACCTGGACATCCAGGTGGAGAAGAACATCTTGACCGTCAAGGCAACCCGCACTCGCAAGGACAACACCGTCCACTACGATCGTAGCTTCCGCCTTGCCGACGACATCGACACCGACAACATCCAGGTCACCTTGGAAAACGGCATCCTGGCATTCGGCCTTGTCAAGAAGCAGCAGGCCGCCGCCCGCAAGCTGAACGTAGTATAAATCCCAAGCCCACCGTGCATGTGGTAAAACTGCACATTTGATTTTCTCCTTTCATCGTACTCCTTAAATACACCAGAGGTTCCGTAGGCGACTACGGAGCCTCTTCTTGTTTTTGACATTCTTTTTGTAAACACGGTTTTACGGGTCATTTCTTTCTTACACGATAATTACACACTTTAATGCAAGTTACAACAAAAAGAGGGCCAAAACCCGTGTAATTCCGTGATTTTCGTACTATGTTTAGGTCGGAGTTTTGGATCGGGCAGTGGAAATATTGGGTTCCATTGTTCTTTAAAGGAGTAAAAATGAATAAGAAAATCGGCCTGGTAGGCGCAGCCCTACTGACCACAGCCATGATTGTCGCATGTGGTGACGATTCCAGTTCCAGCAACAACGACCCTGTCGGCCCCGGCCCCATTGCAGAAGAATCCTCTAGTTCTTCAGAAGTTCTAATTCCAAATTCCAGCGCAGACGAACCAATTCCTGGTTCCAGCGCAACCGTACCGGAAAGCTCTTCCAATACAACCATTCCGGGCTCCAGCGCAGTAATTCCCGCAAGCTCTAGCAGCGTGCCCGCAGCCATCAGCAGCTCCAGCGAAGCCGTTGCAAACAGTTCTAGCAGCAGCAATCCCGTCGTAGAAAGTTCCAGCAGTGAAATCGCCTTGGGCCCCACCGAAAAGACTTATGCATTTGGCTATGCCCTAAAGAACGCTCCGCGCCCCTCCAAAGGCTGCGGCAAGAACTCTGCTCTGGTGAAGACCAAGAGCGTTGAAAACGGCGACCGTTTCGAAATGATGGTTGAAGGCCAGAACCGCGAATACTTCATCACCTTGCCGAAGAACTACGACAATACCAAGCCCTACAAGCTTCTCTTCGCCATGCACTGCATGGGTTCCAACGCAGAAGATTTCGTTCACCACTATGCCGACCAGGATCATCCGTCTCCGTACTATGGCCAGCAGAAGCTTGACACCGAAGGCAATTACATCTTCGTTTCTCCCCGCGGTGATACCGATGGCTGGCCCTGGAGCAGGAACAGCGATAAGGACCACAAGTTCTTCGACAAGCTCCTCACCACCATGGAAGACAACTACTGTA
>JAKSIE010000119.1 GCA_024398995.1 Fibrobacter sp.
GAAGTCATCGCAAAGGTTTGGTAAAGATGTCCCGTATCGGTAAAGCTATTATCAATGTTCCGGCAAACGTTAAGGTTGCCATCAATGGTCAGAACATTAAGGTTGAAGGTCCTCTGGGCAAGCTGGAATGCGATGTCCACGAACTGATTGCTATCAAGTTTGAAAACAACCAGCTCTCCTTCACTCGTCCTGACGATCAGAAGTTCACCCGTGCTATTCACGGCACCACTCGCGCTCTCGTTGCCAACATGGTCGAAGGCGTGACCAAGGGTTTCGAAAAGACTCTCGAAATCGTTGGCGTTGGCTACCGTGTAGAACAGAAGGGTAAGGACCTGAACCTCGTTCTCGGCTTCTCTCACCCGGTTATCTACCAGGCACCGGAAGGCGTTGAACTGAAGGCTGTTGATCCCCTGAAGATTTCCATCAAGGGTATCGACAAGCAGAAGGTTGGCCAGGCTGCTGCAGAAATTCGCAAGTACCGTCGTCCTGAACCGTATAAGGGCAAGGGCATTAAGTACGCTGGCGAAATTGTCCGTCGCAAGCAGGGTAAGAAGACAGGTAAATAAGGGTAAACTATGACTGCAATTGCTAAGAAAAGAATCCAGTCCAGAATCGCACGCCACGAACGCGTACGTAAGTCTGTCGTCGGAACTGCAGAAAGCCCTCGTTTGGCTGTTCGCCGTTCTCTGTCTCACATGGTTGCCCAGATCATCGACGACGTCAACAACAAGTCTCTTGTTCAGCTCACCACTACTTCCAAGGAATTCCAGGCTAAGTATGGCGAAATGACCAAGTCCGAACAGAGCAAGCAGCTCGGTCTCTTGATTGCTGAAGTCGCCAAGTCCAAGGGCATTGAATCCGTGGTCTTCGACCGCGGCGGTTACATCTATCACGGTCGCGTTCAGGCTCTCGCTGAGGGAGCTCGTGAAGGCGGACTCAAATTCTAGTGAGGTACACTTTGGAACGCGAAGCTCAAGTTTCTGAATTTGAAGACAAGGTTGTACACATCAACCGTTGCGCAAAGACCGTCAAGGGCGGTCGTCGTATGTCCTTCTCCGCTCTCGTTGTCGTTGGCAACAAGAATGGCAAGATCGGTGTTGGTCTCGGCAAGGCTAAGGAAGTTTCCGAAGCTATCCGTAAGGGTACCGAAGCTGCACAGCGCAACATCGTTGAAGTCCAGCTCCTGGACGGCACTATTCCCCATGACATCGAAGTCAAGAGCGGTGCAACTCGCATCCTCCTGATGCCGGCTGCTCCGGGTACTGGTGTTATCGCTGGTGCTGCTGCACGTGCAGTTCTCGAACTCGCCGGTGTGCGCAACATCCTCACTAAGATTCACGGTTCTTCCAACCCCAGCACCGTCGTTCGCGCTTGCGTCGAAGGCCTCCTGGCTCAGAAGAACAAACAGGACTGCGCTGCTCTGCGCGGTGCTAACGCCTAAGGGGTAATACAATGAAGAAAGTTCGTATTACTTTGATCAAGGGTACTGTCCGTCGTCTCCCGGTGCACCGCGCTAACGTGGCTGCTCTCGGTCTCCGCAAGATCGGACAAACTGTTGAACATAATCTGACCCCAGCCATCCAGGGCATGATCAATGCCGTGGCCGACATGGTCAAGGTCGAGGAGATCTAAGATGGAACTCAATACTCTCAATCCTGGCAAGGCCAAGGTCGTAAAGCGCAAGCGTATCGGCCGTGGTCCGGGTTCCGGTTGGGGCACCACTGCTGGCCGTGGTCAGAAGGGTGCTGGCGCTCGTAAGAGTGCTAAGGCCGGTCGTGTCGCTTTCGAAGGCGGCCAGATGCCTATCCACCGTCGTATTCCGAAGCGCGGCTTCAAGCACGCTGGTGTCGAATACCAGTTGGTCAACTTGAAGAAGCTCGCTGCAGTTAGCGCTAGCGAATTCGATGCAAAGGTTCTCTTTGACCTCGGTTTCGTTCGTAACGTTGAAGATCCTATCAAGGTTCTCGCTTACGGCACCGTTGACAAGGCAATCAGTGTAAAGGTTAACGCTATCAGCGAAAAGGCAAAGAGCCTGATCGAAGCTGCTGGCGGCAAAGTCGAGATCATCTAATGGAATCTCTCAAGAAAGCTATTGATGCGTTTGTCAATGCCTTCAAGATTGAAGACCTGCGTAAGAAGTTGCTTTTTACGCTTGGTCTTTTGATCGTTTATCGTATTGGCTCTCACATCACCATCCCCGGTGTGAATTCTGCAATCCTCGCAGAATTCTTCCGTAACTCGAACAATTTGTTCGGCTTGTACGACTCCTTCACTGGTGGTGCTTTTGCTAAGGCAACTGTGTTTGCTTTGGGTATTATGCCCTACATTAGCGCAAGCATTATCATTCAGCTGATGGGTTCCGTCATTCCCGCCATCCAGGCTTTGCAGAAGGAAGGTCAGGAAGGACGCGCCAAGTTGAACCAATATACCCGTTACTTTACAGTGGTCTTGTGCCTCCTGCAGGGATGGGGTATTTCTGTTTGGCTTTCCACGTTAAAGGTTTCCACTGCTACTGGCGCCAATGTGTCTGTCCTCGTCGACGACTTCTCCACTGGTGCCGGTATCATTGGTTTCCGCCTTTTGGCTACCCTGACCTTCACCGCCGGTACGGTCTTCGTGATGTACCTGGGCGAGCAGATTACTGCTCACGGTGTGGGTAACGGTATCTCTCTTATCATCTTCGCCGGTATCGTCGGCGGCCTCCCGAGGGCCGTTCTGTCCGAAGTGGAAATGTTTAATGAAGGCATTCAGCCCCTCGCCATTGAAGTGTTCATACTTGCTATGGTGGTCCTGATTGTTGGCTTCATCGTTTTCGTCGAACAAGCGAACCGTCGCATTCCGCTCCAAAGTCCTCGTAGGACCGTCGGTAGTAAGGTCGTAGGTGGTCAGTCTAGCTATTTGCCCTTCAAGGTAAATACCGCTAACGTGATCCCTGTGATTTTCGCAAGCTGCATCATGTTCATTCCGGCCATGATTGCTTCTTGGTTCCCGAATGTGTCTGCTATGCAGGCTTTTGCTGCTGCATTTATCCCTGGTCATGTGACCTACAGTGTGGTAGATGCTCTCTTGATCATTTTCTTCACGTTCTTCTACACAGCAATCCAGTACAACCCGAACGACATTGCTGAAAACCTGAAGAGATCTGGAGCTTTTATCCCGGGAGTTCGCCCAGGTAAGCAGACGGCAGAATACATTGACCATGTTTTGACCAGAATTTCTTTGCCCGGTTCCCTTTATCTCGCTTTTATTAGCGTTGGACCCTGGTATTTGAAAGACGCTCTCAATATGAGTTTCTATATTGGGGGTACCTCGGTCTTGATCGTGGTTGGTGTTGCTCTGGATACTCTTCGTCAACTCGAAGCCCAGTTGCATACCAAGAATTATGAAGGTTTCTTGAAACGTGGCCGCATTCGCGGCAGGATGGCTAGCTAGTGGCTAAAGAAGAAGGAATTCAAGTAGAAGGCGTTGTGTTGGAAGCACTTCCCAACGCTTTCTTCCGCGTTCAACTCGGAAATGGTCACGAAATTCTGGCCCATGTTTCAGGAAAAATGCGTCGGCATTTCATTAGAATTTTGCCTGACGATAAAGTGTTGGTAGAGATTTCTCCCTACGACCTCAATCGTGGAAGAATCACATACCGTTACAAGTAAT
>JAKSIE010000012.1 GCA_024398995.1 Fibrobacter sp.
GTCTTGCTTTTTTCGCCGGCGATTTCGCGGACCAGCTTGGGCACTTGATAGCCGGGAAGCTTGGTTCGGATTTCATCGATTAGCTGCAGAGCCTGTTGGTCGGAAACTTCGTAGTGGGCAACGCCCTTGGCGTGGTCCAGCTGGTGCAGGTAGTAGGGGAGGACTCCCTGTTCAAAAAGCTTGCGGCTTAGTTTTTCCAAAGTACAGGCATCGTCGTTGACACCTTTCAGCAAAACGCTCTGGTTCAACAAGGTCCAGCCGCTGTAGCGGAGCTGTCCGAAAACGTTCAGGCATTCTTCATCCAGTTCGTCGGGATGGTCCACATGGCTTACCAGCACGCAGTCGAATCGGGCTGGCAAATCTCTCAGAAATTCAAAATGTTGCTGCACCAGGTCGGGGCGCATCACGGGCAAGCGGCTGTGGATACGCAAGGTGGTGACGCTGGAATGGTCGGCAATGGCCTCCACCAGGGCCTGGAATTTCTCGGGGCTAAGGGTCAGCGGATCTCCGCCGGATAAAATCACTTCCCAGATGTCGGAATGGGTGTCCAGCCAACTTCCTACTTCAAGAGCTATGTCTGGAGTGCTTTGGAAGGGGTAGTTTCTTCTGAAGCAGAAACGGCAGCGCACACCGCAGGTGGCGGTCGTTACAATAAGGGCGCGCTTGTCATACTTCTGGATGACGCACTCGCTTTTGCCGGCGGGTAAGTCTCCAACCGGGTCCATGACGAATCCGGGGGCGTCTTCGTATTCAGCCTTTGTGGGGAGAACTTCTCGTAAAAGAGCCTTAGGTTCCTTGGCGTTCTTGATCAGGTTGGCGTAGTGCCTGGAACAGTAGAAGGGGAACGTGGGGGCGTGGTCCAAGCCGCAAAGGTCTGGGTCATTTGCAATCAAGGTCGCAAAATCTGGACCTAAATACTCTAAAAAATCATCAATTTGCGTAAATACGAGTCTGGCTTGTTCCATTATATTACTAAATTTAGCAACATAAATATCAAAAAGAGGATAATATGGGTACTGTAAGCACCAACGAATTCCGTAAGAAGCTCAAGATCATGGTTGATGGTCAGCCGTATGAAATCATTGAAAACCAGTTCGTGAAGCCGGGTAAGGGCCAGGCTTTCAACCGCGTTCGTATCAAGAACCTGGTTACCGGCCGTACTCTCGAACGTACTTGGAAGAGCGGTGACACTGTTGAAGAAGCAGACGTTACTTATGGCGAAATGACCTACAGCTACAATGACGGTGCCAACTGGTACTTCATGGATGGCGAAACCATGGAAATGGTTGAAATCCCCAAGGAAAACCTGAACGGTGCCGAAATGTGGCTCCTCGACGGTGCAACTGTTGAAGTGACCTGGTGGGATGGAAAGGCTATCGAAGTTATTCCGCCGACCTTCGTTGATCTCATGATCATCGACGCTCCTCCGGCAGTCCAGGGTAACACCAGCGGTAACGTTCTCCGTGAATGCACCGTTGAAACTGGCGCTAAGGTGATGATTCCGTTGTTCATCGAAAACAACACCAAGATCCGCGTGGATACCCGCGACGGTTCCTACCTCGAAAGAGCCAAGTAATTCTTTAAGTAAAGTACCTGCGTTCACTTGGCTCTTGAGAGGGTCGACAGCGCGTACTAGCTAACGAATTAGAAGAGCCTGGTTTTATGCCAGGCTTTTTCACTTGGCTCTTGAGAGGGTCGACAGTGCGTATTGGCTTAACGAATTAGAAAAGTCCTCAGTTAATCTGGGGATTTTTCTTTTTTTTAGGTACCAGTGTTTTTTTTGTCTGGATAGATACCTAAATTTGTTCGTGATGTATAGGAGAAAATACGATGACTCGTAACTACAAATGTTTTGTTGCAATGCTGCTCAGCCTCGGTGCGCTAGCCTTTGCACAGGATCGTCCTTCCATTACGGTCCATTCCGCAGGTCTTGGCGATGTCAGCTACGTGAAAAATGTAGAGGTCAACGTGCCTGGCTTTGACAATACTTCTTTCTTCTTCAAGGGCAAGTGGGACGCTAATTTTGATTCTACCAAGGCCCAGAGCAAGATGTACAACATCAAGATGTTGAAAGAAGATATCGATATGTTGTTTAGCGTTGGTTCCGTAACAGGTTTCATCAAAGATGGTGGCTTGACCTTGGATACCACAAAGAATAACGAAGCTATCATCATGTCTGCGCTGGACCAGAAGGTAAAGGCAGCCAAGAAGGCCGACCAATCTTTCAAGGTTGTAACGAAGGCTACTTATGAAAAGTCCTTGGAGGCTGGTTACGTTGAATTTAGCCAGGGCGATAAGAAGGGTTGCTACTTCATGGGAATGACGGAAGCCAAGGCTGTGACCTTTGCTGATGCCTCTATGGACAAGGCTAAGGATGACGCATGCCAGTTCCTCTACACGGTTTGGGATCGCAGGGAAAAGAACGAACCTGCCGCTGTAGAACCTGCTCCAGCAACAAATCCGTAATTAAAGTAAATCCAATGCGGTGCGGTAGGCCCGGGCGACTTCGTCCGGGTTTTCGCTTTTTAGCCAGCTGAGGGTTTCGGTACCGCGGTAGCTCCAGGCGAAAATGTTGTCGATGCCTGCGTCGCGACTTTCCTTGACAGCGATGGCCAGATCGTTCTCTCTGCCACCTTCAATCTGGTAGGCCTTGATCCACATCTGCACTGCCTTGCCGTACTTGGTGGCGACTTCCGTTAGCTTGCGCGCCGTTTCCGCATATTTCTCTCGAACCCACTCCTCGGTAGCGCCCTTTTCCCAGTAGGGATCGCTGGCCACCTCGTCTACGGAATCCAGTTTAGCCACCTTGCCCCAGTCGTCCAGACCGGCGGGGAACCAGGGGGGCAGCATGCATACGCAGTTGCGCTTGCCGCGGGCGTGTACGTCCTCGGTCATTTCCTTCAGGAAATCGATGAGGCTGTCTTCACGGAACTGCAAAACGTCTTGAACCTGTTCCGGCGGCATTTCGTCGAAAGTGGCTGCGGGCATGTCGTAGCCGAAACGCTCGCGGAACTTTGCCTGGCAGATGGGGCAACGACAACTCCAGTTGCTGAGGCCACCCTTCTCAAAGTAGAAGTGGGGCTCATCCCAAAAGATTGTGCTGACCTTGGTATTGCAGACGGATTCAATCCAGCGGTGCATGTAGGCGCGAAATTCCGGATGGTTGGGGCAGGCCGCAACCTTAGGTTTGCCGTCCAAGGCCACCTGGCAAAGACTGTGGTCGCGGGCGGTCAGTTCGGAATAGGCCTCGCCTCCGAATACGCGTCCAACGCCCCAAGGGTTAACGTAAACATTTAAACCCAGGTCCGCGGAATCGTCTACGATTTCTTTCATGGTTTCGTAATAGTACTGCTGATCCTCTTCGCTCCAGGTATGGAGAACGGCGTTGAAACCTGCGGCCAGGATATCCTTCATGTCGGATAAAACATGCTTGGGGGAACGTACGCCAAAGTAGCTTACGCCTTTAATCTTTACAGCTTCCATAAAAAATCCGTGGATGGACTTGGGTTAAATTCGACTAATTAAAATCGTTCTGGGCCCACTGGGGTGAACCATTTCTCAAGAGCACCTGCTCCAAGGTACTGAACCATTCATCTTCGTTCACGGGACGGCGTACCCAGAAAAGGTTGCCTTCGTCGTTTTCGGGAACGGGCATGGTATCGGGGACGATTTCCACCAGCCAAGATTCGGGGATGCTGTCGTGGAGCATCTTGCTGAATTTCATATTTTGGTCGGTAGGTGCGTCGGCGTGGTCCAGGATGATCAGTGCCGGAGACTGGCCGACAATCAGCGCAGAATCCAGAAGGCTTGTGGCGTCTTCGATGGAATTGCAGGTGTACATGGTGGCATCTTCTGCCAAGTCTCCATGCTCCAAAAGCCAACGGAAGGTCCATTGGCTCAGCTTGTCCAGGCTACCTGGAGAAGAAGGGGCTATGAAGAATATGTGTCCCATATCTCTAATTATAGAAAGTTCTCGGGATTTCTCATAGGTTTCATAATGCTGAAAATTGGCAAATAAACTAGTTTTAGAGACGAAAAAGATGGTCAGAACACCCTGGCTAAAGTAGTTCTCTGTTTATCCACAAGTTATGCACTTTCCTGATCTTGGCGAATTCCGTTTTGTAGAAAAACTCCTGCAGAATGCTGCCCCTCTCAAGGCCAGCGCCCCTGCCACTAGAACTTGGCTGGGAGTGGGGGATGATGCAGCTATTTTCGATGGTTGGGTGGTGACCAAGGATCTTTCTGTGGAGAACTCCCATTTCCGCTTGGACTGGTCCACGCCGGAGCAGGCTGTAGAAAAGCATATTGTTTCCAACGTGTCGGATATTTCTTCCATGGGTGCAGTTCCCAGGATTGCCCTCTTGGGACTTTGCCTAAACAAGAACTGGTCCGAGGAAACTCGGAATCGTGTCCGATCCGCCTTGTCCGAAGGTTTTGCCAAGCGTGGAATTACCTTGATTGGAGGCGATACAGTGACGGGGTCGGAAGGCGTATTTTCTACAACCCTTCTTGGAACCTTGGCAGGGGAGAAACCCCTGGTCCGTTCCGCCATCCAACCGGGCGATAATTTGTATGTAAACGGAACCTTGGGTAAATCTGGCGCAGGACTTTGGCTTTTGTTGAACCACCCCGAGGATAAGGACATGTTCCCCTCCCTGGTGGAATACCATTTGAACCCTAGGATTGCCGAAGGTGCCGGTGCAGAAATTGTCCGGCTTGGCGCTTATGGCGCCTGCATGGATATAAGCGATGGACTGTCCTCTGAATTGAACCATCTGGCGCTAGCTTCTGGTGTTTCCCTGGAAATTGACGAAAAATCCTTGCCGGTGGACCCCGAAGTTGCCAGAATGTGCGCCTATTACGGAATTTCTCCAATGGAATTTGCCTTAAATGGGGGTGAAGAATATCAGCTCCTGTTTGCCAATTCTCAGCCTGATTCTATATTTAATGACGTTAATAGAAATGTCGGCAAGGTGTATAGGATTGGTTCCGCAGTTGGAAAATCCGACCAGGTTCAGGTTCTTATGCTTTGTGGTGATGGAGAAAAGAGACCCGTTAAACCGCGGGCATGGTCGCATTTATGATTAATAATATGAAGATGAATTTGGGCCAGTTGCTGCTCCGCCAGGGTGTCCTGGACGAAGACCAGTTGGAACACGCCATGGCGGAACATAAGCGTACAGGGCTTATGTTGAGTAAGATCCTTGTCCGTTTGGGCATGGTAAGCGAAGATACTTTGACCAGTATCCTTGGTGTGCAGATGCAGTCCGCCACCAAGATGCGTATTGGTGAAATGCTTTTGGCTCAGGGCTATATTAACGAAGATCAGCTGAACAAGGCTCTGGAAACCCAGAAGTCCACAGGCAAGCGTCTTGGCCGTACTTTGGTTGACTTGGGCTTTATGCCCGAAGAACGTCTTATCGAAATTCTTTCCAGACAGTTCGAAGTTCCCTACGTTAAGTTGGATACCTTCGCTATCGATAACGACGCCTACTCCTACCTTCCCGAAGATCTTTGTAAGCAGTACAAGGTTGTGCCCTTGTTCATGCAGAAGTCCGACGACGAACGTATGCAGGGCCGTCCCACCTTGACGGTGGCAATGACCGACCCCACTAACATGCGTACCATCAGCATCATCAAGTTCAAGGTGAAGATGGAAGTGGAAATCGTCATGGCTTCCGAAATCGACGTCCTCAAGGCTATTGAACGAGTCTTTGCAGGCCACGGCGGTGCCGAAGAAACCTTGGCAGAACTTATTAGCGAATCCAAGGATAGCGAAGAACTTGAAACCGTGGAACGCGGTGTAAACGGCAGTGACGAACCTGAACTGAGCGATGAAGAAGGTCGCCAGGTCGTTAAGATCGTGACCACCTTGATTCACGAAGCTATTGCCCGTAAGGCTTCCGATATTCACCTGGAACCTCAGGAAACTTTCCTGAAGCTCCGCTATCGTATTGACGGTGACCTTCAGGTTATGGCTCCTATTCCGGCACGTTTGATGCCGCAGATTTTGTCCCGTATTAAGCTTCTTTCCAAGATGGATATCGCTGAAAAGCGTAAGCCCTTGGATGGTCGTTTTACGGTGCGCTACAAGGGCAACGAAGTTGACCTTCGTGTGTCTTCGTTCCCCATTTCTCTCCGTAAGCGCGGCGTTTGCGAAAAGATCGTTATGCGTATCTTGAACCCCAATTCCGGTCAGTTCCCGCTGAAGGATATGGGCTTCGATCCTCGCGTTCTTAAGCAGTTCCTGGACGCCATTAACGCGCCTAACGGTATTGTGCTGGTGACCGGTCCTACCGGTTCCGGTAAGTCTACTACGCTTTACGCATCTATTGGTGAAATTCTTGATAGTACCATTAACATTTCTACCATGGAAGACCCTGTGGAATTGAATATCGACGGCGTCAACCAGGGGCAGATCAACAATGCGGCCGGGTTTACGTTTGCCGCGGGCATTCGTGCCTTGCTCCGTCAGGACCCTGACGTGATCATGATCGGTGAAATGCGTGACCAGGAAACCTCTTCAATGGCTATCGAAGCTGCTTTGACAGGTCACTTGGTCTTTAGTACTTTGCATACCAACGATGCTGCTGGTGCATTCCCCCGTCTTTTGGAAATGGGCCTGGAACCCTTCCTTGTGTCTACTGCAATTAAGGGCGTGCTGGCTCAGCGTCTTGTTCGCCGCATTTGTAAGTACTGTAAGGAACCTTACGAAATTTCTCAGGAAATGCGCGACGAACTGCACCTCTCTCCGGACATGCAGTTCTACCACGGTAAGGGTTGCCCGAAGTGCGATGGTTCTGGTTATAAGGGCCGTGCCGGTATTTATGAATTCCTGGTTCCCAACGAAACTGTGCGAAACTTGATTATTAAGCGCTCCTCTGGCGACGTCATCAAGCGTGCCGCTATGCAGGAATGCGATATGATCACTCTGCGTATGGACGGTATCCAGAAGGCTTTGCAAGGTGTTACCACTCTGGAACAGGCTATCGGCGCATCCGCTGCTGACGACGTGTAAGTCTGCGTATCGCACACAGAAAATGAGAACTCCCGACCTGCCGGTTGGGAGTTTTTGTTATATTGCACATTTGTATAGATTATTGGAGCGTTCATGGCGAATGTTGTTGATGGTGCAGTTCTTGATAGGGAACTGAATGCAGAGCAGGCCGCTGCTGCGAAAAAGATTGATGGACCGATGCTGATCTTGGCTGGTGCAGGTTCTGGAAAGACCCGTTGCATCACCTACAAGATTGCCCATCTGATTTCTGCATATAACGTGGCTCCGGATCGTATCCTTGCGGTGACGTTCACTAACAAGGCTGCCCGCGAAATGAAGGACCGTATCCAGAAGCTGCTGGATGCTCGCCCCAACATTGCCTGGATGGGAACGTTCCATTCCGTATGTCTTCGACTTCTGAAGCTTTGCCTTGCCCGCGAAAATATTGTAGCCGCCATGGCTGGTCCTAACGGTCGCTGGTACGATGACAATTTTTCCATTTACGATGACGACGACCAGAAGCGCGTCCTTAAGGAAATCCTAAAGAACGAACTGGGCGATGACTTTGACGCGAGCGAAGTCAAAAAGCTTCACGCGGTTATATCTCGTTTCAAGAATACGGTTCTGTACCAGGGTGGCGTGGCTCAGTTGCAGACCCCTGAAGTTGCAATGCAACGTGCGGAATTTGCGGACCAGGAGCGTTACGCCCGCCATTACGCTTCTTACCAGAAGAAACTGATGGAGTCCAACGCCATGGACTTCGACGACTTGCTGTTCAATACGGTGGTAATGTTGCAAAAGTGTCCGGAACTGGCTAAGCAGCTGGCGTACCGATTCCAGTATGTTGTGGTGGACGAATACCAGGATACCAACGACGTTCAGTATGAGCTTTTGAAGTTGCTGATTAACGAGCAGAAGAACGTGACTGTGGTAGGCGACGATGACCAGAGCATCTATGGCTGGCGCGGTGCCAACATCAAGATCATCCGTAATTTCCATCGTGACTTTGCCCCCGTAACTATCGTAAAACTTGAACGCAATTACCGCTCCACGGCAAATATCGTGCAGGGCGCAGGTTCCGTTATTTCTCACAATGTCCGTCCCGAAGGTATGGAGAAGGTGGTGTTCTCCAAGGAAGAAGCCGGTGAGCTGATTCACGTTCGTCACTTTATGGACGACCGTTCCGAGGCTAGCACCATTGCAGACAACATTTACAAGGCCGGCGAAGAGTTCTATTCCAAGACCGCGGTGTTCTACCGCACCAACGCTCAGTCTCGCGCCCTGGAAAAGGCCTTGAACGACCGTCGCATTCCTTCTGTGATTTTCGGCGGAACACGATTCTGGGACCGCAAGGAAATCAAGGATATTCTTGCCTACCTTCGCGTACTTTCAAATGAAAGGGACGATGCTGCGCACCTCCGCGTTATCAATACACCGCCTCGTGCCATCGGCAAGACTACGGTGGAGTCCATGCTGGAAAAGGAACGAAACGGGGAAGGAACCTTCTGGGAAGTTCTCCTTGCTGAAGCGAACTCCATAGGCCGCGCCGCTCCCAAACTGAAAGGCTTTACGGATCTGGTCTTGAGCTGGAAGGCTTTGATTGCCGCCGGCGAAACGCCGTTACCTATTCTTGCTGAAAAAATCATCAACGACACAGGCTACAAGGACTTCCTCCGCAAGGAAGATGAAACCACCGCCGACGAACGCATCGGTAACTTGGATGAAATGGTGAATGCTATCCGCGAATTCGACGAAGAACATCCGGGTGCAACACTGGAAGCGTTCTTGCAGGATATTTCCTTGCTTACGGATGGCGACAAGAAGGTGGACACATCCAAGGGCATGGTGACCCTCATGACCATCCACATGGCAAAGGGCCTGGAATTTAACACGGTGCATATCGCTGGCTGCGACGAAGAAATCTTCCCGCTGGTTCGTGGCTCCATGACTATGTCTACCCACGAGCAGAACGAACAGATGGAAGAAGAACGCCGCCTGTTCTACGTGGGCTGTACCCGCGCCGAAAAGAGACTGTACCTGTACCATGCAGAACGTAGGTTCTTCCAGGGCAATATCCGTCCTTTCGCGCCCTCACGATTCTTGAAGGAACTGGATCCCTCCGTCGTTGATTTTACGCCTTGTACCGACTCGGAATTTGGCGGCTTTGGAGGCTTTAACCAGGACCGCGGTGGATTTTCTCGCCCCAGTCGTCCGAACTTGCCGCCCAGCTTTGCCCGTCGCCCCACGTTCAATCGTCCTGCTCCGGTGTCCAATTCCATCAGAAAGAACGACAAGCATATTGTGTACCGCAATCCGATCAAGGTGGCCGCCCCGGCGCCTGCAGTTCCCAGCGGTCCCCGTGTGGTCTATGACGAATACAGCGAAAATCCCTACCGCCCAGGCGTAAGGGTTCGCCACATCAAGTATGGGGTAGGGACCATTACCGGTTGCTCCGGCACCGGTGAAAACGTCCGTGTGGACGTTCGCTTTGGCGATGGAACCACAAGAACAATCGTGTTAAAGTACGCTGCCCTGCAGATTGTCGGATAGAGTCCGTCGTTTTGCAAGCAGCGGTTGACACATGGGAAATCATTTTTTGCTACATTAGATGTTGTAACAAGTAAGTAGAGGCTTTATGCTTGAACGTGAAGAAGTTTTGAAATTGGCTAAGTTGTCCCGCTTGAGCGTTTCTGAAGAAGAAATCCCGGCTCTCAAGGGTCACTTGGACAAGATGCTGAATCAGATGGAAGCCCTCAAGGCTTTGAACCTTTCTGACGTTGAGCCCATGACCGGTGTGGACAATGGCGCAACCATTCTCCGCGAAGATGTTCCCGTTCAGGGCTTTACCCTGGACGAGGCTTTTGCCAACGCACCTGCTGTGGAAAACGATCATTTCGCTATTCCCAAGGTCATTGGCGGCTAATTTTCGCAGAGCATTTGCTTAATTAGCATGGCTGTCCATTGCGTCATTCCTGCCCGTATGGGGTCTTCTAGGTATCCTGGAAAGCCTCTTGTGAAAATTGCCGGCAAGGAAATGATTGTGCGCACCATGGAAAGGGCTCTGTTGGCGGAGTGCTTTGATCGCATTGTCTGCGCTACAGATTCCGAAGAAATTGCTGAAGTTGTTTATAGGGCTGGTTTCGAGTTCATCCTGACCGGCCCTGCTTTTACTGGTTCCGATCGCGTTGCCGACGCGGCCCGAGCCTTAGATTTGGATTTGGTTGTAAATCTTCAGGGCGATGAGCCCTTGGTTGAACCAGACGTTTTGGTTAATGTAGCTAGGGAACTTGAAGAAAATCCTGATTGCTGGGTGACGGTGGCGTGCCCTCTGAACCCGGCAGAGGCTCAACTCAAGACGGTTGTTAAAGTTTTAGTGAAAGAGGGCTTTGCCGTAGACTTTACTAGGACTGTATCTGAAGAAGAGGCTCCTCGCTGGTTCCAGCATCAAGGTATTTACGCCTATTCTCGATTGGCTCGGGATGAATTTGCCTCCTTGCCCCAGGCTCCCTTGGAACTTGAACGATCCTTGGAGCAGATGCGTATCATGGGGCGCCGACCCATCCGCATTGTGCAAAGTCCCTATGCCTCCATTTCAGTGGATGTTCCCTCCGATGTGCAGGCTGTGGAACTGGCTCTGAAAAAGCTCCGTTAGTCCCGGCAACTCTCTTTCAAAAGAAAGAGCATATGAACGCACCCGAAAGAAAGGTCGTGTACCTTGCGTTTTGTCTGTTTGCCGTTGGGGTCCTTGTTCGCTTTTTGCCTTGGGGGCTCCCCACAATCGAAAGCGTCCAAATCGAGGACGCTGTACAGGTTTTTGAAAAACATCCTCCAGTGGCGGATGCCGGACCTGAAGTGGCGGATTCCTCCTTTTTAGACAAAATAATAGCCGCTCCAGAATCGGAAGATAAGGGAAAAAGCCGAAGAACGCAAGCAAAAAAAAAGAAATTGGTGGCATTGCCTCTGCACATAAATGCGTCCTCTGCAGAGGAACTTTGCGCCTTGAACGGTGTTGGTCCTAAGCTTGCAGAGAAAATTGTTTCCCATCGTGAGTCGCATGGTCCCTTTAAATCATCAAAGGACTTGGAAAAAGTACCCGGAATAGGCCCTAAAAAACTTGAAAGCATCTTGCCTGGTGTAATATTTGATTAAATTTTTTATGTTCATAACTATTCTAATTTGTTGACTATATGAGTGATACGAAGTTATACCTAGGTATTGAAGTCGGAGATGCCTCCTTGAAGGTTGCTCTTGTGGATTCTGTCGAACGTCGCGTTCTTAAGACCGCAATTCTCGAAACAGAAACAAGCCCCATGGCGGACATCTATGCGTTTGAAACCGTTCTCCAGGGGTGGATGGAATTTGCTCAGGTGGGTAAGGTGGAGGCCATTTCCGTTTGCATTCCTGCATTCCGTTCTATTGTTCGTCAGGTGTTTGTTCCTCCCGAAGCTGCCAAGAACCTGGATGACTACATCAAGTGGTACGTTTCCTTGATTTCCAATGCAGATGCTGACGCCTATGTGATTGATTACCAGATCCTCAGTGGCAACGCAACCTTGGGCCTCACCGTGATGCTCATTGCAGTTCGTCAGGAATGGGTCGGCAACCTCCGTAAGGGCTTCCGCAACAAGAAACTGGCTCCTAAGGCCATGGACGTGGATGTCCTTTCCATCATGAACTTGATGGACTTCGCAGACGACCTGAGCGAACTTGAATGCGTCGTCAAGGCTGACTATGCCGGTGTGACCATGATGTGGGTTACCAAGGACAACTTGCAGGCTCTGCGCTGTGTATCTACTCTTGCCTTGGTGAACAAGTCCAGAGAAGACGCCTACCAAATTTTGGCCGACGGTATTGCAGAACAGATTGAACTTGCTCACGAGCAAAATGCTGCTATCGTTACCAAGCACATTCACCTGTGTGGCGATATGGCTTCCGACTTGATGTTTGTTGAAACCCTCCGTGCTAAGCTGCCTGGTTGCCAGCTTGCTTTGCTGGATTCCTTCTCTAATCTTCGCTTGCCTGTTGATGCCGAAGATTCCGCTGCCGTACTGAACTGCACTGCTGCTATCGGTGCCGCTCTGAATGTGATGGAGGGTGTATGATTCACTTGAATTTGATTGAAGCCGCCGAAAAGCTCACTGTTGTTGAAACCGTTTCTCCGGTTAACATTACTCGTGTCGAAGACCTGAACAAGGGTGGTTCCAAGAAGGTTAGAAACGTCTTGGTTGCAGCTTTGCTCGTTGTGATTGGCTTTACCTGCTACATCAGCGTCAGCGGTGTTCCGGGTCCGCTCCAGGGTGTTCTTCCGGCTCAATATCTTGACTTGATTGGTGCACAGGATCCTGTTCTTGAAAATGCAAGAAAGGCTCAGAAGGCCAAGGAAGCTGACATTGAAGCTAATAACCAGGCTTTGATCAAGCGTCAGCGTGAAAACATGAGCGTCAAGCAGGTGGTTGGTGAAATCAATCCGAACGTTTTGTACAACAACAAGCGTTCCGACTACAACTCCTTCCTGCCTCTCGAAAAGGTTTCTTACCAGAAGGCTTCTGTGGGTCAGTTCTTTGCATTCTTGACCACTGCAACTCCGGATGACGTTGGTTTCTCTGATTGTATCTATCAGCTCCCGAATTACTTCTACGTTCGTGGTGCAACCCGCAATCCTAATTCCCAGCGTAGCTTCCTTGAACGCATCAAGACAGTAAGTACAGATTTCCAGTCTCCGTCTCTGGAAGCTGGTGCTTCTGCGACCGACGTTACTGCCTTCGGCCAGTACAATGTTGGGAATGTCAATCTGAACGCCGTGAATAGCTATGTTCCTGCAGCCGACGTTGCTACAGAGACTAAGTCTCTCAAGGCTTTGGCAAGTGCAAACAAGGTTCGTTTGTCTGGTTTGGAAAAACCGCAGGTCGAAGACTTCGGTGTGTACAAGCGTCATTCCTACACTTCTACCACTCAGGCTGACTTTAGCGATTTGCAGGCCTTCATTGCCGCATATGCCGCTTCTCCGCTCCGTTTAGGTGTTAAGAGCATCGAAATGAAGCATTCCAAGAGAGAACTGGCTACTACGATTCGTTTCGAAATGTACGTCGCTCCCTAATCGCCGGGCTTCATGTCCATTCGTATTACAGGTGGCAATTTTAGGGGACGGAATATTCCGTCTCCTGATACCTCAAAAACGAGGCCAACGGCGTCCCGCACAAGGGAGGCCTTGTTTAATATTTTGCAGGGCGTTGAAAACTACCGAGTGCTGGATTTGTTTGCCGGCACGGGTATTATGGGTATCGAGGCTCTGAGCCGTGGCGCAGCAAGCGTTACAGCCGTGGAAATGGCTAAGGTCCAGGCCCGCCTTGTTCTGCAAGCCTACAAGTCCCTTGCCCTGGAATCCAAGCTAACATTGCTTGAATCCAGTGCATTGAATTTGTCTAAGGAATCCCTTTGCAAGGGCGAAGGCTTTGACTTGATTTACGCGGACCCACCCTTCAAGGATATGGAGTATCCTGATTTGCGGTGCTTCTGGGAATGGCTCAATCCGGGTGGCGTGGCGGTTTTTGAAGCGCCCACCAAGAAACTTCCGGCATGGGCGAAGGAAGCCGAGGCGGAAGACCTTTTGAAAATCCGAAAGTACGGTGAATCCTCCCTGCTGATTTATCGCAAGTAGCAGTGCTTGCGACATTTTAGTCTTTTTTCTTCCAGGCGTTTTTTTCTAATTTTTAGATATGAAACCTGAGAAGAAAATTGCTGTGTTTGCGGGATCCTTTGATCCCTTTACCGTGGGACACCTGGACTTGGTGAACCGTGGCGCAAAGCTTTTTGACGAACTTTATATTCTGGTTGCGGTGAATGCCTCCAAGAAGTATATGTTTTCCGTCGAAACTCGCAAGGCAATGATCGAAAAAGCCTGCTGCGACTTGAAAAATGTCAAGGTGTTCAGCTTTGATGGCTTGACTACCACTTTCATGAAAAATTGTGGGGCAAAGTATCTTCTTCGCGGAGTTCGTAACGGTTCCGACATGGATTATGAATTGTCTGTAGGTTGGAACAACAAGACTTTGTATCCTGAATGCGAATCGGTGTACATGGCCTCTGCTCCTGAGCATTTGGCTGTGAGTAGCACGGTTGTTCGCGAATTGTTAAAGTGCGGTATTGCAAAGAACAAGGCTGGTCGTGATAAACTCGCCAAGTATGTTCCAGCAGAAATTTTGCCGTTAGTTGTTGAATTTGGAGGCCCCAAGTAATGAGACCTTTTAGATTTTTGCCGAAGCCCCTTCGTGTATTGCTGATTGCCAATGCGGTGGTTTTCTTTCTTGCGTTCTTCGTGGGTGGAATCCTTGGCTTCCATTTGAATTTGCCGGGTTATGGCTACGCCAACCTTCGTGAGTATATCACTTTCTTTGGCGCATTCTTCCCGACGGATCCGCTGCAGATTTGGCGTTACGGAACCTACATGTTCGTCCATGTGGACTTCTGGCATTTTCTGTTTAACATGTTGATGCTTTGGATGTTCGGTAGTGAAGTTGCCGACTGGATGGGAACGAAGCACTTTACCGCCATGTACTTGTTCTGCGGTGTGTTTGCTGCGGTGTTTAGCTTGGTCATGTGCATTCTAGGCTTGAGCAACAATCCGATTATCGGTGCCTCTGGCGCCTTGATGGGTGTGTTTGTCGCCTATTACAAGTTCTTTCCGGAGCGCGTGATTTTGATGTTCATGTTTTTCCCCATGAAGATTAAGTACGCCATGTGGGTCATGGTTGCCATTGACGTGTTTATGGCTCCCTCCGGCGATGGCATTGCTCATCTCGCACACCTGGGCGGCGTTGTGGGTGGTTTCCTTTATATGTACTTCTTCAACGGTGGCCTGGATGGTTTCCTGAACAAGGCTCGCGAAGGTGTTGAACGTGCTCGTGGTCCCAAGTTCAAGATGAATGATGGCGGTCGCTCCGGCACTGATTCTCAGAGGTCGAAATCCGCTGACGATGCCAAGGAACCCGAAGTCCTTGAAGGTGAAGTATTCTACGTTGATGAAGAAAAACGTATGGACGAAATTTTAAAGAAAGTCAACAGGGATGGAATCCATTCCTTGAGTGATTCTGAACGTCAGTTTTTATTGAAAGCGGGCGATAGAATTCGTCGCCGCCGCGGAGGAATGTAATGAAGAAAGTACTCGGTATGGGCGCTGCCCTTGTGGATGTTTTGGCTAATGTTAGCGACGAATGGATTGCTTCTCAGGGCGTTCAGAAAGGCGGCATGAATATGGTGGACTGGCCCCAGATGGAAAAGTTCCTGGGCAGTCTTGAAAAGCCTATTCGCGTTCCTGGCGGTTCCACCTGCAACACCATGGTAGGCGTTGCAAAGTTGGGTGGCCGTGCTGCATTCATCAGCAAGGTCGCAAAGGATGAACTGGGTGATTTGTTCCAGGCTCATTTGAAGAATTCCGGCGTGGAATCCAAGATGGGAATTTCCGATGTGGCAACCGGTTGCGTATTTAGCGCTGTTACTCCCGACGCTCAACGCTCCATGTGGACTTACCTGGGAGCCTCCGACTTCCTGGTTTCTGAAGACTTTGTGCCGGCTTTGTTTGATGATGTTTCTTTGCTCTATGCTGAAGGCTACCGTGCCTTTAACGCAGATTGTTTCAAGAAGTCCTTCACTTTGGCTCGTTCCCTGGGCGTAGAAACCGCTTTGGATTTTAGTTCCTTTGGCGTTGTGGATGCTTGCCGCAAGACTTTTGACGAATTGTTCGAAAACAAGATGATCGATATCATCATTGCTAACGAAGACGAAGCTTTCGCTTACGCCGGCGTCAAGGAAGAAGCCGCTCTCGAAGTTCTTGCCAAGAAGGCCAAGGTGGCTGTGGTAAAGATTGGTAAGCGTGGCGCCTTGATTTCCAAGGATGGCGTGGTGACCCGTGTTCAGGCTGGCCCTGCAAAGGCTATTGATACTACCGGCGCAGGCGACTTGTGGGCATCGGGATTTATTTATGGCTACATGAACGGCTGGGATATGGAACGTGCTGGTAACTTGGGTAGCGTTGTATCCAACGAAGTTGTCCAGGTCATGGGCGCTCAAATTCCCGAAGAAGGCTGGGCTCGCATTAAAGCTCAAATGTAAGGAGTTATGATGATGTTCAAGAAAGCTCTCTTGGCTTTGGGTTTTGTGGCTGCTGTTGCGTTTGCTCAGGATGCCACTCCTGCAGAAACTGCAGCTCCCGCAGTAACTGCAGCTCCCGCAGAAACTGCAACTCCCACATCCATCGAAACCGAACTGAAAGAAGAAATTGCCATCCGCGATAGCGTCATGGCTGTGCAAAGCGAATCTTGCGATGCCGAAAAGGATTCTCTACGCAAGTCTTTGGAAGTGGAACAGGCCAAGAGTGCCAACTGGGAAAAGAGCTATGAAGCAATGAAAAAAGATAACGCTCTTTGCGCTCAGGCTTTAAACGTTTCTATTGGCGTCAATGAAAAGAAAAAAGAAGAAGTAGACGAAGCTCGTAGTGCTGGCTCAAGCATGGTCACCACATCCTTTCTTGGTGGTGTGGGCTTGGGTATGCTGATTCTTTGGTTGATTACTAGAAATTAGTTCTGATGGACGGGCTATGAAGGGGTGGAGTATGCATGTGTTTTTTGCGGTGGTTTTTGCCGTTCTAATGTCTGTAGCCACCTTTGCACAAGGTGTGGCAAAGTCTCAGCATGTGCGTATTGATCCTTCTTTTGTTCCTGTGTCTTCTGTTAATTTGAAAACTGCGGAAATTGCGGCTTACATGCCTGAAGCCCAGCGCTTGTTTGTGGTGGGTGAGGATGATGTTCTTGAAATTGTCAAAATTGATGACCAGGGCAAACTGGAAAAGGAATCCCAGTTTACCTTGGAAGGTGAAGCCACCAGCGTAACTGTTTATGACAACTTGGTGGCGGTTAGCCTTTTGGCAAAACCCGCCCACGCAGAAGGTTTCGTTGAAATTTTGAAGTTCGAAGGCTCTGCATTGAGCAAGGTCGCCACATACAAGGTGGGGCATCATCCCGACATGATAACCTTCACTCCCGATGGGAAACGCTTGCTGGTAGCCTGTGAAGGCGAACCTAGCGAAGATGGTAAAATCAATCCTAAGGGCAGTGTGGCAATTTTGGAGCTAGGCTCTGATGTTGCGAAGTCTGGGACTGGTTTCACTCCGAAAATTTCAATTCTTGAATTTGACGATGCTTCGGTGGAGCCCGAATATATTTCCGTTTCTGAAGATTCCAAGTACGCTTGGGTAAGCCTGCAAGAAAATAATGCCATGGCACGCGTAGACATTGCGGCCGCAAAGATCGATACCATTTTTGATTTGGGGTATGTGGATCATTCCAAGCCGGGGTTTGGCTTAGATGCAGTGAAGGACGGCCGCATCAATATCAAGAACGAGAATATGCGTGGCTTGCGTCAGCCTGACGGCATCAAGGCATTCTCTGTTGGACAAAGAAATTTTGTGATTACGGCCAACGAAGGTGAAAGCCTGGAAAAACCAGCGGCATGGAAATCCTATGCAAAAAAAGAACCTTGCGAAGGAGTCAAGGATTGCAAGATTACGTATGGTTCTCGCTCTATAAGTATTTTTGACGGAATGTCTGGTGAATTAATTTGGGATTCTGGGGATGCCCTGGAACAGGCCGCTGCAAAATTTACGCCGGAATATTTTAACTGGAATTCCAAGAAAGGCAAAAAGAAAATTGATACCCGTAGCGATGATAAGGGCTGTGAACCTGAAAATGTAACCTATGGCTATACCCACGGAAGGCGCCTTGTTTTTGTTGGCTTGGAACGGGCTGGTGCCATTGCTGTTTTTGATGCGACGGATTTTAAGTCTCCGAAATTGATCCAATATATTATGGATCCAAGCCACCGCGGTCCAGAGGGAATCCTGTTTATTCCGTCTGAAAAAAGCCCGGTGAAGCACACGGCATTGCTGGTTGTTGGCTTTGAATACAGCAAGACTTTGGTAGTGTACAAAGTTGATCCGTAAATGTCCCGCTAAATAACTGCCTTGGACTCCCTCCAGTCCAAACCCAAAGTCCTTGAATGTAGCCGCAGTTTCATGTAGCTGCGGGTTGCGCTTGGCGTTTGATGTCGTCTGACGTTCGCGGAACTCCAAAGTTATATAGCGGTATAAATGGGGACTGGTATGTCGGACTGGAACGACTCCGACGAAGTCGGGTGAACGAAGTGAGCGTCGTGACAGGACGATGTACCAGGAACCGAATCCCGCTAGATAACAGCCTCGGGCCATGGGTGCTTGGGATATCTTCCGCGAAGTTCCTTTCTCAGTTCAGGATAAGTATTCTTCCAGAATCCTGTAAGGTCCCAGGTCTTTTGCATACTGCGGAAATTGGGGGCAAGGATGTCGTAACGGACTCGCAGTTTTTTGTCTGCAATCCAGTGCTCCCCTGTAATAGGCGTGGCTTTTCCTGAGGCGCGGTCCACTTGCATAAAGTCTTCGATGCGGGCGGATATTTCAATGAGGACGCCATCGGCACTTTGTGTGATGAGATTGCTGTTTGTTGTGCTAGGCTCTGCTGCATCCACCTGCTGATAGGTGTAGCGGGCGCGCTTGCCGTTGGGAAGTGTAAAATGATCGGGGAAGGTTTTGTTCAACCATTGAAGCATTCCCTTGCCGAAATAGTCTTCAATGATTGCGCGGTAGCGGTCTTCGTTCAAGTCGCGCAGCAGAAAAATTCCGCTGGTGAACTCGTCAAAGATCAGTTCCATGTCTTCGTCATTAAATTCCGGCAGACCGTATTCCGGATAGAACTTGGCAGCGAGACGCATCTTGATGAGTAATGTTTCTACAGTTTCCGTATGGTAGCGTCCGGTCCAGTTTTCCTTTTCCAGTTTTTCGCGCCAGGCGTTTACGGTAAGTTCCTTTAGCTTGGACAGTACGGCGGGGGAGGCTTCCTGCGGGAGAATTTCCTTGCGGCTGAGTTCTCGGGAATCGTTTGCGTCACATTGAATCTCTACGCCGATAAAACGTTCCTGACCACTGCGCCACAGCAACTCATAATTGACGACAGCTTGGTCGGTTTCGAGCAGTTCCTTAGGAACAGGAACGTAAAGGCTTACCCGTAATTCCGATTTGCTGCCGCCACCGGTACGCAACATGCTCATAGCCAGCAATGCGTGTGGCTGTTCCGCAACTTGCAAACGAATGATGTTCTGGTTAGGCAACTTGTACACGTCACCTGTAGGCGTTGCCAAACGGTCCGGGAAAGCCTTCAACAGAGTCTTGATAATTTGCAGTTCATTGGCTTGCTTTGATCCCGTTTCTGCAACACTGCCGAACTGTTCTTTTCTGTAATCCAGCAACTGACGGAGAGTCAACGAAATTTCGCGGGGCACATTCATGCTCTTGGAAAGCGTGTCTCGGGCAAGTGTCAGAAGATTCAGTGGAACCTTGGACTTTTGCACAGTCTCTGTTCCGGAATGAATCCACGCCATGGCTGCGAGCATTAGGTCAGGCAAGTCTCCGGCTTCTTTTGCAGAAGCGAGAATCAATGCCAATGAAACATCTCCGATGGGTGACTGGATTGCCTTGAGGCCAAGTTCCGTAATGGCTCCGTCCGCAATCATGCCGATGTCGTTCAACAGTTTTGATGCTGACTGCTGTCGGTTTGCAGGCATGGCCGTCGGCAAAGTCAATTCGCAGACGCTTCCGGTTTTTTCCGCAAGGGCCCTCTCCAGTGCCGCCTTCTGTAACAAGAACTCCGAGGGCTCAATCAGCGTCACCTCGGGAATGATTCCCCTGGGCATACGCTTTTCCGCATCCTCGCTCCAGAGGCGGATGGCACAACCATTTTGTGTTCGTCCTGAACGTCCGGAACGCTGGATGGCGTTCTGCATGGAAATCATTGCGGTGCGAAGAACATTCACCTTTTCACTGTCGTCATATTCGCTGACTCGTTCCACGCCGCTATCTACAACGCCACTGACGTTAGGAACTGTAATGGATGTTTCCGCAATGTTTGTGGTGAATATGACGCGAGGCTTTTCTGTTTCTTCAAAAATGCGATCCTGGGTTTCTCGATCTTGTCCGCCGAATAAGTCCAGGTATTCTGCAGTGTTGGGGCCAAGTGCTTCTTCGACGGCACTGTGGCAGCGGGCGATTTCGCCTTTACCCGGAAGAAATACCAACGTGGTTTTCCAGATGCCGTTCATGTACAGAGTGCGTAAAGCACGAACCACTTCTGCTTCTTGGGTGTTACCTGCCATGGGATTCTGGTTAATGATCTGGACCGGATAAAGGGAATGGCCCAGTTCCAGACATTTTACTCCCAGAGCTTTTTCCATTTCCTCGCGGTTCAGCTTTGCGGACATCACTGCGATGCGTGGCGCGATCTTATTTTGCGCGGCGTTCTCTAGCGCGGCGCTCTCCTGCGCGGTCCCTGCGTTTACACTTAGCAGTTTCAGCAAGTAGCTGAACAACAAGTCCATGTCGGCCTTACGTTCGTGGTATTCGTCGAACACCACCCAGTCTGCTTCCATCTTTCCGTGGAGCAGTTCCTGCAAAAAGTTACCATAGGTCTGGAATAAAATCTTGGTCGCGGAACTTTTGCAAGTGTCTTGCCTAAACTGATAACCGATGGTCTTGCCGCAGCTTTCTCCGTGCAGCTTGGCGGAATACTGGGCCAAAGCCAGTGCGGCAATTCGCCTAGGCTGTAGAACCACCACACGTCCCTCGCAATGCCTGCTTAGGAACCAGGGGATAAACAAAGACTTACCGGAACCTGTGGGGGCTTCCACAAGAAGGTTCTTCGATTCCTGGAGCGCAGCCTCAAGCTTACTCTCCTCTTCAGCGATGGCGAGATCTTTGTAGGTTCTGGACATATTCTCTCATAAAAAAAAGCGCGACCTTCATCGCGCAATTTATTGTAAAGTATAAACTTTACGCTTGAGCTGTTAAACTACTGACGGGGGTACTTCAGCTTGTCGCCGGTTGCAACGTCGACGTAGGGCTTCTTGCCTTCGCGGAACTTCTGGTTGATTACCAGGTTTTCGATACGGCGCTTTACGCCTGCGTCGGTCTTGCAGAAGAAGTAGACAACCTTGTTGGTGCCCGGAACCAGGAACATAGCGAGCTTGTACTTCTGGGAAACGGCGCGACGGAAGAACTTCAGGTCTTCTTTCTTGGGAATGACGAAGTTGCTGCCTTCCTTCACTTCGCAGATCATGTCTGCGTCTGCCAACAGGGCCTGAGACTTCTGCTTGAGAGCAGCAAAGTTCGGTTCGGTATTCTTTCTAATGGTTTCGATATTGAATGCGCCACCGCCTTCCTTGAGAGCCTTGCGAACTCCGCGAACGGCAAAAATAATGACAACAACCAAAACGATTGCTACCAGGTAGGGCCAGTTATTGGCGAGAAAGTCTAACATGAAAACACCTCTTTTCTATTTACGTGCCCAAAAATAAAAAAATCAAATACTGACGAGAGAATAATTCTATGGAAAAAGCAAAGTTTGTTGGTCTAAAAAGGGAATATTTTTAAATTTGCAGTGAACGATTACTGGATGATACACAAAATGAAAAAAAATGCTCACCTTTTAGGATTTGTTCTTGGCGTAGCCCTTCTAGGTATGCCGGTTCTTTCCTTTGGTGGCCAGTGTGCCGAAGGTGCTGTCGTTAAATCCATCAAACTGCATGGTCTTGAGCACACAAAGAAACGTGTGGTGGAACGGGAGCTTCAGAACAAGGTTGGGGAGGCTTATTCCGAAGAAAAGTTCAAGGTGGAAAAACTGAAACTTCAGGACCTGGACTTATTTACCGAGATTTCCGCAAGTTGTGAATCTGCGGCAGATGGCTCCGTGGAACTGACCTATAATCTCAAGGAAATTTTCCGTTGGATTCCTGCTCCTGCGGGCAAAAAGACGGACCGTGACGGCTTGATGCTGGGCTTGGCCCTGGCAAATCTGAATGTAATGGGTGAGGACATTCGTGCGGAAATCCAATACCGTACTTCTGTGGATCCTTTCTTTGATCGCAATGAGTATGCCCTGTACGCCAGTTCCCCATATTTGTTCGGACTTCCTATCGGTTGGAATTTTGAATTTCTCCGTACCAACAGCTGGGATAACTTGCGTAAGTTCCAGGATGCCAGTTGGCTTGCGGACCTGGATCTTAATGTTGATTTGAATGAGACCTTCTCGCTTTTAATTTCCGGTGCTTACCGCTACCTGGAAGGTGGTGCCGGACATTTGCCCGAATTTGGACTTGGCTTTATTGTTGACAAACGAGACTCCGAACTGGATTCCCGAAAGGGTTATTACCTGGAGTATATGTTGACTCACATTGGCTCTGGCGTGGGGGTGAACCACAAGGGCGAAAATTACTGGGAAGTTCTTTGGGATGCTCGTGGCTATGCAACTGTGGGCAAGTTCGTTACCGGAGCAACGGCCTTATTCCGTTATCGTCCTGGAACCGTAGCCTCGTATGATTACTACTACCATGGCGGAGCCAACACGTTCCGCGGGCATGAGGCGGATTCCTTGAGCCTCGGTGTTCATGAAGCGCTTTTGAATTTGGAAGAACGTTTTGTCTTGTTGGAACGTCGTTCCGCCAGCGTGTTCGGGATAAACTTCTTCTACGGGCTCCAGCTGGTGGCGGGCCTCGATGGAAGCGTCCTGTGGGACAATGGACTTCCGCACTGGAAAAACTATGAAGGCGCTGTCTATGGCGGTGTTCATCTGATTATTCCGGCTTTGGACCGTGTGCGCCTCGAGGTGGGCTACAGTCCTGATCGCGGTGAACCGGTGTTCTATTTTGGCCTTTTCGACAAGACTATTTCCTCTCGTTGGCGCAGCCGCTAACAAATTCTTGCTATCCTCATAAAGATTCATTTTTGTTAAAAATGCTTTACGAAATTTACGTAAAGTGTTAAATTTATACGAGAACCTTATTGAATGAACAAAATTGCCCCAGTGCGTATGGGGATTTGGAGTATAGATGTCAATTAACTATCTGGATTTGCCAATCGGAAAAAAGTATCCCTACGAAGTGGATTGCGTAGTGGAAATCGGCAAGGATACCAACCTGAAGTATGAATACGACGAACGCCTTCACGTGTTCCGTCTTGACCGCTGCTTGCTTAGCTCCATGAGCTATCCTTGCACCTATGGATTTATTCCTAGCACCAAGGCAGACGATGGCGATGCCTTGGATATGCTGATCTACAGCCCCGCCTCCATGATGACCGGAACCGTTTGCACTTGCCGTGTGATTGGAGCCCTGGACATGACTGATGGTGGCAAGAAGGACTATAAGGTTCTGGGCGTGCCCGTTTTCAATCCCCGTCCCATCAAGGACATTACCGATGTGGACCAGATGTTCCTCCGCATTACCAAGAACTTCTTCCAGAACTACAAGGAATTGGAAGGTAAGGATGTTCAGATTGGCGATTGGATGAATGCAGAATTTGCCCGTGAAAAGGTAATCGTTGCTCACCGCGCCTACTTCCAGAACCAGGTGCAGATTCCGGAAACCCGCTACCAGGAACCGGAAGTCAACGAAAACCTCCCGCCTGAGGAATTAATTTAAGCTGATTGTCGCGGACTTCACGAAACTCTATAAAAAAGGCCTGCTTTGATGCAGGTCTTTTTTTTTGTCGCAGTTCGGTAAATGGTTAGAATGTTCTCACCTGTACCGGAATTCTTGCCTTGATTTTTTTTGCGGTGTCTTCCAAAAATTCCTTGGGCAGCGGCAACACGTCGGGAATCATGGTCTGACGTATAACGGTGTACAGCTGCACTTCAACAAAGTTCTGGGGTGCGGCGCGGTAGATTCGTTCCAGGTTCTGGATATACTGTTCTACTTCGTCTGTGGTAGGAGCGTCGCCCTGGAGGCTGCACTGCATGGTTTGAATGCAAATGGGGTAGAACTGGATGACTTTTTCCAGGTTGGAAAGGATGGTGTCGAATTTGACCGCGGAACGGTTCATTCGCTTGTACCAGGGTTCCGTTCCGGCATCCAGCTTGGCCCAGATTTCGCCGTCGGTTTCTAAAAGGAACTTCAGTGCGTCTTCCACCTTGTCGTTGCCCAGACGGCTTGCATTGGTGATCAGACGCAGCTTGAAACTTCCTAAACCGGAAGGGTCATTGAAAGAATACTTTGTTCGAAATTCCTTTTGCAGCTTGGCCATAACCTTGCATATTTCTGGGAATTCCTTGACGATGGTAGATTCGCCGTCGCCGGAAAGGCAAATGTCCTTGATAATCTTTTTGTCTTCAGGAACGTTGCCGAAAAATTCACACTTTGCAAACTCACCGCTCTCGTAAAAAGCCAGGAACTGGCGTAGTTCGCGTTCTACGCCATCTACGTCAATGGCGACGCTTTCATGGCCATCCTGGGGGCCGCTTTGGCAGTAGGCGCAGGAGAAGGAACACTTGTGGTCGGGATTCAGGTTAATCCCTAGGGAAAGCCCTCCGGCACGGCGGCTAATGACGGGGTAAACCCATGTATTGTCCTTCCACAAACGGGAGTGATCGCTCCATGCGGCAATTAGTGCTAAATCTTGGTCTGTCATAGAGTTAAATATAGAAACTCCCTTCAAAAAATTGCTATTTTAAAGGTATGGTTTTCAAGAAAAGTTTTTATACCCTGGTGTTGACTCTGGCCATGGCAACTTGGTCATTGGCAGATCCTATTACGACAGAAGCTCTTTCTGCCGGTGGCGCCGTAACCCGTGACCGTCATTTGAAGGAAATTAGTGACGTGATGCGAGGTGGCCGCGGCGGTTACTTTGATATTGGCTTGTATTATACCCCTGCGCCGGACCAGTTGCCCTTAAAGAGCAAATACGGTGAACACGAAGGCTTTGCCTTTAGACAGCATGCCGCAGCCTTTGCAACTGCTAATGTTGCAAAGCATCTCCATTTGGGTGCTTTGGCGTGGATCGACCGTTCTGGCTGGGATGGCGAAGACTTTTTGCTCTATCCCACTTACAATAGTTTCTCCCTGCTTCGCACTAACCTGACTTGGGGTGGTGTGTTTACCAATACCGAGGCCGACTTTACCTTGGCTTTGGGTATGCAGCAGCAGAATGTGGAACACGTGGGCAAGGTCTACGCCGCCGAAGAAGACACCTTGGCCTACCTTTGGACCCACGCTCGCTGGGGCTTCGCTAGCGCCCAGGTCAGCTTGTATCAGGATCATTGGCGTAGCATGCGATTCTCCTTGGATCTTGAAAGCCGTGAAATTTATGGTGGTAAGTCCGATGGTTGGCGAACCTATTTGCCCAACATCTCTGTTGGCATGTACAACAAGAAGGGTGACGATGATTCCTTGTCCCTGACTTGGGAACAGAACCTTTATGGCCAGCGTCTCTATAGTGAAATTTCCCTTGACTTGAAGGAACCGGGTTTCAACTACGCAATCTTGAAGTACTATCCGGATCCGTCTAGAATGCTGGGCTTTGAGGCGTCCTGCATCCGTCGTCGCAACCGCGAAGGCGTGTCCGATCTTCTATGGGGTGGTGCCGTGGACCTGATGTTCATCCGTTTCGCCTACAACGCAGCTTTCGATTACAGAAACTTCTATGGTGCCAAGGGTACAGTCCTTGCCGAAATCAAGTTTAACCTGGCTACTCTTGATGGCCTTCTCTTTGGTCGCGGCGGTACCAAGGCCGCTCCCATGGAAAAAGAAAATAGGACCGTAAAGAACAAGGACCAGGCTCCTGAACAAGATAAGAGAATTCAACTGAGGCCTGAAGAAGAAAAGGTCATCGAGGCTAAGGGCATTCGTTACGAAAAGAAGACCCCTGCAAGAGGTGGTAGGTAAGAATGAAAAAGTCATTCTTTTGTCTTGCCCTGGCGCTGTTCTGCTGCGTAGGCTTGACCGGCTGTCTTAGTCATTGGTTTATTGAAACCAATTCTAGGCTCCAGGTTGAAAACGCGACGGAAGATTGTACCTTGTTGTCCGTGGATATTTTTTCGGATGACAGTACAAGCTATGTGCGCTGGATTAATGAAACTCTTTTGCCGGGCGAACGTAGCCATGTGGTAGAAAACGATTGGGTGGGTACCTTTAGACTTCGTGTCAACTACACCCAGTCCACCGATGGCTCTGGAGAAACCTTGCATTATGTCAAGAAAATGGAAGTGGAAGGTGGTAGCCTCTTCCTTAAAGTGGAATCTGACGCTGATTCCTTGGTTTTAAAGTTCCGATAATCTTGTCGGAAAAACTATTTTGTTTGTACAGTGCAGATAACTAAACTAAAGATTTTTGGATTTAAATCCTTTGCTCAACGAACCGAAGTGAATTTCCCCACTAAGGGCCTTACGGCTGTTGTGGGTCCTAACGGCTGTGGCAAGTCCAATATTACGGATGCAATCCGTTGGGTTCTTGGTGAACAGAAGGCCGCAGCACTTCGTATGGGCAAGATGCAGGACGTGATCTTTAGCGGTACCGAAGAACGTGCCGCCATGAGTCTTGCAGAAGTTTCCATCGTCATCGATAACAGCGATGGTACTTTGAATTCTGAATATTCCGAAGTGATTGTGACCCGTCGCGTTCATCGTGATGGCTCCGGTGAATACCTGATCAACAATCAGGAATGCCGCCTCCGTGATGTTCATGCATTGCTTTTTGACTCAGGTCTTGGTTCCAGTACTTATTCCCAGATGAACGCCGACATGATCAAGGCTGTTCTTTCTGACAAGGCCGATGACCGCCGTATCCTTTTTGAAGAAGCTGCCGGTGTTAGCAAGTACAAGCAACAGCGCAAGGAAACCCGCCGCCAGCTGGAACACGTGCAAATTGACATGGAACGCGTAGAAGACAATCTTCGCAGTGCGCGTCGTGCCGTTCGTATGTACGAAACCCAGGCAGAAAAGGTGAGCGAATTTAAGCGCCTGAGCAAGCGCCTTCGTGAACTGGACCTTTCTGTTAGCATCGACAAGTTTGATGATATGCGCGATGGTGTGAATACCTTGGAAACCACCTCCAAGCGTATGAATCACGAAGTCGAGTCCGCAAAGACCCGCGCTACGGAATTGCAGACCAAGATCGAAGAAAAGAAACTTTTGATCAGCGAAGACGAAACCGCCTATCGCGATTTAGAACGTGAAGTCCAGAAAATCAATATTGAAGTCAATGACTTGAACCACAATCTTCAGCGTGTCCGCGATACCATTTCTGCATTGGAAGCCGCCAATGAAAAGGCTCAGGAAGAAATCAATCGCAGCCAGGATAAGGTTCGTGAGTTGACTGAAGAACAAAATCGCCTGGAAGAAGAAAACCGTATTCTTGGTTCTGATAGCGACATGGAAGAAATGAACGCCTTGTTGGACCGTGAACGCGAAATCTTGCAGGTCATGCGCGACAAGGTGGATGATCTTCGCACCCAGTCTAGGGACCTGTCTAACGAACGTTTGCAGGCTACAAACCGCGCCAATGCGCTCCGTGGCCGTTTTGAACGTATGGATGCAGAATCCGCAATGCTTCAGGGTAACCTGGAAAAGTGGAACGGTGAAATCCAGAACATCCAGAGCCAGAAGGCCGAAGCCGAAGCGGCTCTTCGTGATATTCAGACAGGAATGGACGAAGCTAACGCGGAAATCGAACGCCTCAACGAACAAAAGACAACTCGCGAAGAACGTTTGGAGCAGGACCGTTCCGACCTTCAGGAACAGCAGAGAAAGCTGCAGAATCTGAGGAACGAAGAAACCCGTTTGCAGTCCCGTATCGACGTGCTGCAGAGTGTGGCAAACGAAGGTACCGACGCAAGCCGCTGGCTTCAGGAAAACAAGGCCGAGTTTATCGGTGGACTTCTTTCTGAACGCATCGAAGCATCCGCCGAATACGCCGCCTATGTAGAAGCTGCTCTGGGCGACTTGATGGATGCTGTCGTTGTCGCTAGCGATTCCAATGCTGTGAACATTGTGGACTCCATGAAGGACTACAATGTGGGTAAGGCTCTGCTTGCCTTGGTTGGCGATGCAGCTCCTGCATACCAGGGTGTTGTTGATGGCGCCGGCGTGGTTGGATGCTTGAATCAGTTTGTAAAGGCTGACGATGAAATTGCACCGTGGCTTACCGGAATTCTTTCTCGTTATTTTGTTGTAGATTCCGTACAGACGGCGCTTACTTTTGCTCGCAATATGCGTGACCAGGACCTTTGCTTTGTGGCTCCCGATGCCATTGTCCGTACCAGCGGCTTGGTCAGCAGCGGTGCCGCCACTTCTGGCGCATTGTCTCGCAAGAACGAAATTGCAGAAGCGACAAAACTTTTGGAAGATGTCCAGTCCGAAGCAAGTCTGGCCGAAGATGAAGTCGCACGCCTGCAGGACCTTGTGGACGAAGACAACAACATGATGGAATCCTTGGTGGACGAAATCCGCGAAAAGCAGGATTCTCTCCGCGGTGGTAGCGCCAGCGTTTCTATCCAGAGCAATATTATTGCTGGTTGCGAACGTCGTCTTTCTCAGTTGGAAGGCGAAGTCCGTAATGCAGAGACAAAGATTCAGGCTGCAATCGAATCCAAGAACAGCGATGCTGAACTGGCCGAAGCTCAAGCGGCTGTTGAACGCGCCGAAGCTGAATACGCTCGTGTCAACGACGAACTGAGTGAAAAGGATACCTTGTTCCGCGAAAAGGAAGAAGAAGTTCGCGAACTGGAACACGCTGCTCAAGATAAGAATGCAAAGCTTGCCCAGAATACAAGCCGACTGGGTAGCATTGCCGACCAGATTGAATTCCATGAGAATTCTATCCGCAGCCGTAACGACGAACTTTTGCAGAATGCGGCATCTATCGAAAAGAACCAGCAGGATGCAAAAACTGTTGCCGACCAGGCTCAGGCAAAAAACGCACAGCTTATCGAAGTTGAAGGCCAGCGCGACTTGGCTCGCGAAAAGTACGAACTTGTTTCTGGCGACTTGGACGATTGGCAGTCCGAGGCAAACCATCTTCGTGATGATATGATCGAGAAGATGAAGGAACTGAACGAAGTGGGCCGTCGTCAAGAAGCTCTGAAGGCCAACTTGGATCGACTGGTTGAACGTATTACCAACGAGTACTCCGTCAATCTTGAAAATCCCGAAGATGTGGAACGCGTTGAATACAGTCAGCCTGAGGCAGACCGCGAAATCCGTGAACTTCGTGGCAAAATCAAGGATCTTGGCCCGGTCAACGTCAACGTGATGGAAGACTACGAAGAAGAAAAGAAGCATCTCGCCGATGTGGAAAAGCAATTCGACGATCTTGATCGTGCCCGGGCTTCCTTGGATCGAACCATCACCAAGTTGGATGACATTGCCCGCACCCGTTACCTGGAAACCTTCAACAGAATTCAGAAGAATTTCCAGTTTGTGTTCAGTAAACTGTTCCTCAATGGCGAAACCAAGATGAACCTTGTGGAAAAGGTAGATGACATGGGCAAGCCCATGGATATCCTGGATGCAGATATTGAAATTAACGTTCGTCCTACTGGTAAGAAGATGCGTGGCATCAAGGCTCTTTCCGGTGGTGAACATGCGTTGACTGCAACGGCATTGCTCTTTGCCATCTACATGGAAAAACCGTCGCCCTACTGCGTGCTGGACGAAGTGGATGGTCCTCTGGATGATGCCAACGTGGGTCGTTTCATGGCTCTCCTCCGCGAATTCAGTAAGCAGACCTTGTTCATTGTGGTGACCCATAATAAGCGTACCATGGCCGAAGCGGATATGCTCTACGGTGTGACCCAGGAAATCAAGGGTATCTCTCGTATTGCTTCTGTGCAGCTGGCCGATGCAACCAAATTCGCGATTTAATAGAAGGTCGTTTTTACGTCATTCAAAATGCAGCTTAAATCCCTTAAGGGAATTTTCTACGGTTGTGGGGCGGCAGTCTGTTACGGGACGAACCCGTTGGGTGCGCTGTTTCTTTATCGTGAAGGTCTCTCGCCGGAATCGGTTCTGTGCTATCGCTTTTCCATCGCCATTGTCTTGCTTGCCTTTATAATGGTGGTGAATCGAGGTGACTGTCAGTCAGTAATCCGAAAATTTGCAGTCCATAAACGGGAACTTCCTTCGCTCGTTTTTCTTGGCTTTTTATTTGCAATCAGCGCCTTAGGACTTTATGCGTCTTTTAACTATATGGATGCAGGCCTTGCCTCCACCTTGCTCTTTTTGTATCCCTTGGAAGTGGCTTTGATTATGGCTGTTTTTTACGGGGAGAAATTTACTGCCTCGGTGGGGGTGGCTATCGCCTTGTCCTTGGTGGGCATCGGCCTTTTGTATCGTGGTGGGGAAGGTGGTGCGGCCTTAAGCCTTACGGGATTGCTTCTTGTATTCGTGTCCTCTTTGGCCTACGCAATCTACATCGTCGTGGTGAACAAGGCTGACTTGAAAATGGGCTCGGCAAAGCTGACTTTGTATGTAATGATGTTTTGCCTTTTGTTCCTGGTTCTTTATTCCGTACTTTTCGGTGCCGGATTGCCTCCTGTTTTACAAAGCCCGTCCTCTTACGGATGGGCGCTGATGCTGGGTTTTGTGCCGACGGTTCTGTCTCTGGTTTTCATGGCCAAGGCTGTAAAAATCGTAGGGTCTACGCCAACAGCAATCATGGGTGGCCTGGAACCTTTGACTGCCGTGATGATTGGCGTGTGCGTTTTTGGAGAAACTTTGACTACAAGACTTTTCTTTGGTATTATTCTTGTACTTGCCTCGGTCATTGTTTTGGCCGTCAAGAAAAAGGGATGACTATGATTTGTAATTGCAAGGAATGCGGCAAGGAATTTACGGAACGTGTGGGTATGTCTCCTATGGAGAGCAATATGGCCATGCGCGTGCGCAACAAACTGGGACATATCTGCCCCGAGTGCCAGACTGCTTTGGCAGAAACAAAGAAAGGTCGCCGTAAACTTGCCTGGTGGAACTTCCGCGTGGCCTGCATTTGTGGACTGCTGCTGCTTCCCATATTTGCAATTTTTGCCGCACTTATTTTTGTGCTAGGCATGTACGTTCTTTAAAAAGAAATCAAAAAAGAAACACCCGCATTTCTGCGGGTGTCTCCAAATGTTCCAGTTGTCGTTGGAAGAACTCGTCGACTAGCGAGAGTAGTATTCCACAACCAGCTGTTCTTCGAGCTGGACGGGGATCTGGTCGCGGAGCGGGAGCTTCACGAGAGAACCACACATCTTGGAAGCGTCAACGGTCAGATATTCGGGAACGGTTGCACCTGCTGCCAGGGCTTCCTTGATCTGAACGTGTTCCTTAGACTGTTCGCGAACAGCGATCACGTCACCAGCCTTGAGCTGACGAGACGGAGAGAAGCTGCGAACGCCATTCACGGTGAAGTGACCGTGAGCGACATACTGACGAGCTGCGAAGATAGTGCGAGCGAAGCCCATGCGGAGCACTGCTGCATCCAGACGGGTTTCCAGCAAAATCATCAGGTTGTCACCTGCAGAACCTGCGCGACGGTTTGCTTCGGCATAAGCCTTAGCGAGCTGTGCTTCGGAAATGTTGTAGGTGAAACGAAGACGCTGCTTTTCGACCAACTGCTGCTTGTAAACAGAAGCGGACTTCTTGCGGTTCTGACCATGCTGGCCAGGTGCAAAATGACGACGGTCGAGAGCCTTCTGAGTCTTGTTAGAAACAGCAAGGTCCAAGGAACGGGCAACCTTGCCCTTAGGTCCACGGAAAGAGGACATATTAACCTCGTTAAAGGAAGCTCTTTGGTTAATGACGTATGTTGGTAGAGCTTAACACGACATACGCTAGAAGATGGTCCATATATAGAAAAATTGACGTGTTTTTCAAAGGCTTGGAGGCCGAACCTCCCCTTTTGGTCCGTTTTTTTATAATTTAGGGGCATGAATTGGAACGAACCCCAGATTATTGATATCCCCATTGCCCACGATCAACGTGGTAATTTGAGCGTTGTGGAAGGCGGTCAGTTGATCCCCTTCGATATTAAGCGCCTTTATTACCTGTATGATGTGCCCGGTGGAGCTACCCGTGGGGGACATGCCCATCGTAAGCTCCGTCAGCTGATCATTGCTGCTAGTGGCAGTTTCGATGTGGTTCTGGATAACGGTAAGACTCGTCAGAAGTTCTCCCTGAATCGTTCCTACAAGGGCTTGTACATACCCACCATGACCTGGCGTGAAATTGAGAATTTCTCCAGTGGGGCCGTTTGCATGGTGCTGGCTTCTGAACATTATGAAGAAGCCGATTACATTTATGAATACGAAGATTTTTTGAAAGAGGTTAAATGACGCAAAGGGGCTGCCGCCCCTCTGGACACCCCACTCGCCAAAGTTCGTTCTTGCGCTCGAACTTTTTCTCGTGTCTGAATGGGAGTAAACTCCCTATTCAGGGGGCCCCTGCCCCTTAAATGACGCAAAGGGGCTGCCGCCCCATGTATCATTAAAATTTTTTGGTAAACGTTATGTTGACAGCGCCTTTGGCGCCGAAGCTTTCCTTGAAGTGGTACAGGGATTCGTTTAGAATCTTGCCGCTGTCTTCGGTGGAAATGCCCCAGGAAAATTTTTCCAAACCCAATCGTTTGGCTTCCCGCATGGCTCCAATATAAAGAGCGGTTGTTCCGTTCTTATCGCGAAGGCTTTCGTCAGGGGCTACATACTGGAAATGGATGGCCTTTGCCTGCTTGAAAACAAACAGCATCATGCCTGAAAGGTAGGTGTCGCCATCAAAGATCCCGCGGAAAAGGATTTCTTCGGGGAAGAGATCCTTCAATAAGAGAAGTTCTTGTAGGGTATGAACTGGCCTGGTGTTGTATTTCTTCTTGGAAATTTCCAACAGGTTGTAGAACTTCCGGAATTCTTCTTCGTCTTCAAGATGGCGGTAGGTAAAGGCTTCGCCGTTGGACTTTCTGTAGTTGTGACGGCATTCCCTGGTGCAGAGTTCCAAAGGGTCGCTACATTCGTTAAGTTGTGTGTAACTGCTTAATTCGGAGGATCGCTCGTACCCGAAATGTTCCAGGGCGTATTCCAAAAGATCCGTAGGCTCGGTGCTGAAAATTCGGCCAGAGGGCTTCATCTTGACAGACCTGAAGTTTTCGGACAGGTACTTGTCTGCGGTTTCAATAATCTCTAGAATGCGGCTTCCGGAATAATAGTCCTTGGAAATAACAGGACCACCAAAAGTTGAACCCTGATGAGAAATCCAGCAGCCGCTTTCGGTTACAACGCCAGGAAAATAGGCTACAATAATTCCGCTTTTGTGGAGTACGAAACTTGCATCCTTGAAACGGCCTTCAGGATGGTAGTTCAGAAAACGCCTTGTTTGCAGGAATGTTCCGTTGACGGATTCCTGGTTCACAAAACGGTCTATGCGACTATCCAAATCTTTGGTGTAGGGCAAAATTTCGTACATATCCATAAATTAGTAATCATTCTTCCCGTAAAACAGCGGTTTTATCAAATAATCAGCATTTTTATGCTTTTGAAAAATGGATATTTTCTACTTTAAACATCATGATTCAAGTTCCCTATTATCCTCTGAAACGAGTTGTAGAATCCTTTGGCCAGGAATTGCAGCAAGCGACCACCCGTGTCGTTGACTCTGGCTGGTTCATTCGTGGAAAGGAATGCGCTTCGTTTGAGGCTGACTTTGCGGCATATTGCGGCGCCAAATACTGCGTTGGGGTAGGGAATGGTCTGGAAGCTTTGTCCCTGATTTTAAAGGGTTATGTGGCGCTTGGACGCCTGGACCTTGGGGATGGCGTCATTGTGCCGTCCAATACGTTTATTGCTACCTGGCTTGCGGTAAAGGCTGCAGGTCTTGTGCCTATGCCTGCAGAACCGGATGCTCAAACGTTTGTGTTGAACTTGAATTCTGTGCACGACGCTCTTATCCACGGTCAATACAGTGGTGTTCGCGTCAAGGCGATTTTGGCAGTACATCTGTACGGCCGTCTTTGCCCTATGGAAAAATTACGAGCCTTTGCTGACGAACGCGACCTTCTATTGCTGGAAGATGCGGCTCAAGCTCATGGTGCCGCTATGAGTTGGGGCGACTCTTCGGAAATTCGCCGTGCAGGAAATCTGGGCGACGCCGCTGGTTTCAGTTTCTATCCGGGAAAGAACCTGGGTGCCCTTGGGGATGCAGGCGCTGTGGTCACCAATGATGAACTGTTGGCCAATGCAGTCCGTAAGATTGCCAATTATGGTTCCGAAAAGAAATACGTCCACGAATGTGTAGGGGAAAATTCCCGCTTGGATGAGATTCAGGCAGCCGTTCTTGATGTTAAGTTGAAGCGTCTGGATGTGGACAACGCACGTCGCAACGAAATCGCCAACCGCTATTTGGCCGAAATGAAGAACCCGCTGGTGAAATTGCCTAGGGCGGCGACTGCTCAGGAAAACAACTTGGCCGATAACGTGTGGCATATTTTCCCGGTTCATTGTGAACTGCCCAATGGCGAAAGTTGCCGAGATGCTTTGCAACAGCACTTGAAAAACCGAGGCGTTGAAACCTTGGTCCATTATCCGACGCCTCCTCATTTACAAAAGGCTTTCGTAGACGCTTATGGTGTGGTGGATTATCCTGTAGCCGAAAAATTGGCTCGTGAAGAATTGAGCTTGCCTCTGCACCCGCTGATGACCGACGAAGAAATTCAGGTAGTCATAGATGCGGTCAACAGTTTCAATGGTGAATCGAATGGATAAAATCCTGAATGGTTTGTTGTATGGCTGGGGGTTCCTTGTGCAGTCTGCTAAATCTGGCGGAGTGGTTCTTTGTAATGCACTGAGGGCTTTTGTCATCAATAAGCTGTTGGCTGTATTTTTGCCGCCAGCCGCCTTTGCTTGTGTGGGCCAGTTCCTGAACATCATGTCCATTGGTACGGCAACTTCCAGCCTAGCCTTGAACAACGGCTGGACCAGCCTTACCGCAAAGTACAAGAACGACGAAAAACAACTTTTAGGTATTTGGCATGGCGGCGTTCGCATTACCACTTTTGCAACCATATTTACTTGTATTGCTGCCGTCTTGTTCTGTTTCATGGCACCTTTGGAAACCTTGTTTCCGGGAATGAGTGTTCGATTGGTTCAGGCGGGCATCCTGTTTTCTTTGCCGGGGATTCTAGCCACCAATATTATTACTATCACGTCTTCGGTGATGATTGGTCTTGAAGAACGTAAGAAGTGGAGCCTGATCAATATCGCTGCATCCTTGTGGCAGATTATCTGGGTTGCTTTCTTCCTGTATTCTGGCAGACTTAGCGTTCTTTCCATTATCGCTACTCAAAGTATTGTGGCTGCGTTTTTTGCCATTCGTGTGGCTCGTCAGGCAGGTTTCTCCCTTAAGCGAATCTGGTCGACAAATCTTGATGTTCGTGGACCTTGGCTTTCCTACGCCTTGATGGGGATTGTGCCTATGGTACTTACCCCTGTGGTTCTCACCATCATCAGAACAACGGTGGATTCTAGCTTCGGTCATGATGCGGCGGGTATTTGGCAGAGTGTCTGGAAAATTTCAGATTTTGTCTTTATGATTGTTTCTGCGGTTTTGTCGGTAATGCTGTTGCCGAAGATTGCGGTTGCTCGTAGCAAGGATGAATTCAACAGGTCGTTTTATCCCATGTTTGGCATGGTGATGCTATGCGCCCTGGTCCTGGTACTTGTCCTGTATTTCGGCAGAAACCTGATTGTTCCCCTACTTTTTTCAAAGGCATACATCGGGGCTGCAGACTATATGCACTTCCAGTTGCTTGGTGATTTCTTTAGAACAGCGGGCTTTACCATGGCCCTGGTCTTGTTTGCCCATCAAGAAACCAAAAAGTTCCTTACGGCGGAAATTATCAGCGATGTACTCCTTGCTGTTGCGACGATGGTCTGTATCAGACTCTTTGGTTTCAACGGTCCCATGATTGCCTTTGCCTTTGAAAACGCCCTGTACTTTATCATGATGTTCTTTATGGTTCGGAGGGTGAAGTGGAATATTCAATAACGAATATGTTTGCGGAAAAGGCTACGGAAGATGTTTATGCCAAGGCTTTTGCCGTAGGTGTAGAAACGGAACAGCGAGAACAGTTTCCGCTGGTTTCTGTTTTGATGGCAAGCTACAATCACGCGCTTTATGTGGAGGCTGCGGTCCGTTCTGTTATGGACCAGAAGGGTGTGAGTTTTGAATTGATTGTCATTGATGACGGCAGCAAGGATGATTCGCCCACCATTTTGGAAAAACTTTCCAAGGAACTTGGCTTTCGTTACAAGCATCGCGAAAACAAAGGTGTCGTTGCTACCTGTAACGAACTTCTGGAAATGGCCAAGGGCAAGTATTTCTGCTCTTTTGCCTCCGACGATATTATGCCTGCAGGTCGCTTGGCTGAACAAAGTTCTTACCTCGGTCGACATCCGCAGTACATCGCTTGTTTTGGACAAATTAAGCAGATGGATGCTCACGGTAATGTGGCCAAGGAATTTGATCCTCGCTATTTGAAGTCTATTCCCCAGGTGACTTTTGAACAGTTCTTTCTTGGAGAACGAGAAATTCATGGATGCTCCGAAATGCTTGAAGTGACTGCCTTTAGGGAAATGGGCGGGTATGATGCAAGTATTGGACAAGAAGATTTTCCTATGATATTGCGCTTGTTGCACAAGTGCTCTCCCTTGCCTGTGGTAAAAACTGACTGTTGTCACTATCGAATCCATGGAAATAATCTTTCTGCAGCGAATTCGGTAGAGAATGTTGATTTTCTTTACAAGAATATGTTGGATACGGTGGAGTGCTACAAGAATCACCCGCTGTACAAAAAGGCGAGAAAACTTTGGAAGGCCCGCTATTTTTCTGCATTGACGAACTGCAGTAAACGCGAGGCTTTGAAACGATTGCCTGAACTTGCGTCTGCCACGACGTTCTTTTGGCTTAGAACTTTGAAACTGATTTTGCCCAAGCGCAAATAAACTTACGCGGTTTAAGATGATTTCTGTTTGCATAGCCACATACAATGGTGAACGCTACGTTCGGGAACAGTTGGAAAGTATTCTTTCCCAGTTGCCGCAGTCTGCTGATGAAAAAGGCGGCGCCGAAGTTGTCGTTGCTGATGACGGGTCTACGGATCGTACTTTAAACATCATTCAAGAAATTGCAGACCCGCGAGTCAAGGTCTTGCCTCAGGTGGGCCATCTCGGGCCTGTGTACAATTTTGAACGAACCCTTGTGGCTTCGCATGGCGATGTAATCTTTCTTGCGGATCAAGACGACCTTTGGCTTCCTGGAAAAGTTTCAAAGATGATTGAAGCCTTGGGCTTTGACGGCGCAACTTTTTCTACCACCGCTCCGCTGTTAGCTGTTCACGATGCCAACGTTATTAATGGGGATGGCGATGTCATCGGTGATTCCATGTGGGCGTCTCGACCATACAAGTCTGGTGCTTTTGCCAATTGGCTGAAGAATTCCTTTACAGGTTGTTGCATCGCATTTAGAAAAGAACTTTTGGCCTTGGCTCTGCCGTTTCCCAAAAATCTCCCAATGCACGATCAATGGCTCGGTGTGATTGCTGAACGAAAAGATGGGGTGGTGGCGGTTCCTGATAAATTGATTAGTTACCGGGTGCATAAAAATAATGCCACCAACTTGTTCGCTGGTGACAATAAGAAAGTTGCTAGCGTTTGCCAACGTTTCCGCTGGCGATTTAATTTGCTGAAGGCTATTTTGCTGCGTCGTGGTTAGGAACTTCAGCCGCTTCACTTGAGGCGGGTTCCACAAATCCACCGGCAGAAACAAATTCGTTCCAACCAATGCTTACGATGGCTCCTGCTCGGGTAAGATCCCCTTGGGCAGTCTCGTATTCCTTAAGGATGCGACTCCATTCAGAAACATCGCGCTTGAACTTGACTTCCTTGTGGATCTTCTTTTCAAGCATGTCCTGCTTCCATTGGGCAGCCTCGGCGAGACTTTTGCAGGAAATGCTCATGGCGTCCAGGTAGGCGGGTGCAGCGTCAAGGAATGTCTTTTCGAAAGGCTTTGCCTTTGATTTTGCCTGGGCGACAAGGTTCTTTTGATTAATGATGTTTTTGCGGATTTCTTCCATGAGGCGGACGATGCGGACATAGTCCACCTGGGGCCAGATAAGGTTGAACGGCCACATTTTTTTCCAGTGGAACTTGAACATGGATTCGTGGGCCGTATTCTTGGCGCGCATCAATTCCTTGAGGTTTTCAAAGATGATTTGGGAAGGAAGTTTGTCACTCATGGGCAGGAATATAATAAATTGCCCGGATTTTGCCCTGTTTTTGGTGAAAAAAGAGGGTTGTTTTATATTTTTTGCTTGCATTTTCTAAATAAGGAATTAAATTCTAGACTGCAAAAACCTATAAAAGGGACACTATGAACAATAAAAAATTCAAAATTCTGCTTATTGTGGATATTGTGGCTATTGTCGGCCTCTTTGTGCTGATGATGGTTCTTAAGGGTGGTTACGAAGAACAGGCCAAGAAGTCTGTGAGCGAACAGCTGGATGCATATTTGAACCAGAACAACACTGTTCTTCAGGAACAGTGGAAGTCTGTGGACCAGTACGGCATGGCTTGGAAGCTTGTTAATGCTGTTTTGACCGGCGACAAGACAGAAGCTTCTTTCGACGCTGCGGCTAAGGCTATCGAAGAAGACAAGGATGCTCGTTTCAATCAGGTTTCCTACATGTACACTGCAGCTGGCATTCCTGCCCAGGCCCAGAATTCCATTAACGAAAAGGCCGGCATGGCAGACAAGCTGGTTCTGAAGAACGAAAATGGTGTTAAGGAAATCGCTTGCGGTAAGAATTGCGTTATTACCTTTACCTTCGCAAAGGGCAAGTTGAAGAGCGCAGACTACAAGGCTCTCGCAGATTACAACATGGCTGATAACTTTAAACTGGAAGCTCCTGCAGCATTCCACTTCGAATAAGAGGTACTGACCATGAATATGAAGACTATTTCTATTGCGCTGGCTGCTGTGGCTGTCCTTCTTTTGGCAACCCTCCTCATGCAGAAGAGCGGCTATGTTTCTCAGGCAACCGAACATTACACCAAGACTACCGAAAAGTCCTTTAAGTCCGCTTCTCAGGTTGTCCAGTACGTGAACAATTCTATTGATGTGAACAAATCCGTTTGGGTTCTTGCAACTGAAATCATTCAGAACGTCAAGACCTCTCAGGATCAGGCTCGCCTCGAAGCAAAGCTGTTCCCTTCCACCAAGGGCAACATGAGCATTGCTAACAAGACCCGTAAGTTCGAAGCAACTTCTGATTACTACATCATCTCCAACTTCGCAAAGGTTGATGTTGACAAGAAGACCGAAGTCAAGTCTCTCTCCGGCCTCACTTCCGTGAATGTCAATGCTCTCCTCGGTAAGGCTGTTGTTGCTGACGAAGAAGAGGAAGACGAAGAAGCTGTTGAAGAAGAAGCTCCGGCACCCAAGAAGGCAGCAAAGCCTGCCAAGGGTAAGAAGGGCAAGAAGGGTAAGAAGCGCTAATCCGCTTTGCCTCAAGCTAACTCTTTGACTCTCAAAGACTTATAAAAATCCTCGCAGAAATGCGGGGATTTTTTGCATTTCTTCACCTGCTAATCACTAGCCACTAACCACTAACCACTAACCACTATTTACTATCTTTCCCTTCGTAAAATTCTAAAAAACACAAGGTGCCGGCTAACCCCCGGCAAGAGGTAAAAATGCTCATTCTTCGTGGTACTCCGGCTCTGTCGGATTTCCGTCTCCAGAAGCTTCTGGCTGACTTCAAGAAAGAAAACCTGAACGTCACAAGCGTCTACGCTGAATTCCTCCATGTGGTGGACCTGTCCGCAGATCTCACTGCAGATGAAAAGGTCACCTTGGAAAAGGTGCTTCACTACGGCCCCATGCGCGAAGCCAAGGCTCTCGAAGGTGAAATGTTCGTGGTTTGCCCCCGTCCGGGTACCATCAGCCCCTGGAGCTCCAAGGCTACCGATATCGCTCACATCTGCGGCCTGCCCGCCATCAAGCGTATCGAACGCGCCATTGCCTACTATGTGAAGTTTGAAGGTGCCGCTTCTGCCGACGCCCGCAAGGTTATCGAATCCAAGATCCACGACCGCATGACTCAGGCTGTATTCGCAGACACCGCTTCCCTGGACGTTCTCTTCAGCAAGGAAGAACCGCGCCCCCTGAACATTATTCCGGTGCTCACCGAAGGCCGCGAAGCCCTGGTGAAGGCTGACAAGGCCATGGGCCTCGCTCTTTCCGCCGACGAAATCGACTACTTGGTCAACAACTTTACCGCTCTCAAGCGCAATCCCACCGACGTGGAACTGTACATGTTCGCTCAGGCCAACTCCGAACATTGCCGCCACAAGGTATTCGGTGCCGAATGGACCATCGACGGTGTCAAGCAGGACAAGTCCCTGTTCCAGATGATCAAGAACACCTACGCCCTGCACAACACCAACATCTTCAGCGCCTACAAGGATAACGCTGCCGTGATGAAGGGTGCAACCGCCGGTCGTTTCTACGCAGACCCCCGCACCAACAAGTACGACTTCCACAACGAAGAAGTGGACATCTTGATGAAGGTGGAAACTCATAACCACCCCACAGCAATTTCTCCGTTCCCCGGTGCTGCAACCGGTAGTGGCGGTGAAATCCGTGACGAAGGTGCAACTGGTAAGGGTTCCAAGCCGAAGGCTGGCCTCACTGGCTTTAGCGTTTCCAACTTGAAGCTTCCTGGTGCCGTTCAGCCTTGGGAAAAGGACTTCGGCAGCCCGTCCCGTATCGCTTCCGCTCTGGACATCATGATCGACGGTCCTCTTGGCGGTGCAGCATTCAATAACGAATATGGCCGCCCGAACATTCTGGGTTACTTCCGTACTTTCGAACAGGAAGTTTCTGCTGAAAAGGGTAACGAAGTTCGCGGCTACCACAAGCCCATTATGCTGGCTGGTGGTCTCGGCAACATCAAGCACGACCACATCGAAAAGGGCCACATCGACCCGGGTGACCACCTGGTAGTTCTGGGCGGTCCGGCAATGCTTATCGGCCTTGGTGGCGGTGCAGCTAGCTCTGTGGCCAACGGTGCCGGTAACGAATCTCTGGACTTTGCTTCTGTGCAGCGTGAAAACCCCGAAATGGAACGCCGTTGCCAGGAAGTCATCGACCGTTGCTGGGCAATGGACGAAGAAAACCCCATTACCTTCATTCACGACGTGGGTGCAGGTGGACTTTCCAACGCCTTCCCGGAACTGGTGAACGATGGCGGTCTCGGCGGTAAGTTTGAACTCCGTAACGTTCCTAACGACGAACCGGGCATGAGCCCCTTCGAAATCTGGAGTAACGAATCCCAGGAACGTTACGTGATCGCCGTTGCCGGCAACAAACTGGACATGTTCGACGCAATCTGTAAGCGTGAACGTTGCCCCTATGCTGTAGTTGGCGAAGCTATTCCTGAAAAGCATTTGACTCTTACCGATAAGCACTTCGGTTCTACTCCTATCGACATGCCGCTGGAAGTCCTTTTGGGCAAGCCGCCTCGCATGATCCGTAACGAAAAGAGCCAGAAGCGTCCGCTTACCTCTCAGGTTGTTCCTGCCGACGCTACTATTAAGGACATTGCACACCGCGTTCTCGCTAACCCGACCGTTGCTGATAAGACCTTCTTGATCTCCATCGGTGACCGTTCCGTGACCGGTATGATCTGCCGCGACCAGATGGTTGGCCCCTGGCAGGTTCCCGTGGCTGACTGCGCTGTCACAAGCGCAACTCTGGACACCTACGAAGGTGAAGCCATGTCCATGGGCGAACGCGCTCCTATCGCTCTCATCTCTCCGGCTGCCGCAGCCCGCATGACTGTTGCTGAATCCCTCACCAACATGGCTGCCGCTTACGTTCCCGACATGGGCCGCGTAAACCTTTCCGCTAACTGGATGGCAACTCCCAACTACGAAGGTGACGGTGCCGACCTGTACGAAGCTGTAAAGGCAATCGGTATGGAACTCTGCCCGGAACTGGGCATCACCATTCCGGTGGGTAAGGACTCCATGTCCATGAGCACTGTATGGCAGGACGAAAAGGGTAGCCACCGCGTTACCGCTCCGATCTCCCTGGTCATCAGCGCCTTCTCTCCCTGCGCCGACGTTCGCAAGACCATGACCCCGCAGCTGATCCAGAAACGGAACTTGACCGATCCGGACACTACCTTGATGCTCGTTGACTTGGCTCGCGGTAAGAACCGTATGGGCGCATCCATTGCAGCTCAGGTTTACAACATGCTCGGCGACAAGGCTCCGGATGTGGATTCCGCTAAGGAACTCCGCGCCTTCTTCGAAACCATCCAGAAGCTCAATGCCGACGGCAAGATCATGGCTTACCACGATAAGTCTGATGGCGGTCTCTATACCACCGTTACCGAAATGGCTTTCGCAGGCCACGTTGGTGTTACTTTGGATGTAAACGCTCTCCAGGGCAACGTCATCGACGCTCTCTTCAACGAAGAACTGGGCGCTGTGCTTCAGGTTGCAAATGCAGACGTTGCCGCTGTTAAGGCTGCCTTCGCTGCTGCTGGCCTTGGCGACACCGTTTCTGAAATCGGTAAGCTGAACAACACTTACAACATCGTCATTGGCGACTACGCCGAAGGCCTCTCTGACCTTCGCGCTATCTGGTCCGATACCACTCGCCGCATCGCCGCCCTCCGCGACAATCCGGCTTGCGCTGAAAGCGAATACCAGCTGAAGCTGGAACAGGATGATCCGGGTATCACTCCGAAGGTCACCTTCGACTTGGTCGCTAGTGCCAAGGTGATTAAGGACTTTGAAAGCCGTCCGAAGATGGCTATCCTCCGCGAACAGGGCGTCAACGGCGAACTGGAAATGGCTGCCGCATTTGCTAAGGCCGGTTTCGAATCCATCGACGTTCACATGACCGATATCTTGAGCGGTCGCGTAAGCCTGAAGGACTTCAACGGTCTGGTGGCTTGCGGTGGCTTTAGCTACGGTGACGTTCTTGGCGCTGGCGAAGGCTGGGCAAAGAGCATCTTGTTCAACCCCAAGGCTCGCGCAGAATTCGAAGCTTACTTCAACCGTAAGGATACCTTCACTCTGGGCGTCTGCAACGGCTGCCAGATGGTTTCTAACCTGAAGGACTTGATTCCGGGTGCAAAGCACTGGCCCCGCTTCGTTCAGAACCTCTCTGAACGTTTCGAAGCCCGTTACTGCTCTCTGAAGGTTGAAGATACCCCGGCTGTTCTCCTGAAGGGTATGGCTGGTTCCGTATTGCCCATCGCTGTGGCTCACGGTGAAGGCCGCGCAGAATTCGCCTCTCGTGAAGCTGCAGAAGCCTGCTTGAAGACTGGCCTCGTAGCCCTCCGCTACGTGGACGGCAAGCACGAATACACCGAACGCTACCCGCTGAACCCCAACGGTTCTCCCTTCGCCATCAACGGCCTCTGCTCTGAAGACGGTCGTGCTCTCGTCATGATGCCGCACCCGGAACGCGTGTTCCGTACCTGCCAGTACTCCTGGCATCCGGCTGAATGGGGCGAAGACGGTCCGTGGATGCAGCTGTTCCGTAACGGCCGTATTTTCGTGGGCTAATCCAACTCTGGTGTCATCCCGGCCTCCGAGCCGGGATCTCCTTAAAAAAATCCGCTTCCTGCAACACCTGCAGGGGCGGATTTTTCATTTTCGAAGCTCATCTCCTTGACGGTTGTTTGTGTTTTTTTTTACGTTAAAAAGGTCTGCCCAATACATTAGTGTGTGGCTATAAATGAAGGGTTATGGAAAATGAAAAGTCCTTTTAGAAAGATTGCGTTTGGTATTTTGCTTGCTTCCGTTGCAAGCGCTTTTGTTGCTTGTGGTGACAGCAACAGTGGCACTTCTGCTGATGATGTAGGAATTGAATCTTCTTCTAGTGCTTTGGAAGAATCTTCATCCAGTGTTGTCGCCGCGTTATCATCTAGTAGTTCTGTTGAGGAACAATTCGCTTTTAATCCCGAAATAGAATACGGAACATTAATTGATGAACGCGATGGTCAACATTATAGGACTGTTGTTATTGGAGAACAAACATGGATGGCCGAAAATTTAAATTACGCTGACTCAGTTAAGACTCCGAGCTTAAAAGACCGCATCTGGTGCCGTCACAATGACGAAAAACAGTGCGATGTTTTAGGTCATTATTACACTTGGGCCGCCGCAATCGATTCTGTAGCTTTGGCAAATAATCCAGAAAATCCTCAAACTTGTGGTTACATGGAACTTTGCGATTTGTTGAGGAAACAATCTAGTTTTGATGCATCCGATAAAAAAGTCCAGGGAATATGCCCTTCTGGATGGCATCTGCCTAGTGAAGCAGATTGGGAAACTTTAATTGCAACTGTGGGAGGTTCGAATTATATTACGATTAGCGGAAACCGTTCCGTAAGTCGGGCGCTTCGTTCTCGCTCGGGTTGGGAGTACGGCAACGGAATAGATTCATATGGCTTTTCTGCCCTTCCTGCGGGAGGGCGCGGAAGTGTGTTTAGTGGTGAGGGCGTGCAGGCCAATTTTTGGTCTGCTTCGGATGTAGACGGTCTGATTGTCCGTGAATATAAAACCGTATATGGGCTACATTTGGATAACGCGCAGTTTGAATTGGGTGATTCATTTGATAAAAGCTATGGGTACAGCATCCGCTGTCTCAAGGACTAATCTTTTAAAAAACAAGGTTGGTATTGAAAAGTTTACATTCCGCTGAAAGACCGCGGATGTTTGCCAAAAATTACAGGTGAAGTCTTTTTCACAAAACTATATTTGTATCATAATCAAAGGGTTTTGAAATGAAAAGAGTTTTTACTACGATTGCCCTCGCTTTGGGTTCTTTTGTAACAGTTAGTTCTGCAACACAAATTCAGGGTTTTATCTCTGGTTTTGCTCCGGGTAGTGTTGAAGAAGTAAGAACTGAAAATGGTAACAACACCTCTTCTTCTCTCCATTCTGATTTCTCCTGGAGCTTGGGTGCTGAACTTTTGACCTCTCCGGTAAACTACCTCATGGTTGGCGGCGGTCTCGGCTTCTTTAGCGTACAACAGGATGGCTCTGATTATGTTGTGATGCCGGCTATTCCTTTGTTCGCTTCTGTCGGTGTGATTGGCCCCGAAAATTGGATTGCTCGTCCTTATTTCATGGCTCGAGTTGGTTATGCATTTCCGGCAGCAACCTTCTCCACTTGGTGGAGCAAACCTCTTAACTTTATCGTTGGAGGAAGCATCGGTGTTCACCTGCCTTACCACATGGGTGTTGAACTCAACTGCACCTACTTGTCTATGGACAAGAATTTCAAGGCTGAAGACGTGAACTTCCGTTTGAACGCCGTTAAGTTCGGTGGTTCTATCACTGTTCACTTCGATGTGTTTGGCGACAAGTCTGCTGCAGCATCTAACGAACCTCCCTTTACAAAGACCGTCGTTGTCGTAGAAACTTCTACCGAACCTGCTGCCGAAGACTACTCTAGCGGATATTCTTCCGAAACCTCTAGCGACTATTCTACCAGTGCTAGCGAAAGCACTGAGTCCTCTAGCTATGATCCGTATTCCGCATACGGTGAATCTTCTTCCGAAACCTCTTCTTCCGACTACGGAGCTTCCGAACCTGCTGCAGAAGAAGCTGCTTCTGAAGATCCGGCTGCCGACGCTGCTGCAGAAGCTACCGAAACCGCGGAAGCAGAAGAACCTGCTGCAGAAGAACCTGTAGCCGAAGCCGCGCCTGCACCGGCTGCAAAGCCTGCTGCAAAGAAGGCTTCCAAGAAGGCTGCAAAGAAGACAACCAAGAAGAAAGCTGCAAAGAAAACTACCAAGAAGAAGGCTCCTGCCAAGAAAAAGGCTCCCGCCAAGAAAAAGTAGTGCTCTAACACTTAGGTTGACTAGAAGTGCCGCGTAATGCGGCATTTCTTGTATGAGAAGAATATGATTTTGTTTGTGATGATGTCTCTAGCACAAGCAAAAAAGGAAAAGGAATTTATATGCAGGAACAAGCTTTGACTCGTGAATCTTTGGTGGAATTTTTTGGTGCAGAAGAATACACTCGCTTGTGCCGCCACGAGGCTGGCCATGCGTTAGTCGCGTTCTTGTTTAAGCGTCCGCTGGAATATGTGAAGATGACCAATTCCAAGGAACGTCCGGGCATTACCCGTATTAGCGGTAGTGAACTGGATGGCT
>JAKSIE010000120.1 GCA_024398995.1 Fibrobacter sp.
CAATGTCCATCATGTTCACGGCAATGACCATGGGCTGCTGCATATCCACCAGCTGTGAAGTCAGGAACATGTTGCGTTCCACATTGGTGGCGTCCATGATATTCACAATCAGGTCAGCTTCGCGGGTCAGCAAGAAATCGACGGCGGCGCGTTCATCTTCGGAATTGGCGAAGATGGCATAAGTACCGGGAAGGTCCACCACGCGGATGTGGCGGGCGCCCAGATCAAAAAAGCCTTCCTTCTTTTCGACAGTAACGCCAGGCCAGTTACCCACACTCTGGCGGGAACCCGTAAGGGCATTAAATAAAGCAGTCTTACCGCAGTTTGGGTTACCTGCAATAGCAATAGTAAACGGTTTCGGTGCCATTGTTACACTCTCTTCAAATTCAATACGTTGCCTTCTTCCCTACGCAAGGAAAGGCGGTAGCTTAAGACACTCACTTCGATGGGATCGCCCAAGGGAGCAATCTGCATCACTTCCAGAGTCACACCGCGCACAAGGCCCATGGAGAGCAACTTGGACTTGTATCGGGCATCGCCATCGTTGTAGCCAACGATTTCGACCTTGTCGCCCTTCTTCAGTTCAGAAAATTTCGGTTCGGCATTCCACTTCTTGGTGGACTTGGGAGAACCGCAGCCGCAATTACAGCTCATTACTTACTCCTTGCAACCTTGGGCTTTTTAAGGCTTGCGGTTACAGTGATATTGGAAGGCTTCATGAAGTCTTCAATTTTTGACAAAGTCTCAGCGGACAGAATATGTTCCATGCAGCAAGCGTCCTTATCGGCAATGGCTTCGGAAACACCGAGACGAATTAAGAATCCTTTCAGTAGGATGTGACGGTTCAGGACATCAGCTGCAGCCTTCTCCCCTGCTTCCGTCAGTTCCACACCACTATAGGGCTCCTGGGTGACCAAGCCCAGCTTTTTCAATTCCAGGATGGCCTTTGCCACAGAAGGCATTTTCACGGAAAGAGCTGCGGCGATATCCTTGACACGGGCGATACCGTGGGCCATACGTAGCATATGAACCATTTCCAGATAGTCCTCTAGGCTCTGCGTGAGTTTGGTGTGTTCGTTTTCCATTGTTACCTCTTTTTTGTTAGCCGAGACTAAAAATAGTTAACCTAGGCTAATTAGTCAAGGCTAATTTCAATAATTTTTAGTTATATCTAACTTTTTACCAAATTAGTTGCAAAAACGGACCATTCTGGACACTTTTAAAGACTCTAGGGGCAGGCCTTTTCAAAGGATATGCTATTTTTCACAGCAGTTGGGAGCCCGAAAGACACCCCAAGGGGCCCAAGGAGAAAATATGAAGAAGATTATCACAACCCTCGCCTGCCTTCTGATGGCAACCACCATTTCTTTCGCCGCAGAAAAATCCAATTCTAAGTTTGGCGCCGGCGTGAAAGCAACCTTCGATTACAACATGATGTACGGCTTTGAAGAAGACAACGACGGCACCGACGGGGACCCCTCCGGCTTTGGCTTTGACGCAGGCTTGATGTTCCGTTTGAACCTGGCCAAGGGACTCTACTTCGCACCCGAAGTGAACTTCGCCTACACCAGCACCAGCCATAAGTACATCAAGAAGGAACGGTCCTATACCGCCATGGACTTGGAAATTCCATTGATGTTCCGAGCTTCTTTCGTTTTCTTGGAAAAGCTCTATGTTACTGCTGGTCCCCAAATTGTTTTGAACCTAAAGAACGATTCCGATATTCCTCCCATGGCTGATGGAAGTTCTTTGCTTGGCGGAATTGTAAACGGAGCTATATCTGCCCTTGGTTACGCGGAACACACCGAACAAGGTTTCTTTAACTTCGGCATCGCTGCAGGCCTTGGTTACAACATCGTCGGTGGCCTCAACGTTGACGCAAGATTCTACATGGGCTTCATGGAATTATTCCCCGATACAAAAACTATTGGAGAAGATATTGAAAGCGGAGATTCGTTCACCTATATCAATATGCACGGCGCAAAGATGATGAAATTCAAGGTCGGCATTAGCTACTGGTTCATGTAATGATTTTCAACGGCTGCACGCCCATTATTTCTGCAGCATCCATGCGAAGCCTGGATAGCGAAACCAAGTTGTTCAACACAGAGAACAGCGATTTCGCAGCATCCGCCATCGAAGCCGGTTACGACTTGATGAAGGAAGCGGGCGCAGCCCTCTACAATAGAGTCTTGGAACTTCTCGGGAACAAGGATTCCCGCGTGGCCGTTTTCGTAGGCGGAGGTAACAATGGTGGCGACGGGCTGGTCCTGGCCAAATTGCTAATTGATGCCGACATTCCCTGCACCGTATTTTCCTTGGCCAAGCCGGAAACATTCAAGAACGAAGCCCGCATGGCTTACGAAGACTTTGCAGCAAACCGCGGCAAGCTGATTTACACCAGCGGGAGTCTGCCCAAGGATCCCGATTACGCCTTGGTGGTGGATTGCATGCTAGGCAACGGAACCTCCGGTGAGCTACGCCCTGTTTTCGCCCAGGTCGTTGAGACCATCAACGGCTGGGGCATTCCCGTATTGGCGGCTGACGCGCCCACAGGTTTTGATTCGCTGGAGCATCATTGTGGCTCTGTGTGCATCAAGGCTGCCGAAACCATGTTGTTCGGCCTCCCCCGCCTGGATGCATACACCAGCGAAGGGTCCGAGGTTTTCGGCGATGTTAAAGTCGCCCGACTCAATTACCCGTTGGAACTGATTGAGAAGTACGACGAAAACTTCTACATGGCAGATGAAAAGTTGATCTCCAAGTTGCTTCCCATGCGTAACGAAGCCGGCGATAAACGGGTTCAAGGAACCGCCATGGTCATTGCGGGTTCCGGCAATATGACCGGCGCAGCAGCACTCAGTACCGAAGCAGCCTTACGCAGCGGAGCAGGTCTAGTCACACTTGCTGCTCCGAAGGCCATTTTGCCTGTAATGCAGGCTAAACTATCCGAGCCCGTATTCTGCGGACTAGGTAACCAGTACAGCGAACTTCTTTCCGTATCCCATATTCCGCTTTTGCGCGACAAGGCCGAACATCAGAATGCAATTGCCATTGGCCCAGGTCTAGGTACCGCTCCCGAAACTCAGGATGCAGTCCGCGTTTTCTTGACAGGATTGAACACGCCTGTGGTCATTGATGCCGACGCCATAAACGCTTGCGGCGCCACCTTCTTTAAAACTCAAGAAGGCCCTACCAACGCCATCATCACGCCTCACAAGCGCGAATGGGAACGCAATTTTAGCGCACTCCCTGAAAATGAAAATTCCTACCCGGAATATCTCCGCAAGTTCTCCAAGCAATTTAACATGGTTATCTTGCTGAAGGGGTCCCCCACCTACGTGGCACTTCCCGATGGAAAAGTCTACGTCATTTCAGCCCGAAATTCCGGCATGGCAAAGGGCGGAAGCGGAGACGTTCTTACAGGAATCATCGTTTCACTTTTGGCACAAGGCCTTACTACTGGCGACGCCGCTGTTCTTGGCGCATTGCTCCATCAAAAAGCAGGCCGCCTGACCCGTAAGGAACTAGGCGCCTATTCCATGCTCCCCTCCGACATTGTAAATCATTTGC
>JAKSIE010000121.1 GCA_024398995.1 Fibrobacter sp.
AGCCTCAGATCCGCGACATTGTAAAGCTGAAGTTCGCTGGCCTTGCAAAGCGTGCTGCCCGTCAGGACTTGCAGTTGACTCTGTCCGATGCTGCCCTGGACGCCATTGCCGATGGTGCCTACCAGCCGGAATTCGGTGCACGTCCTATTCAGCGATTCATCGAACGCAACGTAGAACGTCCTCTGAGTCACGCAATCCTTGCTGGCACTGTAAGTGCCGCAAAGCCGGTGGTCATCGACTACGAAAACGGCGTGTTCACTGTGAAGTAACGTACGATAGTCTGGCACAAAAACAGCCCTGGAGTAAAATCCAGGGCTGTTTTTTTATAGAAATGCCCTTCCTTCAGCTGAGAGGCACTTTTGGCTTGACTTTAGAACCCGATTAATGTACATATAACTCTAGAGTTACAATACTTGGTTACAATATGTGGATTAGTCCATAACATAGGGAGTGACTTTATGAAAAAGATTTTGATATATTGTACAATTTTGTCGCTATTTTTTTCAGCTTGTTCTTCTGACTCCAACAGTGATTCGTCAACGAATCCAACACAAGGGAATCTGTTTCAAGAGATAAGTTCGTCATCCCTTGATGATATATCATCTTCCGTATCAGAGATTCTTGATTCGACAACGCTTGCGGATGATTCATCTGAAACAAGAGAAGACTCTGTATTCGTGGATACGACAATTATTCCAATGGTCAAGAACGGTTCGTTGGAAGCTTACCTTCAGCAATTCTCTCTAATCAAAGAAGGTTATTCCTTTGATTCTAGAGTTTTAGTTTATCAGGGAGAGAATCTGAGAACCAGCCAGCCCGATATTGATATCAAGGAAGGAGTCCATAAGATCGACTTTCAAGAAGTTTCCAAGTTATATCCTCTATTAGAATTGAATTACAAAGTCAAAGAAAATTGTGAACTTTATATGGTTGTCGCTGCCGATGGGATGCAGCCTATGGGGCACGTTTTAACAAACATTTCTAGCGACTCTATTTCTGTAGCGATAATTGAGCGAAACGAAGACCTTGGGGGAGATTGCCGAAAATCCTTAGATTATCTTTATGTAGGTTTTCTCTTTGAGTCTTGTGATGGACTTGACTATTCAAAAGTTCCTATAAAAACACATGTAGTCACAAGTCCAACTTGGAAGTGCTCTGATTCGAGTCAAACAATAAACGCCTATGGATTATGGTATAGAAGAAATTTTGTTGAGTAAAAGAACAGCCCCGGATTTCTCCGAGGCTGTTTTTTATACAAATTGCGTTGTGTTATTGCAGGCTAGATTAGAACTTTTTAAACCAGGAATTTTTCTTGGAATGCCCTGATTCCTTAGCCGCTCTTTTATACAGAAGGGGAATGTCTGAACTTGGCTGTTGAGCAATACTACGAATGCATTCACGGAACTCTTTGATGTTAGAAAGACTGTTTTCGTGAATCAATATGTCATATACTGTGCCATCAGGTGCATATACAGTGCCGCATTCGTGGAACCCGCTCATGTCGTAGATGTTATGACTATTGCATGTTTCCTTGGAAATCGCTTCTTCAAAATCTTTTAGGTAGCAAGTGGAGGAAAGCGTGGTTACGGTTGCTTCTACCAGCCTTGATTCCATTGATTCTTCTGCAGAGGTGAGGCTAAAGGTGTAGACTTGACCGTTAATGGTGAAGTTCGCTTGCTTGTTGCTTACTTTTTGATACGTAATGTTGTTTTCTTGCAGGAAAACGTCGAACTCCGGGCCTCCCTGATCCTGATCGTCAAAATCACTGGCGTAAATCTCGCTGGAACGGCCTCCATTGTAAAGTGACTCTACAATATGGTAGACTAGGTCAGTCTTTGTAAAATCAGCATTTTCTCTTAAACTAAAGTTGGTTGTGGCTGTGGATTGGGTAAAGGTGATGGTGTATGTAGCGTAGGGAGAAAGATGGCAGTCTTTTGCGCCGTCATCGTCATCATCATCGCAAAGGAGCTGTTCCCAAGTACCATATAGGCGACCATTGTTCTTGCCAATGAAAATGTTTTTGTGATCGTGAACGTGTCCGTCATAGGTCTCAAAGGAGTGAAGGATCAAAGAGTCTCCCTTGAATTCGTATGTGTTGGTATCTGCATAAACCTTTAAGCCTCCGTCGAGCCATAGAGGTTCCTCGCCTGCAAGGACGCAGTTGCCAACTTCTCGTGAACTGGTCACAATAAGTGTTTGGGTCGCTTCATTGACGGAAAGCTGATAAACATATCCGCCAGTAGGGGGAAGCGAATTGTTTGAGGGTGCACCGGTTCCGGAACTGTCGTCTCCGCAGGCTGTTAAAGATACGGCTAACAGTGCGGCAGCGATAGCTGCTGTCTTTTTTGTGAACTTCATGTTTTCCTCCTAATCCGTTTTGCCGCGATGCGCGACCTTGACATTATTTGCGCATCAGCTTCAAAACTTCGTCGTGGATCAAACCATTGGAAGCGAAGCTGGTATAGCCTTCATAAATGGGGGCGGTGGGCTTGCCGTTTGCGTCGAAGAGTTTCGTTTCGCCGTTCAGCAGGCTGAACTTGCCGCCTGCTTCAGAGAACAACAGCGGGTACGGAGCGATGTCCCAGAGGGAAACCACTGGGTCGATCATCAGTTCGGCGCGGCCTGCGGCTACCAGGTAGTAACCGTAGCAGTCGCCCCAACCGCGGTGGAGGCGTGCGGCGCGACGTACGGCGGCGTACTGCTCGCCATAGCCTGCGGTTTCCATGGTGTTGACGGTGCCGCTCAAGACGAGGGCGTCGGACAACTTGTCTACCGGGGAGCATTTGGAAACGCGGCAATCCTGGGCGCTGCTGCCGAGGAACGCTCCGCCATCCTTCACAGCCCATACGGCGGTGTTCATGGCTGGAATGCGAATCAAGCTTGCAATTGCTTCCCCGCGGCGGTACAAGGCAATCAAGGTGCCAAATAGGGGAACCCCGTGGATGAATGCCTTGGTGCCGTCGATGGGGTCGATGACCCACTGGTATTCTGCGTCGGGACTTTCGATTCCGAATTCTTCGCCAATGACGCCGAAGCCCGGAGTTTCCTTTGCCCAGAATTCGCGGCAAAGTTCTTCGGTTTTCTTGTCGGCGATGGTGACGGGAGTCTTGTCGGCCTTCCATTCCACGCCCACGTCATTCTGGAAATACTTCAGGATGTTTTCTTGAGCCAGTTCCGCAGCCTTCAAGGCGATGTTCAACAAATCAAGATTTTCTTTTGTTGCGCTCATATTAAAATCTCTAGATCCTTCGACTCCGCTGCGCTCCGCTCAGGATGACACGCGGGCTTTAACGCGTCTTAAACCTTTTCTGTCCACTTCTTAACCAGTTCCATCAAGAACTTGTTTTCTTCGGGCTTACCCAGAGTGATGCGCACGTGTTCCGGTAGGCCAAAGCTGGTGAGGCCGCGGATAATCATGCCACGTTCTTCCAGGAACTGTACCATTTCCTTGGCTTTTTCGCCGATGTGGACGCAGATGAAGTTGCCCTGGGTGGGATGCACCTTGAAACCGAGATTTTCGAAGAAGGGCTTCAGCACCTTGATGCCGTCGGC
>JAKSIE010000122.1 GCA_024398995.1 Fibrobacter sp.
AAGTCGGCGAAGCTGAAGCGAAAAAGGAACAGGGCTAAAGCCCTTTGAGGTCGCTCCTCAAAGGCGAGAATCGCCGACCTCATACCTCAAAGGTGCGTAGCACCGAGCTCATACCTGCATGAAAAAAGAAGATCAGGAACAGACGTTGGTCTCTCACTTGGAGGCCTTGCGTACGGCGCTGATTCACTGTTTTGTGGCGCTAGGCATCGGGATTATCCCGATGTTTTTGTTGTCGTCCTATGTTCTTGACTGGTTTAGCGCAGAACTTGTGGCCCAGAGCGGTGCTACCCTCCATTACTTTTCCCCAATGGAAGTGTTCCTGCTGCAGCTGAAAATTGCGGCACTTATGGATTGCGTCATCTGTTCCCCGTACATTGCCTGGAACTTGTGGAAGTTCGTGCTGCCGGGCCTTTACGAAAATGAGCGGAAGTTTGTACGCTCCATCGTGTGGATGACCAGCGGGCTTTTTATTTCGGGCGTGGTGTTCTGCCTGGGGATTTGCTTCCCGCTGGTGGTGCGCTTCGGCATGAGTTTCGAAAGCGAAACCCTGCAGCCAATTTTTGGTGTAGAAAACATTGTCACCTTGGCATTGTGGCTTTCCCTTGCATTTGGATGCATGTTCCAGTTTCCGCTGGTGACTTACGCCTTGATTCGCTCTGGCGTTGTCTATTACGAAACTGTTTGCCATGCCCGCCCTTACGTAGTGGTGGCCATCCTTGTGCTGGCCGCATTGCTGACTCCGCCGGATATTATCAGCCAGCTGATTCTGGGCGCTCCCACCTACCTGCTTTTTGAAGCTGGCTTACTAGCCGCACGAAAGTATAAAGGCGAACAGTTTAAGGAATACAACGAAGAAAATTCTCCCGTTCGCGTGGAACCGAAAACTCAGGAATCGCGCAGCACCCAAGATTCTGCGACGCAGAAAACTGCAAATCAAGATTCCCAGGATGATGTAGACTTTACGAAGGCATCTTCTCCGTATCAAGTTGGAACTGAACGGAACGCCAACGACTGGAAACCATTTTAAAATTGAGGTAACAAAATGAAAGTTTTATTGATTAACGGAAGCCCCCGCAAGAATGGCAACACTTTTACCGCTTTGAACGAGGCTGCAGAACAGCTGAAGAAGAACGGCATCGATAGCGAAATCGTATGGATCGGCAACAAGGCCGTTCGCGGTTGCATCGCCTGTAACGTCTGCAAGACCAAGGGCAATTGCCGCTGCGCCTTTGACGAAGACATCTGTAACGAAGTCATCGCCAAGATGGAAACCAGCGACGCCTTGATCGTCGGTTCTCCGGTTTATTGGGGCCAGCCCAACGGTTCCGTACTTTCCCTGATCCAGCGCATGGCTTACGCTGCCGGCGCACATTTCCAGGGCAAGCCCGCCGCCGCTGTTTGCTGCTGCCGCCGCGGTGGTGCAACTGCTGCATTCCAGACTTTGCAAATGCCTTTCCAGATGCTGAACATGCCTATCGTTACTTCTCAGTACTGGAACATCGCCTACGGCCGTGCCGAAGCGGAATCCGCCCAGGATACAGAAGGCATGCAGACCATGCGCACTCTGGCAAACAACATGGCTTATATGCTAAAACAGTTTGCAACGGGAACGGCAAAGCCTGAGCCTCGCGAACCGTGGCTGCCCACCAACTTTATACGCTAGAGTTCTTGCCCTGCACTTCAAGGATTTGCGATGGATTTTTCTACCGAAGTTCAAATACCCCTTTCGGAATTTAAGATTGACTACACAAAGAACTTGATGTTTGTGGGCTCTTGTTTTGCCCAGAACATTTCCCAGAGGTTTGTGGATTTGAAATTCAATGCTTTGGTGAATCCCTTCGGTACCATCTATAATCCTCTTTCTATTGGGCAAATGTTCGATAATATTGCCAGCGGCAAGCAGTACACGGAAAAGGATGTTTTCTGCGATCATGGAATGTGGAATTGCTGGGATGCCCACAGTTCCCTTTCCAGTCGTAATAAGGAAGAATGTCTGGCCAACTTGAACAGCGCCGTTTCTCGCACGTCAGAATTTCTAAAAAAAACTGACGTTGCTTTTATTACCTTGGGAACGGCCTACGTTTATTTTATGAAGCTGGGCGGTATGGTTGTTTCCAACTGCCATCGTCAGGAAGCCTCCCTTTTTGGACGTGAACTGATTTCGGTAGAAGAGGCTGCCCGTGCCTTGGAGCGTGTGGTGGGTGTACTTCAAAAAATAAATCCCCAGATTAAAGTTGTGTTCACGGTTTCGCCGTTGCGTCACTTGAACGATGGTGCCCACGGCAACAATCTTTCCAAGTCCACCTTGCATTTGGCGGTTGCCCAGGTCGAAGCCAAGTATCCCGAAACGGTGAGCTATTTCCCCAGCTATGAAATTGTGATGGATGAATTGCGGGATTATCGTTTTTACGATAGTGACATGGTGCATCTTTCTAGTGTGGCGGAGGACTATATTTTTGAGCGAATGGGAAGGACCTATTTCGAAAGCAAGACTTTGGAAAATATTGAACTAGTGAAGAAGTTCATGAAGGCTGTAAACCATAAGGTAGTGGATAAGGAATCGCCTAAAAACAAGGCGTTCGCAGAAAAGCATATCGCCTTGGCCAAGACATTGATGGAGCAAATTCCAGGCCTAGACTTGCAAAAAGAAATAGAACAGTTTCTGAGCTACTGCTAGAATAAATCCAGAGTACTGTCCAGGTAGATTTCTTCGCGGACGTTCAGCTGGTATTTTGGCTTAGTCATGTAGTAAAGCAGAAATTCTAGAATCAATGCGTTGCCAAGGCTGCGGCCTTCAATTTTGAACTGCGAAAAACCTGCAGGCGCATAAATGTTTTGGATGTCTTCAATTCCGATGAAGCCTGGATTTTTCATGGCGTCGGAAAAGCGGTAGCCTTTCTTTGCACCAGGCGATTTGCAGATGTGATCCTTGCAATCTTCCCCAAGATTTTTGCGGCTCACGTTCTCGTAACAAATCTTGCGGTCGGTGCAACCGAACCAGCAACATTCATTGCAGAGAAATTCCACTTTCTGCTTTTGGGCGACGGTGAGCGTGGCGAACTTATCCAATCCCTTGTTCAGTCTAAAATCTGGAACCACATAACGAAATTCATTGCGGTTCAGTTCCTGCTGGAATAACGTAAAATCCGTAATGACCTTCGTTGTGGAAGATACGAAATAGAACCCCGGATATTTTTTGAGGCATCATCAATATGTGTGGTAGCATTTAGGCAGCCTTGCTAGAT
>JAKSIE010000123.1 GCA_024398995.1 Fibrobacter sp.
ATTACGCAGTTTTATCCTAATTTTAAACTGTCCAACTTTTTGGGGTCAGTTCAAATTTCGGCTGCATTTGATTTTTTAGCAGAAGTCTTTAAATGAAGGTTCTGTTTATTTCACCGCGATTTTCTTCGTCATTTCGCCAACCTGCACCATGTAAACGCCGCTATTCAAGGCGCTCAAATCCATGGTGGCAGACTTGCCGTTAATGGGTTGGCTCATGACCTTGCGACCGCTCAAGTCGATGAGCGTTGCAGTTCCGTTTTTATCCTTGTTCAAGACGCTTATGTTCAAGGTGCGACCGCTTAAAGACAGCCTGAATTGTTGAACGATTTGCCTGTTGATGGATGTGGGCATTCGTTTGTTGAAGGGTTCAGTTTCTTCGTCATAGCGTGCGGTTAATGCCATCAGGTACCAGGTGGAGTGGGGAAGCCACTGCTCGATCCAACGCCAGTTGTTCCAGGGTTCCTCGGCTTTTCCAATGGCGGCCACGTCGTCCCAGACGATTCCGCTACCGTCTTCTTTGAGGCCGCTGATGCCATTTGCGATACCGCCTTCCAAGGTGGCGTCGTAGTTCGAAGTTCCATCATAAATTTTCGGATTCTTGATTCCCTTGCCGTACATCATGCAGACGCCATAGGGGTTCTTTCCTAGAATCCAGTCCAGCTGGTCGGTGGCGTACTTGTTGATAGCCTCGCTGTCTGCTCCGTTTCTGCCTAAAGTCTTTGTGGCGTAGATTACTGCGGCGGAAAGGCTTGCAATGCGGGCGTCTTCGCCTTGCCACCAGTACTTGCTTTCGTTGTCGTGGGGGATAAAGAAGGTGTTCTTGATGGCGCCTTGGGTCTTTGCTGTCTGTCGGGCGTAGCCGAAGGGATTGTCCACTTCTGTGGTTACTTTGACTAACCATTCGAGGTGATTTGCTGCGGCCGTTGTGAGAGTGGAGGAAACGCCGTCCAAGTAACAGCCACCGTTCATGCTGAGTACGCAACTCCATTTCTTGTACTTTGCTGCGGTTTCGATATAGTTAACGATTGCAACTAGTGGTAGGCCTGCATCGCTTGCATGCCAGAAGGGGCGGGTCTTTGCGTTGTCGCTCCAGAAGAAACCTTCGTCGCTGATTCTATTGGCTAGATGATTGGCTCGATTTTCTGCTTCGAAGAAATAGTTTTCTTCGCCGGTAGCCTTGTACAGTTCCGTTGCGGCAAGCAAGGCTGTGTAATCGTCGATGATGTTTTCCTTGCCGTCATCGCAGTATTCGCAGTTGCCGTCAATGGATTGCTTTGCCTGCAAATGATCAAAACCCTTGATTGCGGCAGCCAAGTATTGTTCGCTGGTGTAGTCGCCGTTCTTCTTCAGAGTCGATGCGCGAGCGAGAGCGGCAATGGCCATGCCGCCGCCTTCACGAAATGCGGTCTTGTAGTCTGCGCTCTTGACGCCGTCGCTTCCGCTGAATGCACAAAGATAGCGGCTTCCTGCTCCCCAGTTGTCGAATACCGTCATGTAGAAGAATCCGGACTCGTCCTGCATACGCATCAAAAAGTCTGCGCCGTAAATGGCTTCGTCGATGGCGGTAACGGTGGAGGGGTTTGCGGTCAAGGTGCTAGGCATCTTTTCGGCAGTAAATGCCAAAGCCCAGACTGTCAGCGGAATCTGCTGTGGGTTCAGGTAGTTGGCGTAGGACAGGTGGCTAAAGTACTTGCTCACGTCACCGCTGGCGTCGTACCAGCCACCGTGAACGTCGCGGGTGACTCCGCTGCTGCCGTAGACGGAAACCTTCTTGTCCCAACCGATAATGGGGTCCTTGTCGGCGCGGTCCTTGTAGAAATAGTCCATCACGGACTTCAAGGTGTTGGCGGCCAAGGCGTTTTCGGCGATGACTATCTTCTCCAGGGAGGAACCGTCAGAAAGCTTGATGGTGTATGTTCCGGGGGAGGTTACTTCGGAAAAGTCTGCGGTGTAAAATACATCGCTTCCGCTGATCCAGTTGTCGGGATTTGTTCCCTTGCTCAATTTGCCGGAGTAGACTGCAGATCCGTCTAATTCTACGGTGAAGTCTGCTCCGTCAAGGCCAGCTGCAGCCTTGACAACCACGGATTTGGGCTGGGTGGCGTCGTAACCGACCTGGTTGTAGTAAAATGTGCCGGCATTGGCTAAACCAAAAGTTGCCAGTGCTGCGAAAGTGCTGAGGGAAAGAATCTTTGTCTTCATGGTATTAAATTTAATTTTATTGGAAATGAAGGGCCTAGTTGTGATATGATTTGTTGTATACACTGGAAACGAAATTCAAATTTGCTACGCAAATTCTGCGTTGAATTATAACGGCGCAGTTGGCTTGATTCGCTAGTATGGACTTGAAATAATCAGGAAGGGAATGTCTTTGTCCGTTTTTTCAGTTCGTAACATCTTAATTATCAACGAAAAAACAGTCGGATTGGTATTATCTACGCAAAAACTGCGTTTAAATTAGAGATATTTTTGTTCAATACAGGCTTACCCCTTGTGCGGACCGTCCCTTTAATCTACTTTTGCCCCCATAAAACAAAACCAAAACCCTAACTAAAAAGGATGTTGTGAAAAAAAGGTTACGTTTTCTGGAAAAATCTCGTAATTCGTAACTCATAATTCATAACTGCGAAGCTTATGTACTACGAAAGCA
>JAKSIE010000124.1 GCA_024398995.1 Fibrobacter sp.
CCCAGAATCGTAAGCACGACGAGAACCGGGCTCAGGCAGACGATGGCCAGGAGCGCACAGAAGAAGTCGATGATTCTCTTAAACACGCGAGCGTACATGAGATTCCATCCATTTCCATACGGGCATTACATGCACCCGTTTACCTTCCACGTTGATTTCATCGGTCTGATTGAGGGTCAGCAAAAGTCCGCTTTCCATCTTGAAGAATTTCAGAGCCTCCGCCAAACCCGCAACCTCACGTTCCCTGTTTTCCACCGTAAAATCATAACACACCTGAATGGCGACTTTCGGCTCGTTATTTTGGCAGGCGATAAAATCACATTCGTGCCCGTTTTCGTTTAGGTAGAACACATCAAACTTGTTGCGGACCAGTTCCAGGAATACGGTGTTTTCGAGTTTGCGTCCCAGATCCTTCGAGAACGACGGTGACATGGCGGAATGCAGCCCCATATCCACGCAATACACCTTCTTGGGATTCACCTGCTGGACCTTGAATGAATAAGAAAACTTCGGAACGAACTGGACGACATATGAATTTTCCAAATACGAGAAGTAGTCCAGTATGGTCTGCGGAGCCTTTACACCGATTACATTCTTCAGCGACGTGGCACTTACCGGATTGCCGATGTTACCAATCAGGTGTAGCAGCAGTTTTTTTAGGGGCAAGTCTTCTTTCAGGCCGTAACGAACCATGATATCGCGATAAACGATGTCGTTCACCAGGTTCTGCAGAATTTCCTCATCCATGAATTTGAGGTATTGAGGAAAACCGCCCAACTGCAAGTATTCATGAAAAGACCTTTCGCCTAAAACTTTCCTTTTCAATCCGCAGAATTCAGCGTAAGAAAAGGGGTACAAGGTCTTGCTGATGTGTCGACCCGTCAAGTGCGTTCCCAATTCACGGCTAAGCAGGGAGGCATTGCTCCCGGTAATCACCACCTTGTAGCCCTCGTCCAGTTTTCCCCGGACATAAACTTCCCAGCCTTTAACAACCTGGATTTCATCAAAGAACAAATTCCTAGCCTTGCGTTCCTTGATAACGGCATCCAACAGTGCAAAGTCCTCCATTCTGAACCCATACAGCGAGGGTGTATCGAAATTGAGGTAGAGATGATTCCTGCATTTTCGCAGAAGCTGGCCCACAAGGGTGCTCTTGCCAGAACGACGGATTCCCGTGACGATTGTCGCATAGCCATCAACCGCCTTGACTTCCGGCAAAAGAGCCCTAGGAAAACTCGAGGTTCCCCGAATCTTTGCCGTCTGAGCATCAACGTTTTTTTCTATGTCGACCTTGGATATCATAGCAATTTTCGTTTTCTTTCTACAATATAATATTAATTGACAATTAACACAAGTGTAAATTACTAATTTATATTTTCAATATACAGCAAATTAGGTGAAGCACTCCTTGATGGTTTCAATGATGGAGTCCTGCTGTTCAGGGGTCATTTTGTTGTCACTGGGGAGGCAGAGGCCTCGCGCGAAGATGTCGGCACCGACGTCGCCATTCGCACTCACAAAGGGATGGTTCTTGTACATGGGCTGCATGTGCATGGGTTTCCAGATGGGGCGGCCTTCGGCGTTCATCTCGGCGATGCGTGCGAGGATTTTTTCGGGGGTCGTTTTGCCCGGTTCGCAGGCTCCGTTGGCGGCGATTGCTTCGCGGTCGATAAGCATGCAACTGAGCCAGAAATTCGGCACGCTGTTTGCCGCATCAAAGGGGTTCATGCTCACGGGGAGACCCTTGAAGCCTTCCTTGTAGCGTTCGTAGATAGCGCGTTTCTGCGCAATGTGTTCATCCAAATGCGGGAACTGGCCACGGACAACGCCAGCAATCACGTTACTCATGCGGTAGTTGTAGCCGATTTCCTCATGTTCATACCAGGGGAATGGCTCGCGGCTCTGGGTACTCCACTTGCGAACCTTCTCCGCATCTTCCTTGCTGTTGGTGAGGAACATTCCGCCGCTGGAACCTGTGATAATCTTGTTCCCGTTAAAGCTGATGGCGGCATAGTCGCCGAACATTCCCGTCTGCACGCCCTTGTAGGTAGCGCCAAAGCTTTCGGCGGCATCCTCCACAAGCAGGGCTCCGTGAGCGTTGCAAATTTTGCGGATTTCATCGCACTTGCCCGGGGTTCCGTAAAGGTGGGCCATCACCACCAATTTTACATCGGGGAACTGCTGGAAGGCGAGATCCAAGCTGGCCGGGTCCATATTCCAGGTATCCCGTTCCGTATCAATGAAGACTGCCTCGCCATTTTCGTAGGCGACGGAATTCAGTGTCGCGGCAAACGTCATGTCGCTACAAAAAACCTTGTGGCCCATGAGACTCCCCTGCCCTGGCTTTGCACGGCCGTAAAGGTGCTCACCAGCCAATCGCGTGCACAGGTGGAGGGCAGCGGTTCCGCAGCTGAGGGCAACGGCGTACTTACAGCCAACCTTCTCGGTGGCAAGGCGTTCCACTTCGTTGATGTTGGCGCCAACGGTACTCATCCAGTTGGTTGTGTAGGCCTCCTGCACATACTTGATTTCCTCGCCGTGCATAGTGGGGCTACTGAGCCA
>JAKSIE010000013.1 GCA_024398995.1 Fibrobacter sp.
GACGAAAGCGATGGAACTCTGGTCCGCTACGAACCTGAAGTCGGCCTTATTCTCAACGTGGACAAGGACCACAAGGAAATGAGCGAACTGCAGGAAATTTTCGGCAAGTTCCGCGACAACATTTTGAATAACGGCAAGACTTTGATTGTGAATGACGCCCATCCGCTGGCAAAGCCATTCAGCCAGGATCGTCACAATGACTTCGGTACTGAAAGCTACGTGGGCGTCCAGGGCATTGACTTCCGACCCGATGGCGCCTCCATTATTTTCCGCTGCCGTCACAACAATGAACTGGTGAAGTTTACGGTTCCCATGCCGGGCCGCCACAATATGGAAAATGCCCTGGCTGCAACCGCAGCCGCGTTGCAGGCCGGCGTTTCCCTCCGCACCTGCGCCGACGCCCTCAGCTCCTTCCCGGGCGTGTTCCGCCGTCATCAGATTCTGGGAACCTTCAATGGCGTTACCTTGGTAGATGACTTCGCCCATAATCCTGCAAAGATTTCTGCAAGCATCAAGAGCGCCCAGAGCTTTACTTCTGGCCGTGTGCTTGCCTGGTTCCAGCCTCATGGCTTTGGCCCCACACGTTTCCTGCGCAACGATCTGGTGGAATTCATCAATAAGGCTCTGCGCAACCCTGGCGCAGAAATTGCCGCTGGTGCCAACGACCGTATGTACTTCAGCGAAATCTACTACGCTGGCGGCACCGTCACCCGCGATATTTCCGCAGGCGACCTGGCTGACGACCTCGTTGCCAAGGGCACCGACGCCATCTACATCGAAAAACGCGATGAGTGCGCCAAGGCCATGGCCGCCGACGCCAAGCCCGGCGATACAATCCTTTTGATGGGCGCCCGCGACCCAAGCCTTGAAAAGTTCGCCCAGAGCGTTCAAAAATTGTTGGAAAATAAGTAGCGAAAGCTATTTTTTACACGAAATACCCCGTCATTAACACGAAAATGACGGGGCTTTTGTTTTGTTGTCTGCTTTTTAGCGGATTGAAGTTTATATTAAATGTAGAGGGTTATGATTGTATGGTTTCTTCTTTGACTAGCATTTTTGTTGCCGACATTTTCGGCGTTGTCTTGGTTGCCGTGCTTTTAGCGGGCAATCGTTGGTTGCTGCGTTCTGCGTCCATTGAAAACCGAGCTTTGTTGGCTATGGTCATTTTGACTATGGTCAGTTGCGGAATGGATTGTCTTCTTTTTGCTATTGATAAAATCAACATTCCTATTCTTCGTATGATTGCCATTTTTGGTGATAGCTGGTTGTATGTTTCCAATTTGCTTTGTGCTTTTCTTTGGTTGTTCTTCCTGACAAAATATGCTTGTGGTGGAATCCCTAAATGGCATATGAATGTTTTGCTGGTTGTTGTTGGCCTGGGCCTTTTGGGCGTGCTGTTCAACTTGTTCTATCCCTTTATTTTCAGCATTGATGAAACGAATACTTATCATCGTTACTGGGGGTATTGGTTATATACGGCTGTGGACTACTTGATTACCATAGACAGTATTGCCGTTTATTTTTGGAAAAAATCAAAGAATGGTGTATTGCGCATTTTCCCCATTGGAGTGTATCTAATTCCTTTGATGATTGGCACTGTCGCGCAGACAGTTTTTTATGGGGTTTCTGCCATTGCGGCCAGTTTGGCTATTTCCATGGCAGGCGTGCTCACGACGATGCAGACCGATTTGATTTTTAAGGATGGTTTGACAGGCCTCTACAACCGTATCTACTTGGACCATCATTTGGCCTCCGTTGCCCAGAGTCGTAATTCTGTAATCAATGCCTTGATGTTGAATATGAAAGGTCTTAAGATTATTAATGAAAAGTTTGGACATGCGGTCGGTGACGAAGCTTTGAAGAATCTGGCCAAGGTCCTACAGAAATCTATGGGCGACGTAGGCGTTCCCTTACGTTATTCTGGTGATGAATTTATTGTGCTTTTGAATACCCGTAATGAGGCAGAGATGAATTCCTGTTTACAGGCAATTGATATCAGTTTGGAAAAGTTCAATGAAAAATCCAATGTGCCCTACGAGTTGGCTGTGGCTGTAGGCTCTGCCCAGCAGGATTTAAGGACGTATGGCGTAGATGGCTTTATCAATACCATCCACACGAAGATGCGAGAGAATAAGTCCAAGGCCACGTAAATCCTTTGTTCTTTTTAAGACAACTCTTTTTTTGAAGTATGAAAAATTTTTAATTTATGCGCGAATTTTTCAAGAAGGGAGGTCTTATGAAAAAATATTTTGCAGGATTCTTTGCAGTTGTTTTTGCAACAATGTTTGTTGCCTGTGACTTTTTATATTCTGTCAAGACTGTAAAATCGGTGGATGATTTGCCGAACTGTACCGAGGCTCGTGATGGCAGAACTTTCATCGTTTCTGACAAGAATGCCTATTACATTTGCGTCGCAGGTGTTTGGACTAAGGCTGCCGATCGCAAAACTACAAACGAACCTGCAAATGAACCCGTTGAGTCTTCTTCTTCTGAGGAAATCTCAAGCAGTTCCATAGTGTATTCCTCCAGTGAAGAAGTTTCCAGCAGTTCCGAAGAATCTTCGTCTTCGAGTCTCATTGGTGGCTATGATCCGGTGGCTAATACCTTGATGGACCTTCGTGATAATAAGACCTACAAGACCGTTACCATTGGTTCTCAAATTTGGTTGGCGGAAAACTTGAACTTTGAATATAACGTGAGAACAGAAGATCAGGAAGCCGTCTGTTTCTGCTACAGAAACAGTGTGGACTCTTGCGCCAAGTATGGCCGCCTGTACACATGGAGCGCCGCTATGGATAGTGCCGCCGTGTTCTCTACCACAGGCAAGGGATGTGGTGTCGAAGGCTCTTGCAATGCTGCAAAAATAGTGCGAGGCATTTGCCCCGAGGGCTGGCATTTGCCGGCAAAGGCTGAATGGGATTCGTTGTTTGCCAAGGTCGGTGGCGCAAAGGTTGCGGGAGCTTCGCTGAAATCTACCAGCGGCTGGAGCAACAATGGTAATGGCTCTGATACTTTGGGCTTTGCCGTTCTTCCCGCAGGTTTCTTCAACAACGAAGAAGAATACTTTACCTCCGCTGGCAGGCGAGCCGCATTCTGGACTTCGACCGAGTATGAATCTTACGAATCCTTCAGTGTGAATTTCTACAACAATCGTGCTGATGTTAGTGCGTACAATAGTGATAAAGGTCTCGGTTTCTCCATTCGTTGTGTGAAAGACGCTGAATAATTTTCGTGTTACGCAAAAAAATAAACCCAGTAACTTTAGGTTACTGGGTTGTTTTTTCAAAAGAAACGGCTGACGAAATTTACTTGCTTTCGTGCTTGCTCATGCAGTGGAGGCTTCCACCTTCCTCGATGACGGTACGGCAGTCAATGCCAATCACCTTCAGCTTGGGGAATACGCTTTCGAAGTACTTCTGGGCGATTGTATCCTTGGGGCTCTTGTACTTGGGGAAGATGAGAGCGCCGTTCACGTGGATGTAGTTCATGTAGCTGGCCGGAAGGATCTGGCCGTCTTCAAGAATGCGCTGGGGCGGCAACGGCAAGGTGTCTACCTTGGCCTTCTTGCCATAGTGTGCCTTCATGAATTCTTCGATGAGGTGCTTGGCTTCGGCGAGAATTGGAGTGTTGGGGCTTTTCTTGCTTTCTTCCCAGCACATGACCACGCGATCCTTGGCAACAAAGCGGGCTACGTTATCGATGTGTCCGTCGGTGTGGTCGCCGTGGAGACCGTGGGGGAGGATCAATAGGGACTTGAGGCCGAATGCGTTGCAAAGAGCCTTGATGACCTTGGTCAGGTCCTTTTCTGCATTGCGGTTCTTGCCGATGAGGCAGTCCAGAGTGGTAATGCCAAGACCGTCGCCGTTCACTTCGATGGCGCCGCCTTCAAAGATGTAGGGGACGCTCTTGTCCATCTTGTAGCCGAAGGCTTCCGCAATGGTTTCAGGAATCTTGTCGTCGTGATTCCAGGGAGGGAACTTGGCGCCCCAGGCGTTGAACTGGGTTTGTGAAATGACGGTCTTGTCACCCTTCTTCATGAAGAACGGACCGTAGTCGCGAATCCAGATGTCGTTAGTCTTAAGGAAGATAACGCTCACCGGGAAGGGACGGTCGGCCAATGCCAACTTTTCATCAAAAGTCAAGAAGTTCTTGGAAGGAACCAGCACGTTCACCGGCTGGAATTCACTGATGGTCTGGATCAGGTTGATGTAGAACTTGCGAATCTTTTCGCCGCGTTCGCCGTACCAGTTCTTCTTGTTGTGGGGGAAGGCCAGCCAAGTGGCTTCCTGTTCTTCCCATTCTGCAGGATAACGAATAGATGCTGCCATAAAAAACACCAGTTTTAATTATGATTTATGAAGTATGAATTATGAGATTTATAATCGCGCCTCCGGCGCCAAATTTTTTTCTCGTAAATCATAATTCGTCATTAATAATTGGCGAAGCCTTAGTCCTCGCACCAAACTTTTAAAATGTCGCCATACAGATCTACGCGGCGGTCGCGGAAGTGGGGCCACCAGCGGCGATTGAATTCGGTTTCTCCCAGGTCAATTTCTACAATGGAAGCTCCCAGGAAATCAGGGTCGCACTTGTTGATGAGGAATCCATCGGGAGCAGCCACAAAGCTTGTGCCCCAGAAGGTCAGTTCCCCTTCGGTACCGATGCGGTTTGCGCTCAACACGAAAGTACGGTTGGCGATAGCATGTCCACGCATTACGGTAACCCAGCTATCCTGCTGGCGGGGGTAAAGTTCCTCGGGCTCGGATTTCATCCAGCCGATGGCGGTGGGGTAGATCAGCAGATCTGCGCCCTTCAGGCTCATGATGCGGGCGGCTTCAGGGAACCACTGGTCCCAGCAAATGAGAACGCCAATCTTACCTGCGGAGGTCTTGATGGGCTCAAAGCCTGTGTCGCCAGGAATGAAGTAGTACTTTTCGTAGAAGGCCGGATCATCGGGAATGTGGCTCTTGCGATAGAGACCAGCAATGCTGCCGTCACGTTCAAAGACGAAGGCGGAGTTGTGGTAGATGCCGCGGGCACGCTTTTCAAAGAAGGGAAACACCACAACGGCGTTCAGTTCCTTGGCGATGGCCTGCCATTCCTTCACAATGACGTCATCCTTTTCGATAGCCATGTCAAAGAAATCGGCATTTTCTTCAAAGGGGAAATAAGGGGTGTGGAACATTTCGGGGAGGATGACGATGTCAATTCCCTGGCCCTTAAGCTTGAGAGCTTCGGCCTTGTACCATTCGTTATTGGACTTGGTGTCACCAGTCCACTTTCCTTGGAGAGTTGCGGTCTTAATTTTCTTCATGCAGATAAATTTAGAATATTTATCTTAAGGAATCCCTGACGAAACCCTTTACGGGCATGCCTTCCAGAACTTCAAAGGCGCTGGATCCGATAACGGCTCCGTTTTTGTATGCGGTTTCTACGCGGTATTTGCCTGCGGGGACGTTCTTTTTCTTGGAGTAGATGCGGAAGCCGGATTCACGGCCTCCATTCATTACCATGCGCCCGGAGGAAATCTTGTCTGTTAGTTTGTACTTACCCGTAGAAGGTTCCAGGTAGTACCAGCGGAACTCCAGGCCGGCCTTCAATTTTGCGGGGGCAAAGACGGAGGAAAGGAAATAGACTTCGTTGCCTTCGATCTTATGGACCGTAGGTTCACTCAATTTGAAACGCTGCAAAATGGTGGGGTAGTCTACATCGCAGGAGTAGTTTGTTTTGTCAAAATTCTGGCAGGGCATTTGTTGCTTAAGGACAAGTGGAACGGGAGGTACCCAGTTCATCAGGTAAGCGACAATCAGGAGGATACTAATGAGGGAGGGCACCACCAGCATACGCTTGGGTCGATGTGCGACTTTCCAAATCAAGAAACTGATGCCGAAGGAAAGCACGGTACTTAGGAAGAACCATCTGAAACCGATTCCGTGAACGATGTAGGGAATGGTAAAGTTCATGACCATGGTGCCCAAAAGGCAGAACAGAGCCAGGTTCAAGGCGAAACTTTCGTAACGTTTTTGGAGAAATTCGTTACCTACAAGAAGTGCTGCCAGCACAAGGACCAGGATGAAGGACGCGAGGGAACCGCTGCTCTTGAAGTAGCAAACCACAAGGGCGCTGAACATACCGCCAAAGAAGAATTGGAGAACCCAGGTGAATCTGTTTTTCCACACGTCACTCCATTCGCGTTCCAGCAGTTTGTTTCGGGCGGCGATGGCATTGCGTGTGATGAACCTGTGCTTTGGCTGCTCAGACTTGTTACTGTCGGTAATGCCGATTTTTGGGGAAATGGCGTCGGTGGTAGTAAGGTGTGCGGATAGTAGAATAATGAAAATCAGGGCGCCGGCATAGTAGGCCGCTAAAAAGATCAGGTCGGAGTCGTTGATAGACATGCCCAGGGTAATGGAGTCCCAGGCAAAACCGCCCAGAAAGGCTATGGCCGGAATAAATTTCTGGATTTTTTGAACTACAGGCTTGGCACGAAGGTTATCTACAAATTCCATGAATTGAAAAATACAAAAATTGCTATCTTTTAGCCCGAAAAATTTGACTTATAATCCATTTGGATTTAAAGGATCGTTATGAAACTCTCTAAGTACTTCTATGTCACGCTCCGCGAAACGCCCAGCGATGCTACTATGCCCAGCCACATCTTCTTGATGCGTGGCGGCTATATCAAGCCTGTTTCTACCGGTATCTACTCCATGATGCCTATCGGCTACCGCGTGATCCAGAAGATTACCAATATTGTTCGTGAAGAAATGAACAAGATCGGCGGTATCGAAGTGGACCTGCCTGTGGTTCAGACTGCAGACCTGTGGAGCGAATCTGGCCGTTACCAGGCCATCGGCGAAGAACTTCTCCGCTTCAAGGACCGTAACAACCACAACATGGTGCTGGCCATGACCCACGAAGAAGCCATGACCGATATGGCTCGCTACGTACTGAACAGCTACAAGCAGCTGCCCTTCATGCTGTACCAGTTCAAGACTAAGTACCGCGACGAAGCCCGTGCCCGCGGCGGTCTGATCCGTGTCCGCGAATTCCTCATGAAGGACGCCTACAGTTTCCACTCTTCTCAGGAAGACCTGGACAAGCACTATCAGGAAGAATACGATGCCTACCTCCGCATTTACCGCCGCGTAGGCATTGAACCGGTGGTGGTGCAGAGCGATACCGGCATCATGGGCGGTAAGATTGCCCACGAATTCATGCTGGACACTCCCAACGGCGAAGACTACCTGATTCTCTGTAAGAAGTGCGGCTACCAGGCCAACCGCGAAATCGCAAAGTTTACCCGCGAAACCTACAAGGGCGACGCAAACGCTATGCCCGAAAAGGTTGAAACTCCTCACTGCCCGTCTATCGAGGAACTGAGCGCATTCCTGAAGATCGACCCCAAGTCCACTGCCAAGTGCGTGTTCTTCGACTTCGAAGGCAAGCTCATTACCGTCATGGTTCCGGGCAACCTGGACGTTTCCGAAATCAAGCTCCACAACCTGCTGAAGGCCAAGGAACTTTACCCTGCAGACGACGCTCTCATCAAGTCTTGCGGCATGGTGCCGGGCTTTGCTAGCCCCATCGGCGCACACGACACCCGCATCATCGTGGACGAAGCTCTGGCTGACGCCTGCGACCTGGTCATGGGTGCAAACGAAGAAAACTACCACCTGATGCACTGCACCCCCAAGCGCGACTTCCCGGCATTCGAAGTGGCCGACATCGCCGAAGCTCAGGGCGGCTGCAAGTGCCCCAACTGCGGTGAAGACCTTTCTGAAACCCGCGGTATCGAACTGGGTAACATCTTCAAGCTGGGCACCAAGTTCTCTGAATCTATGGGTGCCAAGTACCTCACTGCCGAAAAGACCACCGCTCCCGCAATCATGGGTTGCTACGGTATCGGTATCGGCCGCTTGATGGCTTCCGTTGTTGAAAACAGCCATGACGACTTTGGCCCCATCTGGCCCAAGTCCATCGCTCCCTTCCAGGTGGAAATCGTTCCCATCGGCAAGGAACCGGAACTTGTGGAACTTGCAGAAAAGTTCGAGGCCGAACTTGAAGCTAACGGTATCGACGTTCTCGTTGACGATCGTGACGAACGTCCGGGTGTTAAGTTCAAGGATGCCGACCTGTGGGGTTCCCCGGTCCGTATCGCTATCGGCAAGAAGGGTCTTGCCAACGGCGAAGTGGAATGGAAGTTCCGTAGCGAAAAGGAATTCACCATGGTCAAGGTCGAAGATGTTGTGGCCAAGGCCAAGGAATATTTTGCAGAATAAGCTTAAATTCCTACCAAATTAATAGTTTGGTAGGAGCTGTTTTTGTAAATTACATTCAAAGTTTTTAAAACATTTCAAGGAATTGAAAAATGAATATCAAGAAGATTGCTTTTGGCGCTGCAGCTTTGGCTCTTGTCGCTTGTAACAGTCAGTCTGGTTCCAAGCCGGCATCCATCGGTGCAAATACCACTGAAGATGAAAAGTTCGCTTATATGTTGGGTGCTCAGTTTGGTGGCCAGAACTTTGGTGTTATTCCTCGTCAGATTGGTGAAGAACTTTATCTCGACGCTGTTGTTCAGGCTATTCGTGATAACGTCAAGGCAATCAACGACACTAACGCCAAGATTCAGATGACTAATGAACAGCTTCAGGCTATTGGCTCTGAATACACTAAGAACGCCCGTGCTCGTTTGGATGCTACTCGTCCGGACAGCGCTACCGCCGCTTCCTTTGATAACGACCAGGCAAAGTATGCCGCTTACACTGATTCTGTAAGCAAAGCAATGAAGGTTGAACCGGCTCCCAAGTCTACCGGTAACGCAGTTGTCATCAATGAAACTTCCTCCAACATTGAAAAGTTCTCTTACCTTATTGGTTTGCAGTTCGGTGGTCAGCTCTCTGCTATTGGCAACCAGTATGGTACTCCGCTGAGCGAAGAATACTTCATTCTCGGTGTAAAGGAAGCTGTTGCTAAGCTGGGCGATTCCACTTATACCATGCAGCTTTCTCAGGATTCCCTGAACGTGATCGGTCAGCGCTTCCAGCAGGCAATGCAGACAAAGCGTGAAGAAGCCGCTAAGAAGTTTGAAGAAGAACAGAAGAAGCTCGAAGCTGAAGTTGCCGCCATGAAGGGCGATACTCTCGCTAACGGCATGCCCAAACTGATGAACTACAATGTCAAGGTTTCTGGCGTTTCTGTGAAGGGTGAAAACCTCACCGCATTTGCTGGCAAGCCCCTTTTGATGTTCTATTTCTCTGCAACTTGTGGCCACTGCGCACATGCTGCACCCCAGATTCTCGAAATCGCAAAGGAACTGGCTAAGGATGGCCTGACTACCGTTGCTATTGCTAGCGGTGGAAACAACAAGACTGGCATTCGCAAGTTCATGGACAATGCTAAGTGGGATGACACCATCAATGTTCTGTGGGATGAATCCCGTCAGTTCGGTGAACTCTACAGCGATGGCTACGTTCCCAAGGTTTACGCTGTAAATCCGGATGGCACCTACAAGCAGTACACTGCTTTCGAAAGGGAAAAGGAAGAACTGAAGGCTGATCTGGCTGGTATCCTGAAGGGTACTCCGGTTGTCTGGAATCCTGAAGCTCCTAAGGCTGAAGAACCGGCAGAAGCTCCGGCTCCTGCAGCTCCCGCTAAGAAGTAATTTTTGATTTTAGGGCGCGCGTTGAAGGATGACGCGCCCTATTTGTTTTTTAGAGATTAGTATGAGTGCGATTATTGCGGAATTTGACGTAGTCGTAATCGGTGGCGGACATGCTGGTATCGAAGCGACTCACGCGGCCTGGAAACTTGGCGTAAAGACAGCCATGCTGACCATGGAAATCAATGCTATCGGTCGTATGTCCTGTAACCCTGCCGTGGGCGGTGTTGCCAAGGGACAAATTGTTCGCGATATTGATGCCTTGGGTGGCTTGATGGGTCTTTTGACTGACAAGGCCGGCATTCAGTTCCGTATGTTGAACATGAGTAAAGGCCCAGCCGTATGGGGCCCCCGTGCTCAATGCGACATGAAGTACTACAGCGAAGTTGCCCGCGAAGTTATTACCAGCCTTCCTGGTTTGAATGTAATCGAAGGGGAGCTTGCCGCTTTTGAACGTATGTTGGATGGTCGTCTGGAATTGACTTTGCTCAATGGCGACCGTTACATTACTAAGTCCATCGTGGTGACTAGCGGAACGTTCCTTGCCTCCAAGATGTTTACCGGATTGGAAACTAGCATTGGCGGGCGAGTGGGCGAACCCAGCTCCGATATGTTGTCCCAATGCCTGGCTAGGGAAGGGGTGCAGTTGCGTCGCTTGAAGACGGGTACTCCCAGCCGTTTGGATCCGGATTCCATTGATTTCAATGAATGTGAAGTCCAGCGTGGTGACGACATGCCTTGGCCCATGAGCGACCGACACCTGGACAATACGGTTCCCGGCTTTGATGCAAATTATTTCTGGGGCGACCAGAAGAATAGTTTTGTTCGCAATGATTGCGTCTGCTGGATTACCCGTACCAACATCAAGACTCATGATATTCTGCGCAGTGGCTTTAAGGATAGCCCCATGTTCAGTGGTCGAATCCACGGAAAGGGCCCCCGTTACTGCCCGAGCATCGAAGACAAGATTAACCGTTTCGGCGACCGCGATGGTCACCAACTGTTCCTTGAACCGGAACAGGCGGATATAGGCCGAGTTTATATTAACGGATTTAGCAGTAGTTTGCCGGCGGATATTCAGCTTCAGGCTATCCATACCATTCCTGGCCTGACTCGAGCAAAAGTATTCCAGATTGGTTACGCGGTGGAATACGACTCCGTGGATGCAACCCAGCTGTATCCTACTTTTGAATGCAAGAATGTGCCGGGTCTGTACTTTGCCGGACAGGTCTGCGGTACTAGTGGCTACGAAGAAGCTGCAGGCCAGGGCTTGATGGCTGGTATCAATGCAGCCCTTAAGGTAAAGGGCGAGGCACCCTTCATTCTGGGACGTTCTGAAAGCTATCTGGGCGTAATGGTGGATGACCTGGTGAACGTGCTCCTGGATGAACCCTATCGAATGTTTACCAGCCGTGCAGAATACCGCTTGTTCCTTCGCAGCGACAATGCTGAGGCCCGTTTAAAGGAAAAGGCACACCGGATTGGAATGATCAGCGACTCCGACTATGCCGACTGGACTCGCCGTAAGCAGCAAATGGAAGATGTGAAGGCTCGTTTGGCGGCTGAATCCGCCATTCCGGAAGAGGCTAACAAGGTCCTTGAAGCGGGTGGCCAGGCTCTTGCCACGGAACGTACCCGCTGGATTAACGTGTTGCGCCGTCCGGGTATCGATCCTGAGATGTTCTTCAAGACCGCTTTGCCCGCGGAAAATGTTCCGGAGCTGCAGCTGAATCGTCGCGACCAGTGGTTCCTTTATGCCGAAGAAATCTACGCAGGCTTTTTTGACCGTCAGGCACGAGAAATTGATGACCAGAAGAAAATGGAAGCTGTAAAGCTTTCGCCGGATCTGGATTATATGCAGATTACTGCCATCAGTATCGAAAGCCGTCAGCGTCTGAATGCACAAAAACCCTTGACTTTGGGACAGGCAAGCCGAATTCCTGGGGTTCGCCCAGCTGATATTACGGTACTAGCCCATTGGTTAGAGAACCGCACATAGACAGTAAGGCTAATTTTTATTATCTTTGCGCTCAAAAATTCACAATTTTCCAAAGAGGTATATCATGGCAGAAGAAGTTAAAGAAGAAGTAAAGACTGAAGTTAAGGCAGAAGAAGTAAAGACTGAAGTTAAGCCTCAGGAAGCTAAGTCCGACAAGAAGGCTCCCGCCAAGAAGGGTGGCAAGCGTCCGTTCAACAAGCGCGGCCCGAAGGGTGGCAAGTTTGGTGCTCCCGCTGCTAAGAAGCCTGCTGTATTCAGTGATTCTCTGGAAGATCGTTTCCCCGCTCTCGCTGCAAAGCTCAAGAAGCACATCGAAGACGGCATCAAGCAGAAGATCAAGGACGCTCAGAAGGATCCTAACGTAAAGAAGGCTTCTGAAAAGTTCGGTTCTAAGTAATAGCCGCTTCTACTGGAATTTTGGACACCTCGGGTAAAACCGGGGTGTTTTTTTTTGATTTTTGCCGACGAACATCTCAAAAAAGCCGATGAATTGCTAAACTTGTGTAAGCAATTAGTAAGATTGTTGCTAAAAAAACAAATTTCCTTAGGAGGAAACATGAAAAAGTTCGTATTGTTCCTGATGTGCGCAGCAGCCTTCACATTTGCACAGACTGAAGAGGAAACTGAATATCAGGATGAAGAAACCACCCAGGTCGAACAGGCTGAAGAAGCAGACGAGGTTGCCCCTTCCGCTGTAAAGCAGGATGCAGAAGAAGTGGACTACTATGCAGTCGATAGCCTTAAGATCTATAACGACTTGGTTGAAAAGTTTGAACGTCGTGGCAACAAGATTCGTCGTCCGGGTAATCCGCTGATTATCGCTGGTAGCATCGCCCTCGGTGTTGGTATTGTGATGGAAATTGCTGGTGCTACCGATATGTATTGTGATTCTTATGGTGAGAACTGTGTTGGCGACGGCACAACCCTTTATGCTCTTGGTTACCTTACTGCCGTGGCTGGTGGTTTGAGCCTTGCAACTGGTATTACCCTGAAGATTGTTGGTGGTACCCAGTTGAAGCGCGCAAGAATGTATCGCAAGAAGGCTGAAGATTATGCTGCTCGCAAGGATGCTGCATTCCTGCATGTTGTCCCGACAATCGACCCGATCAATGGTCGTGTTGGCACCTTGGCCTTGCTCGACTTCTAATAGTTGAAAAAAAGCTTAAAGAAAAAACGTCGGGGCGAAAGCCTCGGCGTTTTTTAGTTTTTGCGGTTGTGCGGAACATGAATCGCGCGACATGAACCGCGCGATTTGCTACGAATTAAGCCTGGGCTTCTGCGGCGGGTTCGTCGACGATGCCCATAACCTTCTTATGGATGGCGGTTGCGGCCTGACGACCAGTCTTCATTGCCATCACGACGGTGAGCGGACCGTGCATGGAGTCGCCTGCGGTGTAGACGTTTTCAACGGTGGTTTCGCCAGTTGCAGTGTCCTTGACCACGATGGTGCCGTTCTTGTTGGATTCAAGACCCGGGATACCTTCGGCGGCCACAGGGGAGACCTTGCTACCGATGGCGATCACTGCGGTGTCGCAAACGATTGTTGCGCCGTCGCCCTTGACACGTACCGGACGGGGACGGCCGTTTTCGTCGAGTTCACCGAGTTCGAACATACCAAGCTTTGCCATGCAAACCTTGCCGTCTTCGTCGGCGATGAAGGCTTCGGGGGTGTGGAGTTCCATAACCTTGACACCTTCGTCCAGCACTTCCTTGATTTCGGCCTTGCAGGCGGGCATTTCGTTCATGGTTCTGCGGTAGACGATGCGGACGGATTCTGCACCCAGGCGGAATGCCATACGGGCTGCGTCCATGGCGACGTTACCACCACCGGCGATGATCACGTGCTTGCCGGAGTAGATTTCTTCGCCAAGGTTGCCCTTGCGCAGGTATTCTTCAGCGGTGTAGACGCCCTTCAGGTCTTCGCCCGGGATGCCCAGCTTCATGGGAACAGCGGCGCCGATACCTACGAAGATGGCGTCGAAGCCCTGCTTCCAGAGGTAGTCCACAGTGATGTCCTTGAAGACGCGGATGCCGGTGCGGCATTCAATGCCCATCTTTTCGATGATGGAAATTTCGTAGTCCAGGATTTCCTTGGGCAGGCGGAATTCGGGAATGCCGTAGCGCAGCACGCCGCCCAGCTTGGGCTGGCTTTCGAAAATAACGACTTCGTGGCCCTTGGTGCGGAGCTCGATGGCTGCGCTAAGACCTGCAGGACCAGCGCCGATCACGGCAATCTTCTTGCCGGTTGCGGGAGCGATGGCGGGAACCTTCTTGCCACCCAGGTTCTTGCGTTCGTAGTCTGCTACGAAGCGTTCCATCAAGCCGAGCTGAAGACCTTTCTTAGGATCCTTCAGGGACTTGCCCATGGCGCAAGAGGACTGGCACTGTCTTTCGTGGGGGCAGACGCGGCTGCAGATGGACGGAATGAGGGAGGTGCCACGGATGATGTCAATGGCTCCCTGGAAGTCGCCTGCGGCAACTTTTTCAAGATACTGGGGAATGGGCATGCCAATGGGGCAGGCTGCAGTACAGAAAGGCTTCTTGCACTTCATGCAGCGGTTTGCTTCAACCTTGGCCTGAGCTTCGGTAAAGCCGAGGCAGGTTTCTGCCATGGTCGTACGGCGTTCAATGGGGTCGAGCTCTGCGGCTTCCTGGGGTTTGATGGACAACTTGTCCTTCAAAGTGATTGCGGGGAGAGCGGCAAGGCGTTCCTGTTCCTGCTGGGCAGCCTGATTCAGTTCTTCCATGCTGTGCATAATTTTCCTCTTTGACTGTGCGAGGGACTCCATATGGAGTCCGGTTATTTTCGGCGGGCAATATAGCAATTTTTTATATTTAGCAAAAGAATAATGTTATAAAGATGGCCTTGTATGAACGATTTGAATGATAATGAATTTGCTCTAAATGTGGCGGCCCAGATATTGGCTGAAGAAGACCAGCGATTTATGCGCATGGCTATCCGTGAGGCCGAAAAAGCCTTTGAAGAAAAGGAAATTCCCATTGGTTGCGTTATCGTGAAAGATGGTGTGGTTATTGGCCGCGGGCATAACCAGATTGAAATGTTGAAAGATGCTACAGCCCATGCCGAGATTCTGGCTATAGGTACTGCCGCCTCCACTCTCAACAACTGGCGACTGGATGGCGCTACTTTGTATGTAACGCTGGAGCCTTGCCCCATGTGTGCCGGAGCTATCCTGAACAGCCGTGTCAGCCGTATTGTCTATGGTTCCAAGGATACCCGGTTCGGCGGCTGCGGAACCACCATCGACGTGATTACGGATAACGCCCTGAAGCGCCCCGTGGCGGTAACCGGTGGAATCTTTGCCGACGAATGCGTAGGCCTTTTAAAACGCTTTTTCCAGCAGATGCGCCTAGAAAAGGGCGATAGTGGTGCAAAACCCGTTTAAAAGCCGTTTTGATAGTCTTAAAAGCCGGGTTCTTTTGCTATAATTCACGGCATGAATTTCTTTAAATTTTGTGCCAGCTCTGCTGCAATGTTGCTTTTGTGCGCCTGCGAAGGAAATGACTTTGTTCTTGCCTTTAACACCGAGAACGTTCCTGCCCAGACCTATTCTCTTGAATCTTCCTTGAACGCTATTTTGCCTATGGATTCCGTAAATGGAACTCCCGAGGCAATGAATACCCGTCTTTTCGTTCGTGCAACAAACTCTCTGTTGACAGCCTACGACAATGGAACGGCTAAGTTCGAAATGAAGATTGATTCTGTGGACTACAAGTCCGACAAGCGTTCTGTGGAAGAGTTCCGCAGCATGGAACGTTACATGTCTACCGAACATTTCCAGTTCAAGATGGCTAAGGACGGTGTGGTCAGCGATCCCGTTATGGAAGACTCCATAATGTTGGGTACCGAGGCTCTGGACTTGGTCCGACTTTTCCTGAAAATTCAACCCATGCTTCCGGGTAAGGCTGTATCCCTGGGTGAAACCTGGGAACGCTCCGTGGAAATTCCGGGCAATAGCGGTAACACAGTTGTCTATAAGTCCTTCACTTTGCAGGATCAGTATGTTCACGATGGCGCCCAGATGGCAAAGATCGGTATGAACATCAAGTACAAGGAATCCGGCGACGATTCTTCTGACCTCCGTATGGAAAGCAATGGTTTTATTGTGGGTACCGGCGTTATTCTGTTCGACATGACCCATGGCGTTATTTCTAGCGCAAACATGGAACTCACTGGCGACCTGAAGGTCAATGACGTTGTTGCCAACAATGTCATTCCTGATATGCACGTCATCCAGAAGATTAAGTTGAAAGGTGAATTTTAATGTTGGTTAATGTTCGTAACGTTGTTGCCTTGGCTTTTGCGGTCTTCGCAGGTTCTGCGTTGGCTGGTGAAGTGCCATTCCCGGCAATCGAGAACGGCAAGGCCAAACTTGTTGAGGCGGATAGTCCCTATATTCTGGAACAGGGAATAGTTTTCTCTGCCACGGATACTCTGGTCATTGAACCGGGTGTTACGGTGCTTATGGGCGAACACGCCAAGTTGATGCTTCGCGGCTCTGTAAAGATCGTTGGAACCGAGGCTAAGCCTGTGGTGTTCCGTAGCGTAGACTCTACCGGAAGTTGGAATGGCTTGCATTTCGTCTCCTCCAACCGTCCCTTTGAAATCAAAAACCTTGTGGTGCAGAACGCCTTCCGCAATACGGCCTTCCGTTCCAAGGGTATCTTCGAAAACGTAAAGTTCATTAACAACTACTACGGACTTTGGGTGGACGACGTCCCTGAGATTTTCCTTTCCCGTTGCGAATTCGTTCGCAACAGATTCGCCCTTTCTGTTCGCGCAGGCCGCGTCATTTCTGCCGAAACCAAGATTTCTAACAACGTTTATGGCTTGTATTTGGAAGCCGGTGGCGATTTCAGTGGCGATCAGAGCTTGATCAATGACAATCTTGAAGCCGATGTCCGCAAGGAATCCGACGACTTGTCCAAGAGTGGCAAGCGTGTGACACGAAATGTGTGGCAGCGGATTGAAACAGGTTTCTAATAGATCATCAAGAGGTTTTGGTGCAAGAAAATTTTCGCAGATCCATTCGTAAGATGACGGGCAACAGTGTCCGTCTCTCGGTGCGACCCAACAGGTCGTCCATGGTGGCGAATTTGTCTCAGTCCATGATGGTCACCTGGTCCATTGTTCTTTACGAGCACTTGGACGCCATGCTGAACGATCCCTCTGTGAACGTTGGTTCCTCGGAATTGATTTCCTTTAGCGAAACCGCCTGGAAACTAGCTGATGTTAGTTTCCCGCAGATTATCGCCGACGCCAACAAACTGTACGATGAGTTCCGCGCCAAGTGGATGCAGCGTTTTTCTACCGATGAAGTTATGCGCCTGCTCCTTGAAGGCGGCGAATTTATGCAGCACGACGAGGAAAAGGGCTGGGTCCTGAATGTGAAGAACAACAAGCAGGACATCAATGCTTTCTACTCTGCAACCATTCATTTGCTGGTTAGCGACGCCGAACCTTTGTTCGTTCGTATGAACGGTCGTGTGATGCAGTTGCAGGAAAAGTTGTGCAAGTACTGGCACTCCGAAAGTGCAGTGGACGCCGTGTCCAAGTTGCTCCCCAGTCTGGAGGCATCTCTCCGCGATAAGGAAAACGCCATGGTGGTCTCGCTGCGTAGCTCCTTGAACGCTCTGGCTAAAAAACGTTTTGCTGCAGCTTTCGCGACAAAGGCTCCTGCACGTTACTATTCCACTGCAAACAGCTGCGCCCGCAATGTAGGCCGTTACTGGAATCCGCACTATGCTTACGAAAACGGATTCCTGGCCTTTACGGATGATTTTTGTGATTACGCCCGCGGTCTTACTATCCAGATTATTGAATGGTATCAGAGCAAGTGGGCTTTGTTCCTTCGCGGGTTCTCTCGCGGTCAGTTGAATTTGTTTGAAACCACGGCCTCCTTAAAGGCTTAAAATAAAACAGGTATAAAATGAAAAATGCTTTCACGACCACTTTGTTGCTCACCATCGTAGGTTTCCTGGTCCTCGTGACCGGTGCCTTCTACTTTGGTGCTCCGCTTTTCGGCTGGGTGATTCTGTGCGCCATCTTTGCTGTGTTCCTTGTGGAACAGGCAGTGGCTCTCAAGAAGTTGAAGCAGATCTCTGCAGAAACGGCAATCCTGGAAACCTGCGAAAGCCGCGGTTCGTATAGCGTATCTGGCGATGGTGTCGTGGCAGGCCGCATTAACCTTGCACGTCAGCTTCTCTCCAAGAAAATCAGATTAGATTCTCCCATTGCCTACGAAGTTTTGAACAGCAACGTGGGAATTTCTGTTCCTCGCAGCGCAGGCAGCACCGTTATCCTGCTGGGCCTTATGGGTACCTTCTTCGGCTTGATGTACTCTGTTGCAACTGCCGGTGGTGCCATCGACAACTCTACGACCCAGGGCACTCTGGATACAATCCAGCTCTTGTTCCAGGGCATGAAGGGTATCTTCGGTACTTCGCTTTGTGGCTTGTTCGCGGCCTTGATCTTGAATGCTTCCCGCACCATGCTGAACTCCGCACGCGATAGCTTTATGGCTCGCCTGGATGCAGTGACCTTGAATATGCAGGGATCTTCTTCTGAGGTGGAACAGAGCAAGGATGAACTTGGACGCCTTTTCGACGCTGTGGAATCTAACCTGAAGGAAATTACTTCTGCTGTTCAGCAGGGTCTCTCTGGTATCGTCGCCCAGGTTGGCGAGGACATGGCTGCTTCTGTGAAGTCCATGAACGAATCCTTCAGTTCCGCAATGAATGGCATGAATGCCGCTGTCAAGGATCTTGGCAGTTCCGTAAGCACTTCCGTTTCTTCTGCTTTTGCTCCTATGGAATCCAGCGTGAAGGCTCTGTCTGCTTCTGTGGAATCTATCCCGGCTAAGTTGGACGACAAACTGAATGGTCTTTCTGGTGCCTTGGATGCTGGCCTCGGTAATATCGCAGGCGGCGTGAAGGCTGGCCTTGAAGGTGTTTCTGGTAATGTTGAAAATGCTCTGGCTAAGGTTGCAACCGACGTAAAGAACGCTTTGGATGGCGTTGCTTCCGCGTCTGCCGCAGCAATGTCTGGCTCCACCGAATCTATCGGAGCCTCCGTTGCCGAACAGGTCAAGCAGTCCAATGCTCAGTGGAACGAATTTATGCAGCGTTTGGAAGATCGCACCAACGCCAACGTGGATGCTCAGCGCGATGGTCTGGAAACTCTCAAGAACGTCGCCCTCCAGGTTGCAGAAAAGGCTCAGGCCGGTTCTGCAGAACTCTCCGCTTCTGTGTCCGAAAAGCTTAGTACTCTTTCCAACGACATTCTGGCTGCCTTCCAGAAACTTTCCGAAACTTCCGCAGTGCTGCTTGAAGCGCAGAAGGCTCTTACAGAAAGTATCGACAACCGCGTTGTCAAGGAAAAGGAAGCTACCGACGCTCTCGGCGGAAACATTGTGGAAACCGCAGAACTTATGCGCGTGAACCAGTCCGAACTTAGCGCCAACCTCGAAATGCTCCGCGCTGGTCTGGAAACTATCCTCGAAAAGCTCAGTGGCGATACCGCAGAACACGAGGAAGAAGAAAACTTTGTGGAACACCTCAACCAGTCTCTGGAAGCATTCCACGAGCGAGCCAGCGAAGTCCTTATGGAAAACGCCGTCAAGACCCAGGAAATTCTCTTGGAAGTTCTGGAACAGACCCAGCGCTCCGCAGCTGTTGCCCAGCAGCCTAAGGTGGAGGAATAATCCATGCGTTTCCGCAAGGACGAAAACAGCAATCCCTGGATGGCCTATACGGACCTTGGCATCGCATTGGTGTCATTGTTCATCTTGGCTTTCGTAGCGATGGCGACTTTGAAGGAACAGAAGGCTGAAGACCTTACTCGTACCGAAGAAGAGGTGCTTAGCTGTCAGGAAGAAATGCGAAAAATTGCCGCCGAACGCAACGCGCTTCTTTCTAAGAGCCTGCAGACCTCCATTGAGGCAGGCCTTATTGCCTTGGAAGGCGGAAAGATTCAAATTCAGGCATCCTTCTTGTTCCCGCTGAATGGTGCGGACCTGACCCCCGAAGGTGTGGGCGTTATCCGGGGCATTAGCAAGGGCCTTTTGGAAGCACTAGACTCTACTGACGTGATTATGGTCAGCGGTTTTACCGACGATACTCCGGTGAAGTCCAAGACTTATACCAACTGGAATCTTTCTGCAGAACGTGCTGTGAACGTGGTGCGTACTTTGATCAAGGAAGGATTCCCTCCTGATCGTTTGTTTGCGGCAGGCTTTGGCGAACATCAGCCCAAGTATCCTAACGATAGCGAAGAACATCGTCGTTTGAATCGTCGTGTGGAAATAGGTGTGACCCCGCTCCAGATGATGGAAAAGAAGTAATGCAGACTCGTTTAGATACATTGCGCCAGGAAATAGATGCAATCCGCAAGAGCGGAAAGCTGCCTCATTGGCGTATGGTCTATGCAGACAATCTGTTGAACCGAGCTGGTGAATATGTGGCGGTAGATCGCCTTCCCGAAGCAGGTATGGTTGCCGACAAGTTGGACCGCTGGATTTCTACTCACAAGCCTAAGGACGACGAAGTCAATCGCTTCCCCGAAAATCCCATGGTATTCTGGAACGACCAGATTCTGGGAAATATTTCCGAACAGATCAAGAAGACCTTGAATGACAAGCGCATGCTTATTCCCAATACAGAAAGGGACACCATTCTTCGTCGTTTGAATGTGGTGGAAACTTGGATCAAGGCTGGCGAATTCTTGACGGCTCACGAAGAACTGCTTTCGTTGCGTGGCGCCTTGATTGCTCGTTTGCGTCGTAGTTACCGCGCTCGCCAAGCGGTGGTGGCTGCTTACCAGCAGGGCGTTTCTCAGCCCGAAGGCGCCTTGGTTGGACCCTACAATGCACGCCATACTTTGGAAGAAACATTCCACGTGGTGGGCGAACGCGATCCTATCTGGATCGAAGACTTCCTTGAAATCTATAACGACCTGTTCCGCATTGTGGAACGCCTTGTCCCTCAAGAAAAGAAATAAAAATTAGAATGGAAAAAAGAACAAGTATTTTTACCAATGGCATGATTTGGTTTGGTGTCGCCATTTCTGTGTCCGAGATTGTTTGCGGTATCGAAATCGGTGAAGCCGCTAAGCTTAGCGACATCTGGTTCCCTTTGATTCTCGGCCACGTTCTGGGTGGCGTCATGCTGTACTTTGTTGGCTTGATTGGTGCCCGCGTTCGTGTCAATGCTATGGAGACCACGGCCTCCACTTTCGGTAAGTACGGCTCCAAGTTTTTCGCCTTCTTGAACTTACTTCAATTGATTGGATGGATTGCGGTCCTCAACGCCCAGGGCGCCATGGCTTTGGCTGGTCTTAAACTTCCTATTTCGTTCCCTTTGACTTGTGTGCTGTTGGCAGTGCTGATTGCCGCATGGGTCTTTGTGGGCCTTCGTAAGACTGCAAAGATCACTACCGTGGTCATGGGCTTGCTGGCTGTACTTCTGGTTGTCTTGACGGCCAAACTTTTTGGCGTGGAGCCGGCCTCGGGTGCGGTCTCCCACGCAGCAACTCAGTTTGGTTTCTGGACCATTTTTGAGATTTCCATCGCCATGCCTCTTTCTTGGTTGCCGGTGATTTCCGACTACACCAAGGACGTGGAAAAGCCTGTGGCTGCTACTGCAATTTCTGCGGTGGCGTACACCTTGGCCAGTCTTTGGATGTATTTCATTGGCTTGCAGATTGCCGGTTTGGGTGTTGGTACTGATATTGCCCAGGCTATTCTTTTGGCTGGCATCGGCATCCCGGGAATCATTATTGTTGCACTTTCTACGGTGACCACTAATTTTTTGGCGGCAAACTCCGCTGGCGAATCTGCCAAGGCGATCTATGGTAAGTTGAATCCCAAGGTCGCAGGCGTTGTGGTTTGTGGTCTCAGCACCATTCTCGCAATTTGGGGCATCGTAGATCACTACATCAGTTTTCTTTACCTCATTGCTGCAGTCTTTGCGCCCATGGCCGCAGTTCTTCTTGTGTCCTACTTCTTTGTGAAGGAACACCTGGAACGGAAAGGTTTTTGGATTTGGAACTTGTTTGCCTGGGCTGCGGGTTTTGCCGTCTACGAATTTGCTGTGAACACTGGCGTTGAATTTATCGGCCCCACCATCTTGGCTGTAGCGGTTTCCGCTGCATTGGCTTTTGCTGCGAAATTAAAAAAATAAGTCAAAAGATTATTTAGAATTCATAAAAAGAACCGCGGCTTTTCAGTCGCGGTTTCTTTTTGCTGTCATCCCGGGCGCTTGTCCTCGCTTGACGGGGATGACCCGGGATCTCCTTTTAAGCCTTGCGGAACTTCTTAAGAAGAGCTTCGGCCTTGCCGAACTGCTGCTTTACAGACTTAGGACCGGTACCGCCTTCGATGTTACGGCGACCAACGCTGTATTCGAAAGTGAGGGTCTTCTTCATCTTCTGCACATCGGGAACGCCGGCGGCTGCCCAGGATTCGTCGGACAGGTCCGTAAATTCCTTACCCTGGCGGGCGGCTTCGCCGACCAGGCTACCGACCACGTGATGTGCGTCGCGGAACGGAACGCCAGCTTCCACCAGCAAGTCTGCCAGGTCGGTTGCCAAGAGGGCCGGCAGCATCTTGGCCTGCATCTTGTCGAAGTTGAAACGTGCGGTTTCCAGAGCTTCCTTCATGACGCGGAGGATCACCTTTACGTTGTGGACGCTGTCGAATACCGGTTCCTTGTCTTCCTGCAGGTCGCGGCTGTAGGAGAGGGGAGCGCCCTTCACCAAAGTGTACATGGCGCTGAAGTTACCCAGCATACGGCCAGACTTACCGCGGATCAGTTCCATGGAGTCGGGGTTCTTCTTCTGGGGCATCATGGAGGAACCGCTGCTGAATGCATCGTGCAAGGTGAGGAAGCCGAATTCGCTGGTGCTCCAGTTCACGAAATCTTCGGCGTAACGGCTCATGGTGTTTGCGATGATGGCGAGGTCAGCGTTGAATTCCAGCATCATGTCGCGGTGGCTTACGGCGTCGATGGAGTTGGGGCTCACATCCTTGAAGCCAAGTTCCTTTGCAACCAGGGCGCGCTGGTAGGGGAATGCGGAACCAGCCATGGCGCCGCTACCCAGAGGCAGCTGGGAGTGCAGTTCCAGGAAGTTGTCCAGGCGCTTCACGTCGCGGGAAACTGCGAAGAACATGCTCATGAGGTAATGGCTGAAGTAGATGGGCTGTGCCTGCTGCAGGTGGGTGTAGCCCGGCATCAGCTTGCCGAAGTACTTCTTGGAAAGGTCGAGGACCACTTCCATCAATTCCACTTCCAAAGCGCGGATTTCTGCAGCGCGGTGACGCATGTAAAGCTTGAAGTCGGTGCAAACCTGGTCATTGCGGCTACGGCCGGTGTGGATCTTCTTACCCAGGGCACCGATGCGTTCGGTAAGCACGCGTTCCACAGCCATGTGGATGTCTTCGTCGGAAGGCTGCCACAGGTTCTTGCCAGCGTGGTAATCGTCGAGAATAGTCTTGAGGCCATCGCAAATCTTCTTGTATTCGGCCTTGGTCAAAACGCCGGATTCTACCAGGCCCTTGCCGTGACCGATGCTGCCTTCGATATCTTCTTCAATGAGTTCTGCGTCGAACTGGAGACTGAAGGACAGGTCTACCATGGACTGGGCCATACCGCTGGCGAAGCGGCCGGTCCACATGTTGGTCTGGGTTCCCTTCTTGGAATCTTTCTTTGCAGCGGGTTTTGCTGCAGCCTTAGAAGTCTTTGCCATACAATTTCCTTTTGCGAAAGGTCTAAAATCTACGGCGAAAATATAGAAAAAGCGAACCTTTCGGCTCGCTTCATTTTAAAATATATTGACCTCTGGTGGCTCTACATCAGGGCGTACTTCAGAATGAATAGAGCGGTAAGTACCACCATGACCCAGTGGACTCGCTTGGCCTTGCCAGTACACATGTTGATGATGGTGTAGCTTACAATACCGAACATGACTCCGTCAGAAATGGAATAGGTGAGGGGCATGGCGGCAATACAGATAAATGCGGGAATTGCTTCGCCGTAGCTGCTGAAATTGATTTTAACTACAGAGCTAACCATGTAGAAACCCACAATCATCAAGGCCGGAGCTGTTGCAAAGCTGGGAATGGCAAGGAAAATGGGAGCCAAGAGAATGGAGGCAAGGAACAGGCCTGCTGCAGAAACGGCGGTAAGACCGGTGCGTCCACCGACAGAAACTCCGGATGCACTTTCCACATAAGTGGTGGTTGTAGATGTACCAAGAACAGCGCCTGCGGCTGTGGCGATAGAGTCTGCGTAAAGAGCGCCGTTGATGCGGGAAAGTTGACCGTTCTTCAAGAATCCTCCCTTCATGGATACTCCAATCAGAGTGCCCAGGGTATCGAAAAGGTCTACGAAGAAGAAGGCAAACATGACCACGAAGAAATCCAGGGACGTCACCAAAGACCAACCCTGTCCAACAATGGCGTCCCCTTGTGTGTGGGTCCAAGAGCTGGGGTTGAAAAGAGCTCCAAAGGTACTGCCGAATTCGCTAAAGGTCTTGCCCAAATCGCTAAAGTAGCTGGAAAAATGAGGGACGATGGAGAAGAAACCTTCGGCAGGATTGGGAACATAGATCCCAGACAGTTCGCAGATAATCCCCAGGAACCAGGTGGCGAAAATACCAAAGAGGATTGCCGCCCTAATTTGTTTTACGACCATCACGGCAGTGATAATGGTGCCTACAAGCGCAAGCAAAGCCCAGATGCCTGTGGTGTGAATGTCGGAATTGTGGAAACTGACCATACCGACCAAGGTGGCGTCGTTGTTCACCACAACCTTGGCGCCTTGCAGGGCAATAAAGGTAATGAACAAGCCGATACCTACGGCTACTGCAGTTTTTAACGAGATGGGTATGCAATTAAATATGGCCTTTCGGACCGGGGTTACAGAAAGAGCCAGGAACAGTAGGCCTTCGGCAAAGACGGCAAGCAAAGCGAATTGCCAGCTGTAACCCATGGTAAGCACCACCGTGTAGCTGAAGAATGCGTTAAGGCCAAGTCCCGGGGCCAGCACAAAGGGGTAGTTACTGAAAAAGGCCATGAGTATGGAACCCAAGGCCGCGGCAATCACCGTTGCAATAAAGATACCGCCCTTAGGCATGCCGGAGGCAGAAAGAATCCCCGGGTTCACGGCCAGAATGTAGGCCATGGTCATAAAGGTGGTAAGACCAGCAACCATTTCGGTTCGCACATTGGTCTTGTTCTCGGTTAGTTTGAATAATTTTTCCAACATGCGCTTACCTCTTTGGTTTGACTTTAGGGATTATTATTTTGTGCTGCTTGCCTGGTTACGTGCGTTGGCGTGCATGTTCATGCAACCTTCGAGAGACGTTGCCATTTGACCTTTAGGGGTGATGCAAGTAGTTTTTACTTCCTTATCCTTGACGAACTTGGTCTTTGCAAGCATCTTGTTGTTATAGTAGAAATTGAACTGGCCGTGTCTACGACCTGCGTGGCAACGACCGTCTACATGAATTTTAACACCGTAGTCATCAACGAAATCCCACTGGGCGTTCTTCATGTGGAGTCCGGAGCAAATGAACGGCGTGCTCATTTGTTCGGGAGTTTGATGTTTAGCGTAACTGCTGCAGGAAATTGTTAGTGCAGCCACAAGAGAAATTGCAATGAGAACGAGAGTCTTTTTCATATTCTTAATTTAACTATTGGAGTGTTTTTGTTCAAGGACGTTTTTCATGGCGTCCGTCAATAAAATGGCACTTTTTGAGGCCGGCATATCCAGGTATTCTGCAATGGAAATCTGGGGCAAGACTTCGAGGTTATACAAATAACGCTCTGTCGGATTGTGAGAAAGCATCTTGTCGTATTTTCGTAGACCGATTTTTTCATTACCGCCAAAATAAATGGGAATAATGTCATTTTTCGAATAGATGGCGAATCGAGCGGCGCCTTTCTTGAAAACCCAGGGTTCTCCGCATCTTGTGCGGGTACCCTCGGGGAAGATAATCAAGTTGTTGCCCTCTTCCATGGACTTGGCAGCCCTTTCCAACTGTTCTTCAAAAGGGAGCGTGTTGGGAATGTAAAGGTTGCGGATGATGATGGAAATGAACTTATTGTCGATCAGGGCGCCCTTGACGATGCAATCTGCATTGGGCACAAGGGAAATCAGAATCACCACGTCCAGGAGGGAGGGGTGGTTCGCGATAATGACCTTGGACTTGGCTCCTTTCAAAAGTTCGCGGTGCTTTACGGACAATCGCATGCTTCCGGTAATCTCGATGTACTTTACAAATACAACAAAAGACTTTGAGATAAAGTAACGGGCCATCTTGCGGAAACGACGTCCCGAAAAACCGGATAGCACGTGCAACAGCGGAAAAATGGATGTCCCAAGAATAAGGCTTCCTATTCCGAAAACTGCAAAGGAGCTGAGTTTTGAAGTCAGACGGATAAAATATTTGACTTTGTCTACAATCATTGTAGAAGAATGGTGTTGATGAACGCCAGGGCTTCTTCGGAGGCTGTGTTGAAGTTACCCTTCAAAAACTTAAGGTTCTGTAGGGCTAGGTTCAAATCGAAGTCCTTGTATTTTTTGTCAGCCTTAGATTCGTCTCTGGTCAGTCGGAGGGCCATGGCGCAAACAATGTTGGGGTAGGGAACGCCTGCGATAGGGGCGTAGGTCTCCGGAATAAGCTCTTCCGCAAAAACAAAGCAACGGTCTTCTGCAGATTCAATTTCCATGGCGGCGAGGCAGTCGGTAAGACCGTCAGAAAAAGCGTTCTTGCCTCCATAGACGGCGGAGTAGCCTGCGGTGTTCTTTTCGAGAATGGTTGCGTTGGCCACCGGAGTGTTGAATACAGAAGAACTGAAGTGTGCCGGGGACACCTTGCCTGTGTCAATCAGAATTTCGGCAATTTTCAGCTGCTGGGTAATTTCGCCATACTGTGAGGCAAAGGTAATCTTGCAGGGCGGCAAGGGATTTCCGTTGTCGTCCTTGGAAATCTTGTCGCTTGTATAGACCACCATGCGGGAAAGATTGCTTAAGCGCCTGCGGGTAAGCATAGGCACAAAGGATACGTCCGGCTTCGGCATTGCCTCGGTGGGAATGAATGACGCAAAACGCTGAATGTAGACTTTCTGCATTGAATTCCTTTGGATAAGGCGACAAGTCTACTTGATGCGGAAACGAAGCAGAGAGTAGCTGTTGATGCCCACGCTGTGGTGCGCTTCCTTCAGTTCAAAACCGGCCACTTCGATAGCCTTCTTCAGTTCCTCGAAACGGTACATCTTGCTGTTGCCGTTGGCAATGCAGGTGAAGTACAGGGAGGTTGCCTGCAGGGAGTAGGCGGCAGCTTCGAAACGCTGCTTATCCCACAGGGGTTCAAGAACGTACACGTCGGTTTCGGGGCTTGCTGCCTTGTGAATCTTGGTCAGGATCTTGGTGATTTCTTCCAGGGAGAAGCAATCCAGGAATTGGCTCATCCATACGGCGTTTGCACCTTCGGGGAATGCAGTGACATCGTCCAGGACGTTGCAGGGCAGTGTGTTGATGCGGTCTGCGAAACCAGCGGCGGCTGCGTTCTTTTCGGCAACGGCGGTCTGGCCCGGCAGGTCGATGATGGAGACCTTGACGTCGGGATTGTACTTGCAGCAGGCGATTGCCCACTTGGCAGTGTTGCCGCCGATATCGAACAGGCGGCCTACAGGCTTTTCAAAAACGATAGGCAAAGCTTCGGGGAAGGCCAGGTCGGAGTAGAAGTGGTCAAAACCGAACCAGCTCTTTTTCTGCTGATCGGTCAGCTGGGACAAGCCTTGGTAAACTGTCTTCCAGTTGCCCAGGTGGGGGAGACCTGCGGGCTTACCTTCGCGGATGGACTCTTCCAGGTTTTCGGCACCGCGGTAGCAGATGTCCTGGGAGAAGTCCATGTTGACCTGGGTCATTTCGTCTTTCAGAAGGAAGAAGCCCACCTTGCCGAGAGTCAAACGCAGGTCATCTTCTGCGGAATCGGGATGGACCTTGAGAGCACCCATGCCGAGGCCCATTTCTGTAAGAACGCCTACACCGTACAAGGAAATGTTCAGTTTCTTGGATATTTCCGAGATGGTAACGCCCTTTTTGCGGGAATCGCTGATCAAATCAAGGATGCCCATGTCGCGAAGGGCGCGGGCTGCCTGGAAACTGAGGGGGGCGAAGGCAATCTTTTGTGCTTCGAATTTTGCGTCAATTGCGGAAATGTTGTCGTTGATATAAAAATCGAACATGTAGGACTCTGGTTGAATTTTACGGGAAATATAGCTTTTTATATCTATCAATTCAAAAGAAATTAAAGGTTACTTTACAATAAAGGTTCTTTTTGTTATTTTTGTAAAAAAGGTTAGAAAAGGTAATTGTATCCAATATGAACGACAAGATTAAAGAACTTTTGATTAAGTCCCTGGAACTGGAAGATATCACTCCCGCTGATATCATTGACGATGCTCCTATTTTTGGTGTGAACGAAAAGGGTGAAGGCCTTGGCCTTGATTCTATTGACGCCCTGGAACTGGGCATTGCCATTAAGGACACTTTCGGTGTTTCCTTTGCAGTTCAGAACGAAGAAACCAAGAAGCATTTTGCTTCTGTCAATGCACTTGCTGCATACATTTCTGCTAATCAAAAGTAAATCGAGCTATTCGGAATATTACCATGGATAAACAGCAAATTTTTGAAAAGATGAAGTCTGCCCTGGTGGAAGACTTCGAAATGGACGAAGCAAAGATCACTCCCGAAGCTCGTCTTTATGAAGACTTGGAACTGGATAGCATTGACGCCGTCGACCTGATTGTCAAGCTCAAGTCTATTCTCCCTCGTAACATTGATCCTGAGGTTTTCAAGACCGTGCGTACCATGCAGGACGTGGTAGACGCCATCTACAACCTCATCCAGGAATCTGAAGCTAAGTAAGAGCACTATGGCGGGAAAGATTGTCTTTACCGCGTTGAGCGTACTTTATCCTGTTCTTGTTTTTTGCGGTCTCACTTTTTGGGGACTGTCGCCTAGGCGCCTGAGCATTTTGCTTTTGGCGCTTGCTTTTTATCAGTTCTTGAACTTGACCCGTTCCAGAAAAGCAGAAACTTCCGATGTGGATGCTAAGAAAGCTAACATGGCAAAGAATTGCGCCTTGGTTTGCTTGATGACTATTTGTGGCTGTGTTGCATTTTTTGCCGATAGCCTCTTGTTCCTCAAGTTCTATCCGGTTCTTGTGAACTTGAGCCTTCTTGCATTCTTTGGCTTTACCCTCTGGAAAAAGCCTAGCTTTGTTTTTCGCATGGCGAATCTTGGGGACAAAAGCATCAAGAATTCTCCCAGTCGAAATTACGTGGAAAAATATTGCGACAAGGTGACTTTTGGCTGGTGTGTGTTCTTTATCTTGAACGCTTGCGCTGCGGCAACCACTGTGTTTGTGGGTTCCGACAGACTTTGGTCCTTGTACAATGGCTTAATTTCCTACATTTTAATCGGTTTATTTTTTGCTGTTGAATTTGTTGTTCGAAAAGTGATGCAGAGCAAGTTGCAATCCTATGTTCCGGTAAGCGAATTGGAAATGGACTCTCGCCCCGATGGCGCGAAGTTCTGCTTTGATGATTCCTCCGCTACGACCTGGAAGGATTTTGTTACGGACGTTTCCAAGGTACGAATCTTCTTGGAATCCAAGGAAAATATTCCCTGGATTATCCATTGCGAAGATGTCTACTTCTTTGTGGTGGCCCTGGTGGCAATTCTCCAGAGTGGCCGTAAGGCCCTGGTAACGGCAAACCGTCAGGACGCCTTTATCAAGGAAATTCAAAAAGAAACTTGCGGATTCATTACGGATGAGCCTTTCGCTTCTGGTGGAGCCACCTTGATTCAGGACTTGCTGAAGCTGGAAACGGATGAAATACGCTTTGGCAAGTTTGACCTGAGTAAGGCAGAAATGGTGGTGTACACTTCCGGTACCACAGGCAAGCCCAAGGCTGTGTTCAAGATGTTCTCCCAATTGGAGAATGAAGTTAAACAGCAAGCCAAGTTCTTTGGTAACGAGTGGATGACTCGTGAAATCTATAGCACCGTCAATCACCACCACATGTTCGGCTTGCCCTTTGCTGTAATTTTCCCTTTGGCCGCGGGCATTCCTTTCCGTCGCCGTCGCTTTGATTTTCCCTCGGAATTGACAAGCATTACCGGCAAGAAGGCTGTGGTTGTGTCTAGCCCCGCATTCCTGAAGCGTTTGGTGGTGGATCTGGATAGACCCCTTGATTTCAAGACTGTGCCCGTGATCCTTTCTGCGGGTGGCGTTCTGCCCGAAGATGTGGCCCAGAAGACCCATGAACTGACTCGAAGCTGGACCAATGAAATTTATGGAAGCACTGAAACCGGCATCATTGCCCACAGGGTGAGCGGAACAGGCGCCGCATGGACTCCCTTTGAATTTTGCAAACTGGGTCTTGCGGAAAATGGTTGCTTGAACATCAAGTCCCCGGCCGTCCTTGAGCCCGAAGGCTTTACCTCCGGCGACCTGGTGGAACTTCAGGCCGACGGGAGCTTTGTGCTGAAGGGTCGTGCAGACTCCATTGTGAAAATTGAGGAAAAACGAATCTCCTTGCCCGAAGTGGAAATGCGTTTAAAATCCACCGGCCTTGTTCTCGATGTCCGTGTGGTTCCTATGGTGAGCAAGCGCCAGTTCCTGGCTGCCGCCGTTGTGCTCAACGAGGCTGGCCGCGAGAAGTTTGCCGGTTGCGCAAAATTGAAAATCAACGAATTCTTTAGGAATTTCCTGTGTCAGTATCTTGAAAATACGGTAACGCCTAAAAAGTGGCGCTACCTGGAGGAACTGCCCCAGGATCTTATGGGAAAAATCAAAATGAAAGATATCCAGGACCTCTTTAGCCTGCCTGAAAGCCCCAATTTCAAGATTCTGAAATTGCAAAGGGATGTAAGTGCATTTTCTGCCAAACTGTTGTTCCCGGCTACCAGCGATTTCTATGACGGGCATTTCCCGGAATTCAAGTTATTACCTGCAGTTGTCCAGGTGAACATGGTCCTTCTGTTAGCTCGTGCATTCTTGAATGTTCCTAAGGAAATCGTGAAGATTAATCGCACTAAGTTTACCAATCCCATTTTCCCGGATGTTCCCGTGGAGCTTAAAATCAACTATGATGAGGAAAAGGGAAAGCTGAATTTCAGCTTTACGGATGAAGCCGGTACCAAGTCTCTTTCCTCCGGTTCCATCCTTATGAAAAAGTAGGTTTTGCCGTGAAAGACGCTCCCATGGAAAATCAAAAGTTTTGTGCTGTAGTCCCTGTGTATCGCCACGAGGCTGCTTCCCGCCATGTAGCCGAAGCCCTTTCCAAGGAAGGTCTGGCTGTGATTCTGGTGGACGATGGCAATGCTCCCGAAGGTCACGCCATTCTTGAAACTGTTGCTAAGGAAGTTCCTAACACCTACTTGGTCACTCACGAAGTGAACAAGGGTAAGGGTGGGGCTGTGGTATCTGGCTTGATTGAAGCTCAACGTCTGGGTTTTACCCACGCCTTACAAATCGATGCCGATGGCCAGCACGATGTGAACGCCATTCCCTTCTTTATCAAGGCATCCAAAAAACATCCCCAGAATTTAATCTCTGCATTCCCCCAGTACGATGGTTCCGTTCCTAAGGCTCGTGAACAGGGCCGTAAGATTACCAACTTCTGGGTTTGCATCGAAACTTTATCCATGTCCATTCCCGACACCATGTGCGGCTGCCGAGTCTATCCCTTGGAAAAGGTTGTTCCTATTGCAAGGAAGATGACCAATTTGCGCATGGGCTTTGATATCGAAATTATGGTCCGCATGTCTTGGGCTGGAATCAAGATGAATTTCTATCCGATTCACGTGACCTATCCGGAAGACGGCGTTTCCAATTTCCGAGCCCTGCACGATAATATTGCCATTTCTGCAACCCACACCAAGCTGTTCTTTGGCATGGTTGTACGCTTGCCCATATTGCTGCTCCGTAAATTCAAACGTTCCTAGGCGGTAAAAGGCTTGGCAGAAAATTCACAAGAGACGCATTGGTCCGAAGTTAAGGAAGTAGGAGGGAGCCTTTGGCACTTCCGTTTCATGCTTTGGATTGTGCGCCACTTGCCTTTGCACCTTGTGGAACTTTGTACAGCGGTCATCTGTTTTTTCTTTTGGATTGGAGCTACTCCGGTACGTAAACGTTCCAGAGTCTATCTTGAACATGTGGCCAAGGCTAACGGCAAAAGAATTCCGTTGCTTGCAACATACAAGCATGTTCTTGCCTTTGCCCTTTCCATGCTTGAAAAAATCCGCGGTTTTCAGGGCTCCATCAAGTTGAATCAGCTGGAAACGCAAAACGATGACCTGGACATGTTGGTAAAACAACTCGAAAATGGGGAAGGAGCTTTTCTCCTTTGTTCCCATCTGGGTAATATGGAAATGCTCAGGTCCCTTACGGGTTACGGTGAAAAGCATACGAAAAATGACTTTAAGGTTTTTCCTGTTGTTGATTTTTCTGGAACATCCAAGTTCAACGCTTTACTTCGGGAACTGAATCCTGAATTGATGGATCAGGTGGTGGATGCAAATTCCATCGGTGTGGATTCTGCCATATGGATGAAGGAACGCATTGCCGAGGGGAACCTTGTGGTGATTGCAGGCGATAGAACTTCCGCCAACTCCAGAAACCGAAATGTGAAAACGGAATTCTTGGGCGAAACCGCAAACTTCCCGGAAGGTTCCTTCACTTTAGCCGGTGTTCTAAACGCTCCCATCTATTTTGTTTTTGCAATCCGTAAGAACGACTTTGATATTCGATCTCCTTACGAAATGCACGTGGTCCGCGCTAAAACAGAACTGAGCGGGCCTCGTAAGGAACGCCCTGCTAAAATAAAGTTGTTGTTGCAGGAATATACCGGTTTGTTGGAAAGACATTGCCTAAGGCATCCTTACCAGTGGTATAACTTTTATAATTTCTGGGATAAGTCTATAGACTAATTAGGCTAGGAATATGATTAAAGAAACTGTTGAATTTCAGGTTGAGTTCTATGATGTGGATTCCATGCAGGTTGCCTGGCATGGTAACTACGTGAAGTTCATGGAAGTGGCTCGTTGCGCACTTCTTCGTAAAATCAAGTATGATTACATTGAAATGGAAAAGAGTGGCTACGCTTGGCCTGTGGTGGATTTGCATATTAAGTATATGCGTCCCATGACCTTTTTGCAGAAGATTCGTTGTGAAGTCACTTTGGTGGAATACGAATTTGGCATGAAACTTGCCTACAAGTTTATGGATGCAGAAACGGGCAAGGTTCTGACAAAGGCTGAAAGTACCCAGATGGCTATTGACATTGCCAAGAAGGAATCCCTTTTCGGTAGTCCCAAGTGTTTTGTGGATCGCGTCCGTGCATGTGAGGCCTGTGAAAATGCTTAACAAGATTTGCTTGATTTTTTTTGTGGGCTTGCTTGCTTCCGTAAGCTTTGGAGCGCCTGCCGCAGGTTCCAAGGCGGATCTGGTCAACGCCATGTCTGCCATGACCTCCCATAAAGTGACCAAGGGAAATTTCAAACAGATTAAGACTATCAAGAAACTGAACCGCGAATTTGTTTCTACGGGAACCTTTGCCATCACAAACGGCGAAGGTATTTTGTGGAATGTGGAAAAGCCTTTTGCAAGTAAGCTCACCATTTCCGGTGACAAGATGATCCAGGAATCCGCCAACGGCAAAAAAACAGAAATGGCCGCCAAGGACAATGCGGTGTTCGCTGAATTTTCCAGAACCATCCAGTCTGTATTTTCGGGCAAGGTAGATGAACTGGAATCTCATTTCGAAGTGTCTTTCAAGAAGTCTGGCAAGTCCTATGTGGTGGATCTTGTACCTCGCGAAGCCGCGGTTCGCACCGTTATCGCAAGCATGGTACTTGAGGCTTCCGCAGAACTGGACAAGGTTTCCTTGATTGATGGGGAAGGCAATACCACAGTTTATGAATTCGCTAACCACAGCCATTAAGCAGAAACCTTTCTGCATCGCAATTTGGGTGGCTCTTCACGCCATCCTTTTTGTGCTGGGCGTGTTAAGCCCGTGGAATGTTGAAACCGATTTATACTCGGTTTTACCTGATTCCAGTGAATTCAAGAATGTGAGCGAGGCGGAAAAAGCGTTGAGTGCCCGCTCCATGCGAAATATCTCTGTATTGCTGGGCCACGAGAATTTTGATGTGGCAAAAAATGCCGCAGAAACCATAGAGCAAACCTTTTCCAAGGATGCAGGTTTTGAAGAAACCCGCTTGCATGTCGATGCGAATTCCATGAAGGAAATGCGGGGTTTTCTTTTTGAAAAACGATATGTGCTGCAGAGTCCTTCTGTCCGTGAAGCCTTGAAGAACGGGGATTTGTCCAGCTTGCAGGACGCCGCTGCCCAAAAAATTTATGGTGCCTTCAGCATGGCAGACCTGGGCAATCTTGAATGGGATCCTCTGTTGCTTGGGGAGCAGAACTTTGATTACTTTACGCTGGAATCGCCCTTGATGAGCGGAAAGTTCTCTTTGCGCGATGGAGTGCTTGCTGCTGCAGATTCCAACGTCACCTACGTGATGTGGAGTGCCGTTATCTCTAACAGTACGTCTGCCATGGCAAATGATGGCCACGTTTTGGGGCGCCTTTATGAAACTCTGGATTCGTTGCGCATGGTGGAACCTGGCCTTAAAATTGCAAAGTCCGGCGTACCTTTCCATAGTTATGAAAGTTCCAGAAATGCTCAAAGCGAAATTGCCTGGATTTCTGGAATTTCCATTGTCCTAATTTTGATTTTGCTGCTTACGGTTTACCGCTCGACTTTGCCCATCCTTTGCACGGTGGGTTCTATCGGTATTGCCGCCGCCGCAGCCCTGGCAACCACCTGGCTCCTTTTTGGTAGCATCCACATCTTTACCTTTGTCTTTGGTACCAGCGTGATCGGCGTTAGCATTGACTATGCCATCCATTTCTTTACGGATTGGAAAAAGGGCAGCTCCGGTTTTGAGGTTCGCCGTCATATTTTAAAAGGCCTTCTCCTTGGTTTTATGACCACGGAACTGAGCTATATTGCCTTGACTTTTGCGGATTTCCCGTTGCTTAAGCAGATGTCTGTATTCTCTATTGCGGGTCTTGCCAGTTCCTTTGCAACGATTCTTTTGCTGTTTCCTTGTTTGCCGCAGAACAAAAAGGCTGGTGTACTGCCCACCATTATTCCCCAGAAGTTTATTTCCCTTTATTTGGGTGCGCCGCGAAAATGGGTTGCGAATGTTGTAAAGGTTGCTTTGTTGCTTGCGCTGGTTCCTGGCCTTTATCTGCTTAACGTGCAGACGGATATGCGCACCATGTATTCCATGAGCGACGAACTGAAGACTTCCGAGGTTCTTAGCGCAAAGCTGAACAACCTTGGAATTTCTGCCAACTACTTCATTGTGGAAGGTGCGTCTCCCGAAGAGGTCCTTCGCACAGAAGAAGACTTGGTAAAGCGCCTTGATGTGGCAAAACAGGATTCCTTGATAAAGAATTTCCTGGCCACAAGTTCCTTGATCCCTTCCCAGAAAATCCAAAACGAAACAATTGAAAACCTGCGCAACATAGTGCTTTCTCCAAAGGATTCTAACAGTACGAACGAATCTCTGCATCAATACCTGGAAGGCGTAGGCATCACCAATGATTCTGCGTTTGTCAATTCCCTGAAGGTTACTCCGGAATATTTGACGGTTGAAAGTAAAGTTCCTCAGTCCTTTAAATCCCTTTTGAATATGCTCTGGATTGGTGAGGTTAATGGCAAATATTACAGTGCCGTTTTGCCGTTGCATGTGTCCAAGGATTTTGACATTTCTAAGCTTGCTGATGGCAACCCCAAGGTATACGCCGTCAACAAGATGGGCAATATTAACGACACCCTGACAAACCTTTCTCGCGTGGCTCTAATGCTTGTGGCTATTGCCTACGTGATTGTTTTCGTAATTCTGGTGCTGGTCTACAAGTTTAGAACGGCGGTAAGAATCATCCGGGCTCCTGTTATCGCATGCCTTTTCCTGGCTTCGGTCTTTGGTTACGCTGGAATCACCTTCAATTTCTTTGCCATCGTGGGCATTATCCTGACTCTTGGCATTGGCATTGACTATGCTCTTTTCTTTAACGAAGGCGGCCGTAAGAATTTGACTACGGCCCTTGCGGTTATGCTTTCTGCAACAACCACCGTGATTTCCTTTGGCAGCCTTTCCTTTAGCAGCTTTACTCCGGTGGCTACATTTGGCCTGGCAACCCTTTTGGGAATCCTATGTTGCTTTACTTTATCGCCCCTTTCTGCCCGCTCCGTGAAAAAAGAGGACAATTAGTTTTCTAACTTTATATTTGTGAGAAAACGTTCCCTTAGATTTTGCATTGCCTTGCTTGCTTGCCTTTGTGCAGGCGCATTTATGGCTGGTTGCCATAAGTCTTTGGTAAAACCGGGATCTACACCTGTTTTCTTTTCTGATTCCCGTTCTGTAGGCCTTTTACCCACTTCTGCCATGAAGGTTCCTATGGATATGCCTCAGCATCTGGAAGGCACGTTCATCAAGGAAGATGGGTCAGAAACAAGTTTTGATGGGGATACCTGGGTTAGGGCAAACGATTCCATTTTGACCGTCATTTTGTTCGGCGGTTTTGGAACGACCCTTGCGGAACTGACCTATGTCGGCGACAGCGTCTCTTTTGAAAGCTCCGTCATGGATGTGAAAAAGATGAAGGCCGAGTACGTATTGGCTGACCTTCAGGTTTGTTTTTACCCCTTTGAGGCTCTTAAGGAGAATTTTGAACAATCCGGTTTTGAATTTACTGAAGTATTGAATGGTGATGATTTTGTAAGAACCCTTTCCGAGAATGGAAAAACCATTTTGAAAGTGGAGAAGAAAGGTTCCGAAATCAACCTGGTCAATGAACTTCGTCGTTACAAGTACCATATCACTTTAGGATCCAACTGATGAAACGTCCGTTGTACATTAATGATTTTGGCTTCCATTGCATTTTAGGTGGCGATAAGAAGACTGTGCTTGAAAAGCTTGCCCGTGGTGAACGTGGTGAGTTTAGCCTTATTGATGTTGATGGCGTGATGCGCCCGGCGGCTATCATTGATACCGATGATTTGCCAAAGGTAAGCGATCCTAAGTTTGACTATCGAATTAATCGCCTGAGCAATGCGGCTCTTGCCGGTATTGACGGTTCTGTACGCAAGATGGTGGACATGTTCGGCGCAGACCGTGTGGGTATTTTTATCGGTTCCTGCGACAATGGCTCCGAAGCATCCCTCCAGGCCCTCAGGTGCCTTAAGGAAACAGGCTCTTTCCCCGAAGGTTATGTTCTAGATTACCAGAGTGTAGAGTTTCCTGCCATGTATATTGCGGAACGCTATGGCATTCGTGGCATGATGGAAGTTCATTCTACGGCTTGCGCTTCCAGTGTTAGTGCTTTCGTTTCTGCACGAAACAACCTTTATGCAGGAAACTGCGACGCAGCCATTGTTGGCGGCGTGGACATTGCAGCCCTTCCGGTGATTCTTGGCTTTGCTTCTCTAGAAGCCATGAGCGACAAGCCCACCAATCCTTTTAGTGCTAATCGTTCCGGCCTTACCTTGGGTGATGCTGCGGCATATTTCGTGATTACCCGTGAATTTTGCGAAACTCTTTGCACCGATGAATGCAAGGGCCTGGTGGTAGAAGGTCTTGGAGAAAGTGCTGACGCAGATCACATTACCGCTCCTCGTGCTGATGGGGAAGGTGCCTACCAGGCAATGAAGGCTGCTCTGGAGGATGCCGAGCTGGAACCGTCTCAAATAGACTACGTCAATCTTCATGGTACGGGCACAAAGCTGAATGATGCCATGGAAGGCTTGGCCGTCAATAGGCTTCTGGGTGAAAACGTTCCCATCAGTTCGACTAAGGCCCTGACTGGACACACGCTGGGCGCCTCGGGAGCCCTTGAAACCGCGTTCTGCTGTATGGCTCTAAAGAACCAAATTCTGCCGGCCCACCTCAACGACGGTGTAGTGGACACCCAGATTCCCAAGGTTCATCTGGTTTCCCCGGGTGAAAAACCTGCCCGTCTTAAGCGCTGCCTCAGCAATTCCTTTGCCTTTGGCGGTTGCAATGCAAGTTTAGTGATTACCAATGGCTTGGATGGATAATATGATTGACATCGATTTGGATTTGAACAAAAAAAGTGACCTGGAACAGCTTGTTCCCCACAAGGGAAAAATGTTTCTTTTGGATCGCGTAAAGGATTGCGACCTGGATACAATCACCATTCAAACCCAGGTGGATATCAATGAGTCTTGCATGTTCTATGATGAAAATCTTGGCGGTGTTCCTGTCTGGATTTCCTTTGAGTACATGGCTCAAAGCATATCTTTGATGTCCGGGATCTTTGGCCGTTCTCATAATGAGCCTCCTAAAGTTGGCTTTATTATGAGTGTTTCCAGTTTCAATTCCCATGTGCCCGTGTTCAAGAAGGGTGACATAATTACCCTGAAGGTACACCAGACTATCCGTATGGATGCTGCTGTTACGTTCGAAGGCCAGGCTTATATTGGGGACTGCGAAAACGGAATCCTTGCTGCGGATGGGGTTTTGAACACCGTCGAGGTCCCGGATCCTCAAAAATCCCTTGGATTGTAGCGACCGCGCATTCGCCTTCAGATTTGGTTCGGCGGCACAATGGCCTTCGCAATTATTTCTAACTTTTAACATATATGGATAATCAGGTTTTAATTACTGGCGCCAGTGGTGGTATTGGCCAGGCTATTGCTAAGGCTGTAGCTTTGGCTGGTTATACCGTTGTGGCCCACTACAATAAAAACGCTGCCCCCGTGGAAGCTCTGGCCGAAGAAATCCGTGCCGCCGGCGGTAGCATTCGTACCTTGCAGTTTAATGTTCGTGACCGTGAGCAGTGCCGTGAAGTCCTTGAAAAGGATATTGCTGAAAACGGAACTTATTATGGCGTTGTGACCAATGCCGGCGTTTGCGCCGATGCAGCTTTCCCTGCCATGACCGACGAATACTGGGACAAGGTGATCGATACAAACCTGAATGGATTTTTTAATGTGGTTCATCCTTTGGTAATGCCCCTGTGCCGTAAGAAGCGCGGCCGCATCATTACCATTTCCTCTGTTTCTGGTGTTATCGGAAACCGTGGTCAGGTGAACTATAGTGCTTCCAAGGCTGGCCTTATTGGTGCTACCAAGGCTCTCGCTACAGAACTTGCCAGCAGAAACATTACTGTGAACAGCATTGCTCCCGGAGCCATTGATACTGAAATGGTCAAGGATGCTCCCCTGGACATGATTCTGCCTGCGATTCCCATGAAGCGTTTGGGTAAGCCCGAGGAAGTCGCTGCTACTGTTGTGTTCTTGTTGTCCGAAGGCGCGGCATACATTACCCGCCAGGTGATTTCTGTAAATGGAGGTTTGGCATGAGTCGTAGGGTTGTAGTTACAGGTGGATCCTGCATTTCCTCTTTGGGAATGGAACTGGATGACATCTTTACAAATCTTAAGTCTCTGAAGAACCGCGTAGTGCGCATGGAGGACTGGGACAAGTTCGCCCAGATGAACACACGCCTTGCCGCTCCCATCCTTTACGACCTGCCGGAATACCCCCGCAAAAAGATCCGTGGTGCCGGCCGCGTTGGAATTTTGGCTTTGGCCTCCGCAGATAAGGCTATGCAGGTGGCTGGCCTTGCGGGTGACACCGAACTTCTGAAGTCTGGCCGCGTAGGAGTAGCCTACGGTTCCTCCATGGGTAGTGTGAATCCTTTGATGGATTTCTTCTCCATGTTGAATCCGCCTTACGACTGCTCCAAGATTACCGCAACAACCTACATCCGTTCCATGCCCCAGACTTGCGCTGTGAACATCAGCGTGTTCTTTGGTATGACTGGCCGCTTGATTACCACAAATACAGCTTGCACCAGTGGTAGCCTTTCTATCGGTTACGCTTACGAAGCCATCAAGTACGGCATGCAAGACGTGATGGTGGCCGGCGGCGCCGATGAACTGGACCCCACGGAATCCGCTGTTTTTGATACTTTATTTGCAACAAGCGTCAAGAATGACTCTCCGGAGTTGACTCCTGCCGCCTACGACAAGGACCGCGATGGTCTTGTGATTGGCGAAGGCGCTGGAACCATTGTTCTTGAAGAATACGAACACGCCAAGGCCCGCGGCGCACACATCTATGCAGAACTGGTGGGCTTCGGCCACAATACCGACGGAGACCACATCACTCAGCCTAAGAAGGAAACCATGCAGGTTGCCCTGGAATTGGCCCTGAAGGATTCCGGCTTATCTCCCGATGCTATTGGTTACATCAACGGCCATGGCACTGCAACCCACCACGGTGATATTGCCGAAAGCTGGGCTACCTACAATGCCATGAAGGGCCGCGCAGTCCCCCTGTCTAGCCTCAAGAGCTACATCGGTCACACCTTGGGAGCCTGCGGTGGTATCGAGGCCTGGTCCGCCATCCACATGATGAACACCGGCTGGTTCAGTCCCAATTTGAACTTGAAAAACGTGGATCCTGAATGTGCTACCTTGGACTACATCACAGGTTCTGGCCGCGAAATGGATGTGGAATACATCATGTCCAACAATTTCGCTTTTGGTGGAATCAATACATCCTTGATTTTCAAGAAAGTCTAAAACATAAGGGGTAGGAGAAATGAAAAAAATCATCATTGCTTTGCTTTTGAGCTTGTTCACCCTGTCTCAGGCAGCTACAGACACGGATCACCGCAGCAGCTTGTATCTTAGGTCCTCCTTGGGTACGAGCTTCGATAATGTTGTCAAGGATTTTGACTACATCTATGGTGATTTTTCCGGTACTTCTGAAACCATCGAATTTGACCTCGGTATCAATATCCGCCATATTATGGCTATTTACTGGGGTATTGATTTCAGTGCCGGTTCCGGTAGCTGGGAATATAGCCGCTATTACAAAGATGCGGATGCGTCTCACTATACCTTCAACTTGAACTTGCTTGGCGTTTCCTTTTATCCGTTCAGAAGTTCCAAACTTAGGGGCTTTTTGTTTGGCGTGAGCTTTGGCTTTGGCGGTGAGTTCGTGAATGATGACGAGAACGAAACTTACATCGATGAACCTGTATGGAATACCAGATTGGAAATTGGTCATGTATGGGATGTCTCCCGTAGAATTAGCCTGGGTGTTACTTCTCAGCTGACTCTCAAGAGTTTCTTGGGGGATTACGATAACGGGGAATTTAGCGCATATTCCTTGGGATTGGAATTTACAGTAATGCGTCGATAAACAAAAGGGGTTAGAAAATGAAAAAAATCGCAATCGTTCTTTTGCTTGCGATGCAGCAAGCATTCGCTGGTAGTACCTACAGCACCGAAGGCTATGGTTACGAAGAAGTCGAAGAAAACGTAGACGATTCCGAAGAGTCTGTTTATGGTACTGTTCATAAGAAAACTTATGTTACAGAAAATGCGTCCAATGAATACCGCAGCGGTTTCTTTTGGCGAATGACCACCGGCTTGAATATTGACTTTGGTGACGTTTGGAAAGAATCGTATAAAAGTAAGGAAGCCGCGGATTTCTCGGTGGCTGGTGATATTTTTTCTTTTCAGATTGGAGCGAACTTAAAGAGACTGTATGCGCTGTATTTTGGCGTTGACTTCGCTGTTGGCTCTGGTGATTACTGCTTTTACAGCTACGATGATGGTTGCTTGGAAGCAGATCTATTCAAGTTTAACGTCAATGTCGGTACTCTTTTGTACCCCTTTAGAAGTGTTCCTGTCTTGCGCGGTGTGAACTTTGGTGCAAGCGTAGGCTTTGAAGGTGAGTTTATCACTGTGCCCTCTACTCGCTACCGTGATGAAACAGACATGGCTTTGGACCTTCCTGGTGTTGCCCTCAAGACAGAACTTGGCTATACCTGGGATGTCTCTCGACGTATTAGTCTTGGCGTTGAATTTAACTTTACCTTTAATTTCCTTATTTCGCTCAACGAAGAAGACGATCGCCTGGGTGAAGATACGGATGTTAGTGCCGAGGCCTATTCTATAGGCATTCTCTTCAATATCATGCACCGTTAAGCATCATTCGTGGTCAATAAATCTGTTGTTTTTCAAAAAGGCTTGTTAGGGCGGAAGGCTTTTTGTAATTTTTTTACGTAATGTGTTGCTATTGTTAAAAAGGGGGTTATATGAATAAAATAGCTTTAGCATCATTGTTTACCATCGCTGCATTTTCTCAGGTAGCATTTGCTGGTTCCTATGATAATAATCTTTATGAAGATGATTATCCGCCAGAGCCGAAGCCTGTAGAAATTTCCGAATACCAGCTTACCCATAGCAGTTTCTTTATGGAAGCTGACCTGGGTCTTGGTGCACAGTCTGTTGATGGCTACATCCATAAGGATGGTAAGATTGTCGGTACTGCGTTCGATGGCGATGGCCTTGCGGGGGCCTTTAATTTTGGCATAAACATCAAGAGGTGGATTGCCCCTTATTTAGGGTTTAGCTTTGTCTTTGGCTCTGGCCACGTGTCCTTTGATTCTGCCGACGACAAGCTTAAGAACTTTTCCTTCTACACCTTGGGTGCAAATATTGGTACGCTGATTTTCCCGTTCCGTAATGTAGATGGAATGAGCGGTTTGTTCCTTGGCTTTGAGCTGGGTGTCGGTGGTGTTGAGGTGTCTTCTGACAAACTCGACCGCTTCGATTATCTTGTGAACAACAGCAGATTCCTTGTTACGATTGAACTTGGACACGTCTGGGATCTGACTCCCCGCTGGAGTGCTGGTATAAAGGGGTTCGTTTCCTTTAATTCGTTCAATGGTGATTATGATTATTATGACTCAGACTATTATCCGAGTTACGCATATGATTACGAAATGTACGACTTGTCCGGAGTGTCCATTGGCTTGATGGCGACACTTATCAGAAGATAGTGAGCAAATTAATTCATAGAAAAAAGCCACGATTTTTTCGCGGCTTTTTTTGTGCAAGTTTGGATGGAAAAAATTTTGCGTCCCGGCCTCTCCAATATGTCATCCCGGCCTCCGAGCCGGCTGCAACACACTTAGGAACTTGTTCCTTAGTGTGGCTGGTCCCCGTAGGGGGAGGATCTCCTTTAGGCGTTTTCCAAAATTTTTTCTACAGTGGCGATGATCTTGTCGCGTTCGCCGCACCAGTTGGGTGCGATGAGCATGTCGCTGGGGCTTTCGCCGCTGAATCGTTCGATGGCGGTTTCCGTGCCGATAATCTTGATCATTTCGGCAACGGCTTCGCAGTACTGCTCAAATTCCAAAAGCTTGAATTCGCCGGCGATATAGTCCTGGGCCATGACGGTTCCCGTGACGATATGCAGGGGGTGAATCTTTACGGCGGCCAGGTGCAAGTTGCGGACTACCTGGGCAGTATGCTTGAAGTCTTCCATGGTTTCGCCGGGGAGTCCCACAATCACATGGGTGGTAACGGTCAGACCTACGGACTGGCAACGCTTTACGGCGTCTTCGAATTCAGCCAGAGTGTGGCGGCGGTTGATGGCGGCCAAAGTCTTGTCGTTAGCAGTCTGCAAACCGATTTCCACAATCACGGGCTTTTCCTGGTTTACTTCGCCGAGGTAGGCCACCTTGTCGCTTTCGAGGCAATCCGGGCGGGTGCCGATGGCAAGGCCTGCAATTTCCTTGTGCCTGATAATGGGATTGATGATTCCCATCAGGTGTTCCAAGGGGGCGTGGGTGTTTGTGTAAGGTTGCAGATAAGCTAAAATTCCTGCATTGGGGTACTTGTCGCGAAGCTTGGGGACGAACTGGTCCAACTGTTCCTGGATGCTGACCTTTGCCAAGTCGTACACCGGGCTGAAACTGCGGTTGTTGCAGTAGCTGCATCCGGAGTAGCTCTTGGTGCCATCTAGGTTGGGGCAACTCATACCACCATTCAAAGGCAGCTTGCGCACCTTCAGGTAGTTTGGGAAAACTTTCAAAAGCAAATCGCGATAAGGAGTGTAATGCATACTCTTAAGTATAATAAAAAAGGAGGCATCATCAATATGTGTGGTAGCATTTAGGCAGCCTTGCTAGATGATTCTC
>JAKSIE010000014.1 GCA_024398995.1 Fibrobacter sp.
CTATCACGTAGCTGTTATCGTCAACGACATTGGCGAAGTCAACATTGACCAGACCTTGATTGAAAAGGGTGGAAACATCACCAAGGAAGATTCTGGTAAGGTGGTTCCTCTTTCCAACGGCTGCATTTGCTGCTCCCTGAAGCAGGACATGCTGGAACAGATTGCAGAAATTCTGGAAACCGGCAAGTTCGATTACATCTTGATCGAAGCTAGCGGTATTTGCGAACCTGTACCTATCGCACAGACAATCTGCATGGCCGGTCCCCAGCTCCAGAGCACCAAGGGCGAACCCCTCCCCTGCCACCTGGACAACGTGGTTGCCGTGGTGGACGTCCTCCGCCTGGCCGACGAATTCACCGGTGGCGAAAAACTTCTCTCCAAGGACTTGGAAGAAACCGACATTGCAAACCTCTTGATCCAGCAGATCGAATTCTGCAACACCATCATCCTGAACAAGGTGGACTGCCTGAGCGCAAAGGACCTTGAACATGTGAAGGCTGTGGTGAAGGCCCTGCAGCCCACCGCCAAGATGATCGAGACCAACTTCGGCAAGGTGGAAATGAAGGATATCCTGGACACCAAGCAGTTTGACTTCGACAAGGTTGCTGAAGGTGCCGCCTGGGCCATCGAACTGAACAAGATCGATGACGACCACGATGATGATGACGAAGAAGATGAACACGAACATCACCACCATCATGACGACGAAGACCACAGCGATTGCGATCATGAACATGGCGTTTGCCACCATCACCACGATGATGACGACGACGATGATCACGAACATCATCACCATCACGATGACGAAGACCACAGCCACTGCGACCACGAACACGGCGTTTGCCACTGCGGTCATCATCACGACAAGGATCATCCCCATGGTGACGAATACGGCATTTCAACCTTCGTGTACGAACGCCGCCGTCCCTTCGATCGCAAGAAGTTCGAAGCATTCCTGGATGACTATCCCAACGCCATCATCCGTACCAAGGGTCTCCTTTGGTTCAGCGATGAACGTACCGAAAGCTATCTCTTCGAACAGGCTGGCAAGCAGGCAACCGCCCAGAATTTCGGCCGTTGGTTCGCTGCCGAAAGCAAGGAAACTCAGGAATACATCCTGGCCCAGAATCCCGACCTGAAGAAGGTCTGGGACGACGAATACGGCGACCGCATCATCCGCCTGGTGTTCATCGGCCAGCATATGGAAAAGAAGAAGATCATCGCAGTTCTCGACAGCTGCCTGGACAAGTAATTAACAGACTTAGTTCAACAAAAAGCCCTGCGAGCCAAATCGCAGGACTTTTTTTATTTTTTGCATATGAAAGTTAGGAGGTTTATTTGACTATGTTCAGGTCAAAGTTTATTTGGGTTAGCGCATTCGCCATCGCATTAATCAGCGCCTGTTCCAGCGGCACCGATGCCGATGAAACCAGCGGCGTTTTCCCCGAGCGCTGGGCAAACAATCCTGCAGGTTACGGAAGCGAAATTTATTCCGTTGCCAAAGGCGACTCCGTCAACGGATTCCAATGTTCTGTTTATGAAAGCGAAAACGCAGTCATTGAATCCTCCATTGAATTTCAATCAGGATTTGAAATCAAGGCCATATACCACAACCTCATCAAAAACGACAGCATCAAAGTAACTGTTTTCGTCAGCATGAAACCTTATACAAAAAAGACCATGGAAGACATGTGCAATAAAATGACCCAAAGCGCTGATACAGCCAATGGTGCGTACGTGGTTTGCGAAGATGATTACATCAAAGAAGTCGCATTCGGTTCATATACAGTGTCCGATTCTATCGCAATAGAGAAAACAAAGAATCATGCAATTGAGCACTGCAAGCAGCAGGACATGGACTATGGAGAGGCAGCTGACGATGACTCCGTCGTGGTGCCATCCTGTGAAGCAGACTCTCTTTTCAGAGCAGACGGGTCCTATGAGGTAGATATTCCAGATAATTGCCTCTAGTTCTCAATTCAATTCTTGGCACAATTTTTGCAATATAATCGGTTGGAGTAATCCAGCCGATTTTTGATTTTTCTAAATTTTGGCCGTTAAAATTTAACGAGGTAACTATGCTTTTTAATTTCGACATGATCCAGAAGGTCTATGCCAAGATGCCGGCCCGCGTTGACGGTGCACGCAAGCTCCTTGGCCGCCCCCTCACGTTAACAGAAAAGATTCTCTACACCCATCTGATCGATGGTGCAGAATCCAAGCAGTATGTTCGTGGTACTGATTTTGCCGAATTCCATCCGGACCGCGTGGCAATGCAGGACGCAACCGCCCAGATGGCCCTCCTCCAGTTTACAACTGCTGGAAAATCCAAGGTCGCTGTTCCAAGTTCTGTACATTGCGACCACTTGATTATCGCCAAGGAAGGTGTGGAAATTGACCTCCCGAAGGCAAAGTCCGACAGTAAGGAAGTGTACGACTTCCTCCAGTCCGTTTCCGCAAAGTACGGCATTGACTGCTGGCTTCCGGGCGCAGGCATCATCCACCAGGTGGTTCTCGAAAACTACGCCTTCCCGGGTGGTATGATGATCGGCACCGACTCCCACACTGTGAACGCAGGCGGTCTCGGCATGCTGGCTATCGGTGTTGGCGGTGCTGACGCTGTGGATGCCATGGTTGGCCTCCCCTGGGAATTGAAGTACCCGAAGATGATCGGTGTGAAGCTCACCGGTAAGCTCCAGGGCTTCGCCACCGCTAAGGACATCATCCTGAAGCTGGCTGGCATCCTCACCGTTAAGGGCGGCACCAACGCTATTATTGAATACTTCGGCGAAGGCGCACGTAGCCTCTCCGCTACCGGCAAGGCAACCATCGCCAACATGGGTGCAGAAGTGGGCGCAACCTGCTCTACCTTCAGCTACGATGATTCCATGAGCCGTTACCTCAAGGTCACCGGCCGTGCAGAAGTTGCCGAAGCCGCCGACAAGATCGCTTCTTACCTCCAGGCTGACCCGGAAGTTGAAGCCGAACCGGAAAAGTACTTCGACCGCGTTGTGGAAATCGATCTTTCCACTCTCGTTCCCCATTACAATGGCCCCTTCAGCCCGGACCGCGCATTCGCAGTTACCGACATGGCCGAATCCATCAAGGCTACGGTCGCCAAGCCGGAATCTACCCCGGTGGTTTCCGCAGCCCTCATCGGTTCCTGCACCAACTCCAGCTACGAAGATTTGTTCATGGCTGCAAGCATGATCAAGCAGGCTCTGGCCAAGGGTCTTACCCCCAAGTGCCCGCTCATCATCAACCCGGGTTCCGAACAGGTCCGCTACACCGCTGAACGCGACGGCCTCATTGACTTGTTCAAGCAGTTTGGCGCAACCATCATGACCAACGCCTGCGGTCCTTGCATTGGCCGTTGGGACCGTGCCGGCGCCGACAAGAAGGAACTGAACACCATCGTTCACTCCTTCAACCGTAACTTTGCAAAGCGTGCCGATGGCAACCCCAACACCCACGCCTTCGTTGCTTCCCCGCTGATGGCTGTGATTGCAGCTCTCTCCGGCAAGCTCACTTTCAATCCGGCTACCGACACCCTCGTCAATGGCGAAGGCAAGGCTGTGAAGTTGGATCCTCCTGAAAAGTGCGAACTTCCGGTCAACGGCTTCGAAGTGAAGGATGCTGGTTTCCAGGCTCCGGCAGAAGACGGTTCCTCCATCACCGTGACCATCAATCCGGAAAGCAAGCGCCTCCAGGCTCTGGCTCCGTTTGCAGCGTGGGACGGCAAGGACATCATGGGCGCCCCGATCCTCATCAAGGCCAAGGGCAAGTGCACCACCGACCACATCTCCATGGCTGGTCCGTGGCTCAACTACCGCGGTCACCTGGAAAACATTTCCAACAACATGCTCATCGGTGCTGTGAACGCATTCAACGGCGAAACCAACAAGGTTCTCTGCCAGTGCGGCGAATACAAGGAAGTTCCGGAACTGGCCAAGGTCTACAAGGCCAAGGGTACCGGCTCCATCGTGATCGGTGACGAAAACTACGGTGAAGGCTCCAGCCGCGAACACGCCGCTATGGAACCCCGCTTCCTGGGCGTCAAGGCCGTGATCGTGAAGAGCTTCGCCCGCATTCACGAAACCAACCTGAAGAAGCAGGGCATGCTGGCCCTCACCTTCGCAAATCCTGCCGACTACGACAAGATTCAGGAACAGGACGTGTTCGACATTCTCGGTCTCACCGAGTTTGCTCCGGGCAAGCCCTTGACTCTCGCTATCCACCACAAGGATGGCTCTGAAGAAAAGATCCAGCTGAACCACACCTACAACGAACAGCAGTGGGCATGGTTCAAGGCCGGTTCCGCCCTGAACTTGATCAAGTTGAACAACAAGTAAGCCGAGCGCCGCGACGGAAACGCCGCAGAAAACCTAAAAAAGTCCTGGGATAAAACCCAGGACTTTTTTATTGTCGTTGAAAACAATTCTTCGTTGGTAATTACTTTACACAGCCCTGGCCGGCGAAGGTTTCAAGAAGCTTGTTGGCAGTAAGCTTTGTAACGGCCTTAATGTGGGCGGATTCTTCATCCTTGCCGACACCTTGGGGTTGTTCCACTAATTCCGTATTACCGTACTTCAAAACGATGGTAGCGCGGCTTGTAAACAAGGTCTTTGCGGTGTTAGGCTTGTCAGAGAAATTCAGGTTTGCGTTAAGTTCAGGCAAGCCTTCATTGTTAGAAATGTTCAAGCCCGCATCCGTCAAAAATTTCTGCAAAGCGCCGCATTCCACTATGTTCCCGTCACACACAAGCTTGTACACGCATCCGGTCTTTTCGGACTGGTAAGCAATTTCCTTTTTCACCATTCCGGACTGTTGGGCGAATTCGAAATTGATATCTGCAATCGCAGTCACCGTTCCGCTGGGTTTCCTCTTTTTCACCGCAGCCATAGGGAAAACAGCCTTGCCGTTCTTATCCGTTTTCTTCGTAATCAAGTCCTTGCTATCCTGATTCAGCACAATGGGGAAATTCACCACCGGGCCCAAGTAGTCCGTTACCGTCACAGTCAAGTTTTCTTCCGTCACCACCGCTTCCATCTTAACGGAAGCCAAGGCGGATCTTAAAAACTTGCCCAGTTCCGCAATGGTCGTTTCCAGCAAAAGGTCGTTCGTTATCTTCTGCAAGAAAGAAAGGTTTTCAAGATGTTCGTCATAATGGTCTACAACTTTCTTCAGGTCAACTAGTTCGCCAGAAACTCTGTAGTAATAACCATTGCGCAAATCACGACGGATGATAGAATCGTTTTTGTGCACGTTGGCGCGCATCTTTTCCATTTCAACCAAGAGTTTGGATGCCAGCTGATCCAAGTCCACAGTCACTGTAGACTGATACTGGCCTCGTTTCTTAGGACCAGCAACAATCTTTGCGCCCTTCAGCAGAACATTGGTGCTTACAGACTTCTTGTTCGCATAGGATGTTTCCACATTGCCTTCTGCGTCTTCGGTATTTATGGTTTCTGCGATGGACACCACCTTTGTGCTGATTTGCATGGCAACGCCTTCCAGAGCCTTCTTATCGGCATCCTTCTGAGACACATCAGAAGTCGCAGTGTAGGTCACCACATTGGCAGCCAAAGCCAATGCAGGCACCAAAGCCATCAAGCCCAAAGTTCTAAAAAATCTCGACAAAATCTTCATTATTGAATTTCCAGAATAATCAATTTCTTGGTAATGTTCTGCTTGCGAACCTTGGCAATACCATTCAAGGCTTCTGAAAATTCGCCATAGACCATTTGCGCATCTTCGTGCTTATCGGGATCGGCATAAATCATTAAGTCGTAGGTATTACGGCTCATGGAATTCACCACCATCTTGCTAAAGTTCTTACGAACCTTCATCGAAACGATGCTGGAAATTTCTTCGGCCTGATCGTCGGTGAACTGGCCTACCAGATGAACAACGACCTTGTACGGCACGCCGATTTCCATCTGGGCTGCAAGTTTAGCACGAATTTTATTTTCCAGAGCTTCGATAGCCTTTTCCATTGCTTTTTGAACGAGCACTCGTTGGGATTCTCCCTCCGAAGAACTCATGCGGACAGATTCACTGCCTAAAAGCTGCGCAGTGGACGCCTCGCTTGCATTCAAGTCAATAACGATGTCGTTATCCTGTATGGAGCCGGAATATGTAATGTTGATGTCTGCGCCAACGGTAAGACCTGCGGCGTATGCAAGGTCATCGTCATTGCCTGCGATAGTCGACTGAAGAGAAACCACTTCGTCCAACTGAGCCTGGCTTTCAAGGCCTACCACGTTGTAGTCCCTGCTGGTAAGGTAAGCGTTAATGACTTCCATGGCGGTCTTTGCCAAAGGATTCTGGCGGACCACATCAATGTTGGGATTCATCTTACCGGTCAAAGCTGGTGCCACCAAAACGGTGGGCGCAGTCTTAAAAGTCACCTTTGTAATCTCTATGGTTTCTACGTCCGCAGGGACTTCAATTTCTTCCTTTGCAGGAGGATTACTGGCACAAGACATCAAAGCAATAGCGCCCAAACCTAAAACAAAACACAAAACTTTATTCATCATTCAAACCCTTTCAACAATTATAAAACTATTCCTTTTCAAAGTATGGCAGAGCATCGTCGTATTCTTCCCCTTCGGGAGAAGCCATTTCATAGGTTTCAGGATCATGGTTTCCGCGGTTACAGAACGCATGGTAAGTCTTGTGGCTTGCAAATTCCTTTCCGGACTTTGTTACTGCAACTACTTCAATTTCCACATCCTTTGCGACGATTCCACGGCCCACCGTATTATAGGGACCGATAATCAAGGGAATAGTATAAGACAAGGCTGTCAACTGATTTTCGTTATAGCTTCTAATTATCTTTCCACCACGCTTTACCGTAATAAAACTCAGTTCACTCAAGTCCTTCTTGGTAATTCCCTTAAGACTGATTCTCAAGTTCTTTGTAACTCGGCCTGTGGGAGGCGGCAAGTGAACCCGTTCCGAATTTCCGCCCAGGTCAACTTCCAGTCTTTGAATCATTGGTAATTCGAGCAAATCAGCATCACCCGAATCCATAGGCGGCTGGTAACGAGTAACCAAGGTGCTATCGCAAATATATTCGACAAAGCCATCACTACAAGAAACCAGGAATCGCTTGACACCGGCTGCAGAGCGACCCCAGGTAAATTCTCTCTGGTACACGCCATCGGCACCGATAGTATCAGATTCGCCCCATACTGTAACTACTACACCAGAGTCAACAAAAGCACGCAATTTCACCCTGGGTTCCGTAATGACAGAATCCAACTTTTGGGAAACAAAGTTCACCTTGCTCTTGAAAACATTCAAGCGCGCGGCGTATAGTTCATCAAATGTCTTCAAGGATTTCTGCAAGGAGGCTGCGGTCACTTCAGAAATTGCGGCCAATGAATCAATAGCCTTTGCCAACTGTTTTGTTCCAGAAGATTTCAAATTCAGTTTGCTGGACTTACCCTTTAAATCCACAAGAATGGTCTGTTTCTGAACTATTTTGCTTACCTTGCCAGTTTTTCCCGTAACATCGACCAAGCCTTGTTTCAAGGAAACCACGGTGTTTCCTTTTACATCGCCAACGAAGCCAGCGGTACCGCGAATGGCTGCGCCTGCAGAAGAGGTTTTGAACTGGTAGGAGGCATTACGTTGCTTTTGAATATCAAAGTAAACCTTACCATTACCAACGCTCACTAAATACAACTTTGAACCAGCACTATCTTCGGACGCTTTCAAGGTCACATCAGAATTTTCCGAAATAATCAAGGTGGAACCATCCAAAGCATCCAGCTTAGCTTCAGATTCAATCCTTGTCTGAACTCGGTCGTCTTCTACGACCCAGTTTCCAATGCGGATTTGTTTCCAGGTATCCCCAACGCCCCCTTTCAGCATATGCACGTCGCCAATAACGCTGCGAGCCTTGGTCTTAAAAATACTGCGTTCAGCCTGTTCGTCGTACTCATCCCCCTGTGCAGAAGAATCTACAACAGCCGAAGTCGATGCAGAAGACTTTCCGCCTTCATCAGGATTTTCGTCTGACGATTTTTTTTGACACCCCGCAATAACAAGAATCATTACTGCAAGGTACGCAATCCATTTTTTCATGTAAGGGCTCCTAACATTACGTACAAATTTAGTCAATCCGAGCCAAAAACAAATTAGCGATGTTCGTTAGTTGTGGGTTCTAGGCCACGGAAGAAGGCTAAACCTTCGTAATCATTCTTGAGAGCTTGTACACTTTCGCCAATCATGTAGAGGCTTCCCGTAATCAATACGGGGAGTTTACCATTAGCATTACAGTTATCTTCATTGGCGGCTGCGCGGACAGAATCCAGAAACTCTCGGCTGAGCAAGCCTTCGCTGGCGACAGTCAATCCCAAGTCGCGAAGGAGTCCGCGAAGATCGTCCAGTTCGCGAAACCGCGGATAAGGCGTCTTGGTGATATGCCAATGGCACACATGAGGTTCCATCAGCTTAAGCATTTCGCTAACGTCCTTGTCCTTGAGTGCGCCAAAAATGCAATGAAACTTTTGACCGGGATAGTACTTATCCAAGGATTCCACAAGACGACGCACCGCATGGGAATTGTGGGCCCCGTCCAGGATGTAATCCACCTGGCCATCAGCATTTTCAAGCTTTTGCATACGGCCGGCCCAAGAGCGCTTTGCAAGTGTATTCAACGCAAGGTCATCATTGTAGGAAGTAAACAACTTTGCTGCAGCCAAAGAAAGGCAGGCATTTTCCACATAATGCTGCCCCAGGTTGGGCAAATCAATGTCAGAACGAATCTCCGGAATAACCACACTAGCACCCAAGCCGGCGGCATATTCCTTAGCTTCGTCAAGCAGTTGGTTAGACAAGCCCCCAAGTACAAAAGTTTTGCCAGAAACACTTTCCGCAGTGATACCCAGAACTCCCATTTTTTCCTTTAAGATGGCAGATTCCGTAGTGCCCAAAACTTCCGTATGTTCTAAGCCAATGCTTGTCACCACGGCAATGTCACCGTCTGCAACGGCAGTACTATCCAGGCGGCCACCCATTCCAGCTTCCAGAACAGCGACTTGAACGCCAGAATTAGCGTAATGCAAAAAAGCCACCAAGGTCAAAACTTCAAAGAAGGTCGGCTCTATTTTTTCGACATCGCAGCGATTTGCATTAACCTGTTCTGCGGCAGCCTGCACTTGCAGCAAATACTTGTCCAAGTCAGCCATGGAAATAGGTTCGTCATCAACGCGGATTCTTTCCTGAATACTTACCAGATGAGGGCTGGTATACAATGCTGTCTTATATCCGTGAGCCTTTAAAATTCCAGACAGGTAGTAGCTTGTGGAACCTTTTCCATTAGTTCCTACCACATGTATTGTCTTGAATTTTTTTTGAGGATTTCCGAGGGCTTCGCAAAGAGCGCGAGTAGATTCCAAGCCAGGCATCATCCCGAACATCAAGCGGGAATTCAGATATTCCATACCAACATAGAGCATGCTCTATAATATAGAACATTCCTTTTTCATGAAAATGATGTATTTTTTGTTTATACATACGTTTGAATCCAAGATTCAATATTTTATAGATAGGTTTATATATGCGTCGCAAGATTTCGGGAGCAAAGCCCATTTCTCTTTTTATTCTTTTGGGAATTTTTCTCTTGATTCTGTTCGCAGAGGTACAAGCCAAGGTGGATCCCGAGGCCAAACCGCAACATTACGACTACCGCGGAGCAGGCCAGCAAATGCGTCGCATCTACTACGGCGACCTGCAAGAGACATTGTACTGCGGCTGCAAATACCAAGACAAGAAACATGTGGACTTTAGCACTTGCGATTTCGAGCCTCGCTACAATCCTAATCGTAAAAGTTTGAAACGCGCCCAGTCCATTGAATGGGAACATATTGTAACCGCACACAACATGGGGCACTTTCTGCCCTGTTGGAAGGAAGGTGGCCGAAAGAACTGCAGCGCCAACGACGAAACTTTCAAGCGTATGGAAGGAGACCTTCACAACCTTTACCCCGCCATCGGCGAAGTCAACGGTGACCGCAACAACTTCATGTACAGCCAATGGACTAATGATCCAGAACCCATGTACGGAAAATGCAAAACCATCGTGGATTTCAAGCTAAGAAAAGCCCAGCCCCGCGAAGAAGCCCGCGGCATCATCGCCCGAGCCAGTTTCTACATGGAAAAGACCTATGGCATAAAACTTTCCAACCAAGACCGCAGACTATTCGAAATCTGGGACCGTCAACACCCCGTTACCCCCAGAGAATGCGAACGCGACCGTCGAATTTTCAAGGTTCAGGGCGACCACAACCCCTTTGTTTACGAGAAATGCCAAGAAAAAGGGTTCTAGACAAGTCTTTGCGCCGATTCCTAGGGATTTTTTCTAACTTCTTTTTGTATTTGGTATAAGGATTATTATGCGTCGTTTAACAGTATTTTTGGCAGTGCTCGCATGTAGCGTTTTTGCGCAGGTGGAATTCCCCCTGGGTTCTAAAGTTGTAAACGTTACCAAAGATCCGTATAACGCAAAAGCCGACGGTAAACATGATGATACCCAGGCAATTCAGCAGGCTTTGAATGACCATCCGGATGGTGATTACATCATCTACCTTCCCCATGGCATCTACAAAATTACAGAACAGCTGACCTGGCCCCAGACCGAAAAGGATGAAACTGCAACCCGTCGCACCATTTTGCAAGGCCAGAGCATCGGCGGCACCATCATCCAGCTCGCCGACAGCACCTACGGTTTCGACAACGAAGACTTTCCTAAGGCCGTGCTTTATACCGGCACTGGTCCCGAACCCCGCATCCGTAATGCAGTCCGTGACTTGACACTGAGAACCGGCAAGGGCAACCCCGGTGCCATCGGCGTCCAGTTTAACGCCTCCAACCAAGGCGTAATCAGCAACGTAAAGATTTATTCCGGTGACACCACCGGTGTGTACGGCATTGACCTTAGCTTTACCGACAAGATTGGCCCGCTCCTGTTAAAGAACGTAGAAGTTCGCGGTTTTAAGGTGGGTATCTACGCCAAGGGCGAAACTGGTGCGCTCACCTTAGAACACGTTACCTTGGGCGGACAGACCAAGTACGGTCTTGAAAACGAGGATATGAACCTCGCTATTCGAGCTCTCCGCTTCAAAGGTTCTGTGCCCGCCGTCTATAACCACGGCGAATACGCAATCATGAGCCTCGTGGACGGAACCCTGGAATACGATCCAGGCAAAAACAAGCCCACCAAGACTACCGCCATTGTTAACGAAAGCCATTTGTTCGCCCGTTCCATGAAAGTCAGCAAGTTCGCAACCATGCTGAGATCCACCAAGAAAGGTGTCATGGACGAAATCACCAACAGCGAAATCATTGAATACACCACCGAACCTAGCAAGCAGCTTTGCCACAGCCCCAAGCAGTCCATGCGTGTTCCCGTGGCAGAAACACCCAGCTTTGCAGAACAGAAAGCCGACGACTGGATTACCATTGCAGGCGACTATGGTGGAAAATCCAATACGGGATCCGACGACTCCAAGGCAATCCAGGAAGCCATTGACGATGGCGCAGAAACCATCTATTTCCCGCCGGGAGGACGCTGGACCATCAACCGCGACATTTACGTTCGAAACCGCGTACGCCGACTTCTCGGAACCGAGGCCCGTATTGACGGTAAGGGCAAGTTCATTATTGAAAATGGCGCGTTCAACGAACTGACCATCGAACGTTTCTCCGAATTCGGCAACGGCATTATCCAGAAGTCCACCCGTTCCATCTTGCTCAAGAACATGATGGTCAAGTCCTTGGAAACCGACGAACTGGGCAAGGGCGATATCTTCATGGAAGACGTTTCTATCGGAACCATCCAGATGAACTACCAGAGACTTTGGGGCCGTCAGGTGACCATGATCGGCGACACCAAGGGTCCGAAGATTACCAACAACGGCGGTACAATCTGGATTCTCGGTCTTACAGCAAAGAAGGGTAACACAGTTATCCAGAACTTCAACAAGGCCTCTGCAGAACTGATTGGCGTTGAAATTGAAGCTAGCGACAAGGCTAAGCAGCGTCCCATGTTCATTAACGACAATTCCAGTCTTAGCATTACGGGCCTTCGCGAAACCCTGACCCGCGGAAACCCCTTCTTGAAGGTTGTAGAAGATTCCCGCCAGGCATCCGCCATCAAGGCCCTGTTCGGCAAGGAACTGCTCCACACAGAAAACGGAGGTGCTTTGCTGCCACTGTTTGTGGGCTACGCTCCCAAGTCCGGTCCTAACGAAAAGCCCAAGGTAAGCATTCCCAAGGAAATGCTGGTGGTTCAACCCAATCGTTTACGCATTACAGGTTCTGTTGAAGACGACGGACGTGGAGATGGTCTTTGCGAAGTTCCCGTTCGTTGGAAAAAGGCTCAGGGCCCTGGTAAGGCATCCTTCTCCGATACAACCACCTACGAAACGGACATTTCCTTTACCGCCAGCGGTCGCTATAATGTGATTTTCACTGGCGACGACGGATACCTCACTGGAGCAGACACCGGTAAGGTTTACGTTTTCGACAAGCGCTACACCACCATGGATAACAACGGAAACAACATTCCTAGTGGCCGTGGTGCAGCAACCTGGATTTCTGAATTCGACAACTACAGTCCCCACAGCAGCGATCCCGAGTTGCACGTGGCAAACGTTCCCGGCCAGGCTGGAAAGATTTACCTGAAGTTTGACCTTTCCGCTTTGCCTGGTCCTCTGTTCGACGTTGCTCTCCAGCTGAATATGCCGGACTCCATCAAAAAGCCCGTTCAGTTGAACATTTTCGGCTTGAAGGAAACATCCAAGGACATGAACTTCGGTGACCAGAAGTTGGGCATCGACTGGTCCGAAAACGAACTGACATGGGAAAATGCTCCCGCAAACCTTCCCCAGGCGGGCGGTCAGTTTAACATCCGCAAGAACTCCGGTGGCGGTGTAGATACCAAGTACGCAGAATACCTTGGCATTATTACCCTCAACCCCAAGGCTCCCCTGGGTGCATTCCTGCGATCTCCCACTTTGACGGAATTCTTCAAGCGCAAGCACGCAACCCATATGTACACCTTGATTCTTACTGCCGTTGAGCCGGGCGAAACCATTATGGCATCCCCCAGCACTGGCAAGCAGTTTGCACCGTCTCTGTACATCGGCTACTTCGACAATACCCGTTCCGTGGGTGGTGACGCTATGGATGGTGGTTACACCTTGTCCAAGGTCAACGTAGACAAGTATTCCCTGGATTGCAACTTTGACTTGACCGTGGGTTACCCGCAGTTTATTCAAATTGAAATCGTCAATGAATTCGGCAAACGAATGCTGACAGTCGCAGCCCGCGATCTTGACGGCGAAAAAAAGACAAACTTCAAGTTTAAGGCAAAGGCCTTCCCCACGGGCAAATACACATTGAAGGTCATTGGCGAAGCATTTACCGCAGAACAGAAATTCTACATCTTGAACTAGGAATACAAAGATGAGCATCAAGAAACTTTTCACATTAAGTCTGTTTACGCTTAGCGTCGCAGGCCTCGTTGCATGCGACAAAGGTTCCGGCACATCCCCAAAAGACGATGAAAGCAGTTCATCCGTAGCAAGCTTTAGATCCAGCAGTTCTCTGAGCGAAGACCGCGCAGACATTTCGTATCCCCGAGAAATCGAAATCGGCGACACCATGCAGATCAACGTGGCCTTCTGCGAAAAGAGCTGTGAAGACACTACCGACAGGGACCCCAGCGAGACTTACATCGAAATTGATGATACGACCATTCCTATGTACCTGGGCAATTTCCCCAAGGGTAGCCGCATCAAGGTCTACGCCCGAGCAAACAACTTGGACAATGCACAGATTCGCATCAAAAGTGAAAAGGGTGATTCTCTCCGCGCCGTCACCGCCATTCCTAAGAAGGCTCAGAGCAAGGACTCCGTTTACGCCTTTTACTTTGCACCCAATTTTGGTTCGGACTCCACCAAGGTCTTTAGAGATTCTAACGAATTCATCGTGTTCAACGAAGGTCATTACTACCTTGAACTTTCCGGCGAATTCGATGACGAATCCACCTTGCGTTTGAAGACTGTTGTGGACTCGTCCTACTACAGCTACACCGGCGACAGCAAGTCCATTTCTATGGGAATGACCGACACCATTCGCGGGGTCATTCTAATCAATGACACTCTGAATGTTGTAAGCATTGATTTTTCCGCCAACGAAGGTTACAGCATCAACCTTACATCTTTCGGCAAGAACATCACCAAGATGGAACTGAAGGAAGACAAGGAAACCTTGAGAACTTTCGCAGGCAGCGTCGACACTTTGCTGGTTCCCACGGATTCCGTAGATTGGACTCTGGACCTTACCACCGAAGGTTCCTCCTTCTTCTTCTTGACGGGTCCCTTTGCATTCTTCGAAGTCAACTCCAAATCTCGTGCATTGGAAAAGGGAGAATACTTCACTCATCCCGACTCCATCAAGATGCCCGGCGAATACTTAATCAGCACTCGTCCCAAGGACGACCCGGAAAAATCCATCTACAAGTACAACCTCCGTCAGGAGCAGTATGTTTGGTTGGGCAATTTCAAGAAGGGCGATTCCATCCGAGTGGAACACAAAATTTCCAACTACTCTGACGACAACCAGGTTAGCCCCGTCACCATAGAAATCATTGACAAGAACCAGAAGGCTCACGCAACCGTAAGTTCCGTTTACGGCGGTGGTCTTGAAATCACTAAGGACATGCCCGAAGGCCCTTACTACCTGCATTACATCCGCTTGAATTCCAATCCCTTGGACCAGGTGGCAGACTCCATGCGCTACGTGCTCCAGTTCCGTACCTTGCTGCAGCAGATCGGATCTGTGGAGAATATGGAATTCTACAATCACGAAACAGAAAACTCTGTGAAGATTATTTCCAACAGCGTCGGCGACACCATCCGCTTCGGTCGTCTAAACCAAATGTTCTCCATGGATGCAAATACGGAAAAGGGTTGGGATGACGTAGGCTACGATGTTCGTTGGTACGTGCCCTGCAGTGACTTGAACATCATCAATTCCAACTACAAGGTTTCCTCTTGCGAAACCAACGGCACCGAACAGTTGATTTCTTCCAACTACTTGATCGTGAAGGACGCTGTGGGCAAAACAGCAAGTTTGATTGCAGAAAGCGTAGCAGACCCCTCTATGCGAGATACGCTTAGCATTCTGGTAATTGCAAAGTCTAGTGAAGAATGATTCTTAAACTTCCCAAATCTGATTGGGAAGTTTTCCTATATCGCGGAAGTCCAGCTTACCGGCAGTGGGTGCAGAAACGCTTACCAGGCGAGCCAAGGGCTTACCGGCACGTTCAATTACGATTTCTTCGTCTTTCAAGGCAACCTGGTTCAACAGGTTGCCAAAATTTTGACGGACTTCCATTGCAGATACGACTTTTGCCATAGTAGTACAAAAAATAGTTATATTCTCATTGTGGAAACAGAAGTAAGATCCTACACAGTCACCCAATACATGACTTCCCTTAAGAGAAAAGTGGAAGAAACCCCAGCTGTATGGGTTCGAGGGGTCATTACACAACTTTCTATCAAGCCAAACATCGTCTATTTGACCATTGCGGACTTTGAAGAAGGCAACGTCAAGCCCATCTCTGTAGTGAGTCTTTCCTGTTTTGCAGGCCGATTTGCCGCCATCCAGGCAAAGATTGCAAACAGCGGCAAGCCTTTTGAATTAAAGGACCAGCTTAAGGTCAGCTTTTTGATAAAGGCTGAAATCTACGTTCCCTACGGAAAACTGCAGGCCCAGATTCTGGATATTGATCCGGTGTATACCATCGGCGAGCTCGCCATGACCCGCATGGAAATTTTGCGCAAGTTGGGCGCCGAAGGACTTATCGAAAAGAACAAGTTGCTGGAGCTGGCCCCCACCCCTATGCGCATCGGTCTTATTACCGGCGAAGGCACCGCCGCCTTCAAGGACTTTACCTCGAAGCTGGCCGAGTCCCCCTTCGCATTCAAGGTCATGACGGTCTATGCCAAAATGCAAGGCGCGGAAACCGAGCCCACAGTGCTTGCGGCACTGGAAAAGTTGGCTAAAGTGGACGTCATCGACGTGGTCTGCATTGTTCGCGGCGGCGGCTCCAAGACGGATTTGAATTTCTTTGACAGCGAGGCATTGTGCCGTGCGGTAGCCAACTTCCCCGTTCCTGTTTTTACTGGCATCGGGCACGAAATCGACAAGAGCCTGCTGGATGAAGTCGCCTACCAAAGTTGCATTACCCCCACAGATACGGCAAAACGACTCATTGACCGCGTGGCCGACAGCTGGAGTCAAATGCAGGTTCTTGCACAGAACATTGCCGCCGCCGCGAAAGACTCTCTGGTTCAGGAGAATCAGTACTTGTCTAATTGCGGAGTATCCTTGCAGCAGAAGGTTTCCAAACGCATCCAGAACGAAAAGATGAAACTTGCCCTTTGCGGCAACAACATGAAGCGTTCCCTGCAGTTCGTCATCCGCGACGAAAAGGCCCGCATTGACCGCAACATCGAAGGTCTAAAGCAAGGTTCCCGAAAAATTCTCGATCTGGCAAAGTCTAATTTTAATTTATCAGAAATCAGAGTAAAGGCAGTAGACCCAGCAACAATCCTTGCCAAGGGTTACTCCCTCACATTGACTGCCGACGGAAAATTCGTGCGCAATGCAAGTCAGCTAAAAGCAGGCGACACGCTTACTACAAGGCTCCGCGACGGCGAAGTAACATCTGTGGTACAGTAACTATTCAAATACCGGCAACGTTTCAATTTTTTCAAATCGTTTTGTAGCCGGATCTAACTTAAAAAAGCGCACAGCGTCGCCCAACGAAAGCATAACATAGTTGGGCGTGAGAATCTGCAGGTATTTGTTCAGCTGTTGTTGTAACGCAGGCCACGTATATTCCCCAGGCGCTTTACATTCCACCAAAAGCCAAGGCTTATCGATAGTCGCCCCTGCACGAAAATTGTGGACCATAATGTCCACGCGGTCTTCTGTTTTTGAATCAATGGAATTCAGAGGAAACTCCACCGCAATCAAATGTTCCGGAACCTTCACCTGGTCCAGCAAATAACGAACGGTCGCCTGGCGCACGTGTTCCTCGGGCGTTGCAGGAACATCCTTCTTGCGAATGGGATCGTATAGGAGCATAAAGCGGAAAGGATAAAGGTTAAAGGTTCAAGAAGGAGCATTCACTTCCGTTACAAAAATAATTTTTTTTCTTGCTTCGTCTTGACGCAATCTTTTTTCTGAAGTATATTACAGAATATGAAGAACGTCTTTGAACAGAACATTATCGCAGCAGCGATTGCGGCGGGCGCGGCGGAAGCACGAGCCTGCGTTAAATCGTGTGCGACTGTTCAGGAATTGTAAAGGTCTGTACGTAACCAACTAGCGAAACAGATAAAAGGAATTCAAAGGGCAGTCCCGCAAGGACAGCCCTTTTTTATTTTAGCCAAATTTAAACCATAAACCCCAAAACAAGGAAATTCAAAAATCAATTTTTATCTATTATTAAGCGGTAAATTTTTGAATTTTTCAGTACGATACAGGAGTATAAAATGAGAAAGCGTTTGCTTACCGATGGTGCCAAGGAACTGTCTTACGAAATCCGTGAGATCGTGAAGAAGGCGAACCTCCTTAAGACGCTGGGCATGCCGAACATCCACTGGGAAAACATCGGCGACCCCATTGAAAAGAAGTGCCAGGTCCCTGAATGGATCAAGGACATCGTCGTGGACCTTTCCAAGACCAACCGTTCCTATGGTTACTGCCCGTCCAAGGGTATGCTGGAAACCCGCGAATTCCTGGTGAAGGAAACCAACAAGCTGGGCGGCGCTCAGATTACCGTTGACGACATTCTGTTCTTCAACGGCCTTGGCGATGCCATCGCAACGCTCTACAGCCTGCTGTCCATGACCACCCGCATTATCGGACCGTCTCCTGCATACAGCACCCACAGCTCTGCAGAAGCTGCCCACGCTCATGCACCCGCTATTACTTACAGCCTCAAGCCCGAAAACCACTGGTATCCGGACCTTGAAGAACTGGAAAACAAGGTGAAGTACAACCCCAGCATCGCAGGTATCCTGGTTCTCAACCCGGATAATCCGACCGGCATGGTGTACCCCCTGGAAATCTTGAAGAAGATCGTTGATATCGCCAAGCGCTACAACCTCTTCATCATCTGCGACGAAATCTACAACAAGATTACCTACAATGGAGCTCACGCCTACGCCCTGGCCGAATACATCGGCGACGTTCCGGCTATTGCCATGAAGGGCATCTCCAAGGAATACCCGTGGCCGGGTGCTCGTTGCGGCTGGGTTGAATACTACAACCGCGACAAGGACGAACAGTTCGACGCCTTCTGCCGCGCTCTGGACAACGCCAAGATGGTGGAAGTCTGCTCCACAACGCTTCCCCAGATGACCATTCCTCGCGTGCTGGGCGATCCTCGCTTCATGGAACACCGTCAGGCTCTAAACGAAAAGATTGGCCGCCGCTCCGCTATCATCAACGAAATCCTGAGCGACATTCCCGAACTTTATTTCAACCCCACCTACGGTGCATTCTACAACACCATCATCTTCCGTGAAGGTGTTCTGAACAACCACCAGACCATGAAGATCGACAATCCTCAGATCAAGGCCAAGGTTGAAGAATGGTGTTCCAAGACCGACAAGCTAGACTACCGCTTCGTGTACTACCTGTTGGGCGCCAAGGGCATCTGCGTGGTGCCGAGCACCAGTTTCAGCACCGACCTCATGGGCTTCCGCGTGACGCTCCTTGAAGAAGATGAAAAGGAACTGCGCAGCGTGTTCACCACCATCCACGACGCCATCATCGAGTACCTGCATAGTTAGCATTCGCGTAGCGAAACCTCTATGAAATCTTTCGATCTTCAGGTTAAGAACGTTTCCAAGAGCTTCGGCGAAAAAGCCGTGCTCAAGGGAATTGACGTTTTCATCAAGGACGGTCAGTTCGTCACCTTGCTTGGTCCTTCCGGCTGCGGAAAGACCACCCTCCTTCGCATTATCGCAGGCTTTGAAAAGGCTGACGCAGGCGAAGTGATTCTCAGTGGCGAAGTCATTTCCAACAAGTCTCCGGCACACCGCCCCATCAATACGGTGTTCCAGAGTTACGCCCTGTTCCCCCATCTGAATGTTTTCAACAACATCGCTTTCGGCCTCAAGAGCCACAAGGTTCCCAAGGACGAAATCGAGAAGCGCGTAAACGCCATGATGGAAATGGTGAACATCACCGACCTGAAGAACGAAATGCCCGCAACCTTGAGCGGTGGTCAGAAGCAGCGTGTGGCTCTCGCCCGCGCCCTGGTGAACGAGCCCGACATTCTTTTGCTGGACGAACCCCTCAGTGCGCTTGACGCCAACCTTCGCAAGAAGCTGCAGGTGGAACTGAAGGAAGTCCAGAAGAAGACGGACACCACCTTCATCATGGTGACCCACGACCAGGACGAAGCCATCGCCGTCAGCGACCGCGTGCTGGTGATGTACCAAGGCGCCATTGTGCAGGATGGTACACCCGAAGATGTTTACGAACATCCGGTAAACCGTTTTGTTGCAACCTTCATGGGCGAGTGCAACATTCTCGAAAGCGAACGTATTGCAGACAAACTAGCAAAGGTTGCCTTTGGGGAACTGGTTCTGGAAAAGGACCCGCAATGGGCCGCAACGACCGAAGGAGCCAACGCAGGCAAGTGCTGCGGCGGCATCGCCATCCGCATGGAAGATATCCACGTTTGCACGCCTAACGAAAGTTTCGAAAACAACGTCTTTGACGCCCGCATTCTGGAACGTATCTTCCGCGGCGACTACTGGGAACTGATTGCAGAACTGCCCGGCGTAGGCAACGCAGAAAGCCTCAAGCTTCGTGTGATGACCGACCCCGACGAAATCTACAATCCGGGCGACAACGTCAAGCTGTACATGGAACCGCAGTACCTGCAGGTTCTTGACGATTAATCCGTCAAAAGCCCTTGCAACATCTCGAATATTGTACTATATTTGGGCGCACCTAAGAAAAGCCCAGGTAGCTCAGTGGTAGAGCACTTCCTTGGTAAGGAAGAGGTCTCGGGTCCGACTCCCGATCTGGGCTCTATAAATTAGAGATATTTAAAGGCTCGTCGACAACGACGAGTCTTTTATTTTTTGCCCGACTTTCTATCTTTGGGGCATGCAAACAGAAGTATTCGAAGGAAAACTTACAACCCGCGCCCGTATGCGCAAATTCGGCGTTCTGCTCACAGGCCCCGGCATGCTGTGGCTGATTGTATTTCTTCTATTGCCCACAATTTTCCTGATGGTGCTTGCCTTTGCACAACGCGGTTCCTACGGAAGCATCAACTGGGATTTTTCCTTTGAAAACCTGAAACGACTTGTGGGTTTCAGCTCCTTCGGCTGGTCTCCCGACAATTTGCTGATTCTTTGGCGCAGCCTGAAAATTGCAGTTGTCACGACCGTTCTTTGTATAGCATTCGGCCTTCCCATGGCCTTCTGGATAGCAAACCACGGCAAGTCCATGCGGGCATTTCTCTTCGCCCTCATCATGGTGCCCAGCTGCACCAACTTAGTGATCCGCACATCCGCCTGGATGACCTTGCTTGGCCCAGACATGTTCCCTGCAGACATTGCCAGGTTTTTCGGCATCATTGGAGCCGGGGACTCCTTGTACCCGGGTAGTTTCGCGGTCTACATCGGCATGGTCAGTTCCATGCTTCCTTTTGCGGTCCTTCCCCTCTATACCAGCGTCGAACGTTTGGACTGGGGCATTGTGGAAGCCAGCCGCGACTTGTACGCAGGCCCCATCCGTACCTTCTATCATGGAATTCTTTCCCAGATGATGCCGGGCATCATTGCTAGCGTCATCTTGACCCTGGTCCCCAGCCTTGGCATGTACGTCATCAGTGACTTGCTGGGCGGCGGCAAGTACATGCTCATCGGCAACTTGATTCAGCAACAGTTCGGAGCCGCCATGGACTGGCCCTTCGGCGCCATGCTTGGTTCCGTGCTGATCATCTGCAGTGTGGTAAGCCTGATTATTTTCCAGCGTGTGGGAGGAAAGAACTTTGTCTAAGCGCAAACTTCCCATTTTTGCAACCGTTCTCGCCATCATCGGTTTCGTACTTCTGTACCTGCCCATGTTCCTCGTGGTGGAACAAAGCTTTAACGCCAGCAAGCACGGCCAAAGCTGGGGCGGATTCACCCTAGACTGGTACACAGGCCTTGCAAGCAATTCCATGGTGCAGACAACCACGGTAAACACATTGATCCTCGCTGTAGTCAGTACCTTGATTGCAACCATTCTCGGAACCCTCCTGGCTATCGGCATCCACCGCACGCCCTGGGGAAAGAAGGTCGGCTACTTCTACGACATGAGCATCAACGTTCCTGTGGTGACTCCCGACATTTTGATGGCCATCGCATTGGTTTCCGTATTCGCCCTTTTCCGCAGCTGGACAAGCGTCTTTGACCCGGGCATGCTGACCATGACCATCGCCCACGTAACCTTGGAAATAAGCTTCGTGGTTCTCGTGGTTCAGAGCCGCCTAGTAAGCATCGGCAAGGACCAGATCGAGGCTGCCCGCGACCTGTATGCCAGCACCGCCGGTGCATGGTTCCGTGTGATCATCCCGCAACTTTCTACGGCCATTATTTCCGGCGCCCTTCTGGCATTTACCCTGTCTTTGGACGACTTCATCCTGAGCTTCTTTACCAGCGGTCCTGATTCACAGACCCTTCCGCTGTACATCTACGGATCCCTCAAGCGCGGCGTCTCTCCCCAGATTCACGCCTTGTCTTCCATCATCTTCGGCCTAACCTTGTTCATCATGATCCTGATGGTTCTAAAGGGTATCCGTAAGGAACGTAAGCTTTTAAAACTCACACAATCACCAAAGGGCTAAAAATGAAAAAGATTCTTCTTGCTCTTGCTATGTTTACCGCAGCATGCTTCTTCGCAGGCTGTAACGAAGAACAGAAGTCCAGCGCACATCCGGACAAGGTCACTGTCATGATCTACAGTGAATACATTGATCCGGAAATGCTGACGGATTTCCAGATGAAGACTGGCTACAAGCTCCAGCTGGAACTGTACGAAGCACAGGAAGAAATGATCGGCAAGCTCCAGGCTTCCGGCACCAGCCAGTACGACGTGATTATCGCAAGTGACGTGGTGATCCAGCAGATGATCCACCTGGGCCTTATCCAGCCCATCGACACAAGCAAGGTTCCCAACCGCGTAAACATCGCCGACCAGTTCAAGAACGCAAGCTACGACCCCACCAACAGCTACTCCATTCCTTACCTCTGGGGCACCACCGGTATTCTCTACCGCGATGCTGACGTTGACCCCATGAAGGTCAGCTACTCCATGCTGTTTGACGCCAAGCAGACCAAGGGCAAGTTCAGCCTTCTGGAAGAAAGCCGTTCCATGCTATCCATGGCTCTGCAGGCAAAGGGCTACGACGCCAACTCCACCGACCAGAAGCAGATCAACGAAGCCGTAGAATACATTCTCCAGGCAAAGAAGGATCCCCACTTCCTGGGCTTTGACGGTTCCGTAGGCGGCAAGGACAAGGTCCTCTCCAAGATGGACTGGGCTGCAATCGTCTTCAACGGCGAAGCCATGGCCGCCATCGAAGAAGATTCCACTCTCCAGTTCGCTATTCCTACCGAAGGTTCCTTCATGTGGGTTGACGCCATGCTCCTCAGCTCCAAGGCTCCCAACAAAGAAGGCGCCTACGCATTCATGAACTACATTCTTGACGCAAAGATCGGCGCACAGCTGGCAAAGTTCATCAATTACGCAACTCCCAACAAGGCATCCCTTGAAGTTATCGACGAAGAATTCAAGAGCAATCGCGTCATTAACCCGTCTAAGGAAGAAATCGACCGTATGGTGTTCCTGAAAGATCCGGGAGACGCAGCACGTATCTTCGACGAAGCCTGGACCATCGTAAAGACTCGCTAATCCGCGAACTTGAAAGTTTTCGCTGATAAAGAAAAGCCCCGCTTTAAGCGGGGCTTTCTTGTTTCAATTCGTTAGGTTGTCGTTTTTATGTTCGTCGCATTAGAAAAGAACTGCAGCACCAAGTGAGAGTCCAAAGATATTTTCTGGGGCATAGAAATAATCTCTTTCTGCATCAACCGATTCAAAGACCATTCGTACAAACACATCAACATACAAAGACTTAATAGGAATCGTTACGCCGACAATGTCCCAAACAAAACCTGCAAGGAGCATGGATGATGCGGGCTCTGATCCGTAAATTGCGTCTACCGATGAACTAAGGGATATGGTCACATCAAAACCAGCTTCAGTCCAGACACCCATCATCAATCCTAAATGGAGTAAATTCTGAAAGTTGAATCGAACAAGGACTGGAATTTTCAAGCCCACGTAAGAATATTCAAATTCATCGTCTTCATACACCCCATCAACGCTTCGTGAAAAAGAATGGTAATCAATACCAAGTCCAGAAACTAAAGAAAGTTTGTCATTAAACCGATACTGAACGGCGCCACTCACATCCAGTTGTACCCCGGAATACCCATAACGATATCGACTATAACTGGCGTAGCCAAGTCCAAGACCTCCACCATAACGGAGTCCATTGGGCTGTTTAAAAACCGAATCTTCGTCGTCATCGTAGAAACTAGATTTCTTTTTCTTTGACTTCTTCTTGGATTTCTTCTTCTTGGATTTTTTCTTTTTCTTAGTCTTCTTGGGCTGATTGTCGTCCTCGTCATCTTCGGCAACGGCAACTTCTGATTTTTCGCCAGCGGTTTCTACAGATTCATCATCAGAATCTTCCGCAATAGCTTCGACTTCGTCATCTCCGTAGTCTTCGTCTACGGTCTTGGAAAAGCCATAGCCCGAAAAAGCGAGAACTACAGCTGCAGTCAGGATTAATTTTCTCATACATACACCTTGATTTCAAAGAAGACTAGACGACTTCGCTTTTCTTAATTGGCAAGGGAGCAAAGGGAGGTTCAAGTTCAATGCTTATGGGACAATGGTCGGAGCCCATCACACCAGTGTGGATGCTGGAGCTGACGATATTGGGAACAAGGCCCGCGTCCACAAAGGCATAATCCAGGCGCCAGCCCACGTTGCGTGAACGGGCACCAAAGCGATTGCTCCACCAGGAGTACATGTCGCGCGCTTCGGGATTCAGATGTCTGAAGCTATCTACGTAGCCGTTTTCCACATACTTGTCCATCCAGGCGCGTTCAATGGGCAAGAATCCGCTGATGTTCTCGTTTTCCTTGGGGCGGGCAATATCGATTTCCTTGTGGCAGGTATTGTAGTCGCCCACGGTCACCACATGCTTACCATCGGCAAGCCAGCGGTTACTGTTTTCAAGAAAGGCGTCGTAAAAGCGGAGCTTGTAGTCCAGGCGGTCGTCACCAGAGCCCCCATTGGGGAAATAGATGCTGTTCAGCACCCAATCCGGAAAAACCAACTGGATAACGCGGCCTTCGTCGTCAAATTCTTCGATATCAAAGCCATAATTGACTCGGTCCGGCTCAATCTGGGTATAAACGCCTACACCGCTGTAGCCTTTCTTGCGCTTACAGGGGTTCCAGTAGACAAAGTAACCTTCGGGATTGGCTATGGAATCGGGGATTTGGTCTTCCTCGGCACGAACCTCCTGCAAGCAGAGGATGTCGGGTCTGGTGGAATTGAACCAATCTTCAAACCCCTTTTTCATGACGGACCTAAGCCCGTTGACGTTCCAGCTATAGATATTCATTTGTATTCCAATCTTACCTGATTGTAAAGATAGCTTTTCAAACGGGAAATCCTACCCTTTGAGCCTTTATTTTGATTCTTTTGCACTTTATTTGAATATAAAAAATGCAATTTGAAATAATAATGGTATATTTATACCCATGAAAAGAAACATTTTTTTCGCATCTAGTATCGTTTTTTTGGCATTTTTGGCAGGTTGCGCAGGCAGTAAGTCTGGTGGAAGCGGCGATAATCTCGAAATTCCCACAAATATGCCCCCGATTTGCCGCGATATTGACTTTGTCGCCCAGCCCGACATGCGAGAAATGTGCGGCGTTCGAGTAAGCCACTCCAAGGCCTATAAGAATATTCCTCAGCAGCGCTACCTGATCAAGCCTGCCGAAACATCCATCGTCAAGAGCAACGGCCAGTTGGAGCTCCGTTTCCAGAACTCACTGCCACTCATTCTAGATGGTCCCATTGTAGACGAACTTGTATTCAATCAAGACACCCGCCTCCAGAAAATCAGAAACTCTTACGACTACCACGAAATCTACACCAAGAATTCCGGCCGCATCCGAATCTTCAAGATGGGCATTCCCACCGACGCAGGCAACACCTACAACTTCTGCTACAACATCCCCGAAAAGAAGGGTAACGCAAGAACCCGTAGCGTGGCAATGGGTAACCGAATCGAAGCAATGTCCTGTGCCGACTTCGACCGCCTCGTCGCTGAGAACACCAAGAAGAAATAACAAATTTTTTCTACATTTTCCTTCGTAATGGCAAACGAAGGCAAATTCATTCACAACGCTCTGAAGCAGGTTCATATCGACACGTCCTGCTCCATGGTTTCTGGCTTTTCCATCTCCGGACTGGCCACTTACCTGCAACTGCCCGAACTTGATTTTTGCATTGACATGGGAGAATGCCCCCTGTCGGCCACTTCGTTGAATCACGTGTTCCTGACTCATGCGCATGGTGATCACGGTCGATGCATTATGCGTCACCACAGTCTTCGCAAAATGATGGGCGTAGAACGTGACAGCGTCTACTACATGCCGGATTTTATCTGCGACGCCGCCAAGAACTGGATTCGTGCCGAAGCCATTTTTGAAGGAGTCCCCGAAAACAAGTTCCGCTATCCGGATATCATTCCAGTTAGCGCAGGGGAACTGCAATTTTTGAAGTACCGCAAGGATCTTGCGTTGGAAGCCTTCGAAGTGAAGCATTCCATTCCGGCCATGGGCGGAACCTTGTACTACTACAAGAAAAAATTGAAGGACGAGTTCCTGAGCAAAACGCCGACGGAATTGATTGAACTGCGCAAGAACAAGGTGGAAATCACCCGAGAAGTCTACGAGCCGTTGGTCAGCTTCATGGGCGACTGTCTGGGCGAAAGTCTATTGGATAACAGCCGTGTATTCCAGTCCAAGGTTCTTATTACGGAATGCACGTTCCTTACCCCCGAAGACGAAGACATGAGCATCAAGAAGGGGCACTCCCACATCAAGGATATCGCCAAGGCATTGAACGAGATCAACGACTGCGTGAAATGTGAAAAAATCATCTTGAGCCATTTTTCCATGAAGTATTCCGACAAGATGATTCGTGATATGGTGAACAAGTACATCCCGGAAAAGTTCAAGGATAGAGTAGAGATTTTAATATAACAGAATGTCATTGCGAGGAACGTAGTGACGAAGCAATCTAAGCATTCTTCGATTGCTTCACCTAGCGGTTCGCAATGACAAAGAGAAAAGAAAATGAGCGAAGAAGTAAAGAACGAAATTGAAGAAGCAGCCGAAGCTGTTGAAAAGGAAGTAGTCATTCCGGAATTTTTCCGTGATCTCAAGGAAGATGAAAACGCCAAGGCTCTCTGGCACTACGTATTCCGTACCAACGGCGACCGCAAGCCTATCGCCACCCCCGACGGCCTCCCCCACAAGCTGGACTTCGACTGGAAGGATATGTTCCCGAGTCATAATGACCATATCGAAGTGGAAATCGGTTCCGGCAAGGGCAGTTTCATTGCAGACTACGCAGCCAAGCACCCGGACTACTACATCATGGGTAGCGAATGGGACTACACCTGGGCAGCATTCGCCCAGCGCAAGATGAACAAGGCTGGCGTTCTGGACAATGCCAGCATGCTTCGCGGCGACGTATTCTACTTCCTCCGCGACTGCGTCAAGGACAACACCGTAGACGCCTTCCATATGTACTTCCCGGACCCGTGGCCCAAGGAACGCCACCACAAGAACCGTTTGCTGCGCCCCGACTTCTTGGAACAGGTGGCCCGCGTACTCAAACCTGGCAAGCGTATTTTCTACTGGGGTACCGATCACAAGGAATACAACGAAGTGGCCCTGGAAGTGTTCGACAACTTCGCCGGTTGCAAGGTGCTGGTTCGCAACGAAGCTGAACCCACCGAAGGAATCATGACCGGTTTCGAAAAGAAGTACCGCAAGGAAGGCCGCCCCATTTATCGTTCCATTATTGAGTTCGAAAAATAATTGGGAGAAAATTGTCTTCTTTTGACATTTGAGATTTGCTAGTTTATCGTCACTATGTTAAAGTCACTTTCTATTAATGGTTTCACTCTTATAGCCCAGGCAGAGGTTAACTTCCGCCAGGGATTTACCGCCATTACAGGCGAGACTGGCGCTGGCAAGTCAGTATTATTAAAGGCCCTCCGCATCGTTTGCGGCGACAAGGCCCAAGCCAGCATGGTTCGCGGAGGTGAAGAGAAGGCCGTTGTAGAAGCAACCTTTGATATCAGCAACGAACCTCAAGTCAAGTCCATTCTCGATGAACTTGAAATTGACTCGGACGACGAGCTGGTGATCCGCCGCGAAGTTCTTGAAAGCGGCAAGGGACGCGCCCGCGTCAACGGTTCCGTGGTGAACCAGGCAGACCTGCAGCGCCTCGGCGAGGAACTGATCCAGATGCACGGACAGAGCGAACAGCTCCTGCTGCGAGATACTCGTACCCATGCCCAAATGTTGGACGCCTATGCAGGCAATGGCAGCCTACTCGAAGAATACAGCAAGCTGTGGGCCAGTTGGAACGAAATCCTGAGCAAGATTGCGGCAACCGAAGAACGAGCCAAGAATCTCGCCGCCCAAAAAGACTTTTTAAAGTTCCAGCACGACGAACTGACTAAGGCCGCACTCAAGGCCGGCGAAGAAGAAGAACTTGAAGAAAAGGTGAGCAGCGCCAGCAAGGGCGAAGCCGAACGACGCCACCTGGGCGACATCCAGGGTATGCTGGCTGGCGAAAATGGCCTGATGGATATGATTCAGAGTTTGCAGGCCCGCATGCGCACCTTGGCCATCAAGTGCCCCAACTACGAAGAAGACCTGAAGGCGCTTGAAGAAGTGGCCGATCCCTTCGAGAGTGTTTGTAAGGACCTGATGCGTCTGAGCCCATCCGCTGCTGTAAGTGCCGCAGACATAGACAAGGCAAACTCCCGAATCGCTCAAATTCAAAAACTGAAACGCAAGTACCGTACCGATGTAGACGGCCTTATCGCCCTGACGGAACAACGCCGAGAAGAATTAAGCAGCCTTGAAAATCTTGACGCCGACCTGGAAGAACTTTCCCGTCAGTCCGCCAAGACTTTGGCAGAACTTGAGAAGGTGGCAGCAAAGCTTACCGCAGCCCGCGTCGAGGCCGCCGCTCGTTACGACAAGTCCGTCAGCGACATTTTGCATACCTTGGGTATGCCCAAGGCCGAATTCAAAACCTCCATCGAAAAGCAGGCCTTGGGTCCTATCGGTTCCGACCGCATTGAATTCCTGCTGGCACCGAACCCCGGCGAAGGTTCCAAGAGTTTGCAAAAGGCAGTCTCTGGCGGCGAACTTTCCCGCTTGCTGCTAGCCATCAAGAGCGTTATGGCCGAACTTGATAAAGTTCCCCTCCTGATTTTCGACGAAGTAGATTCCGGTATCAGCGGCGAAGTAGGCAACAGCATCGGTGATGCCCTCCGTAAGTTGGGCCAACACCATCAGATTTTGACCATCACCCACTTGCACCAGGTGGCAAGTCGCGCCCAGAACCAGCTGGCTGTCAGCAAAAAAGAAATTGACGGACGCACCTACACATCCATTGTAGAACTGGATCACGACGGTCGTGTGCAAGAACTTTCTCGTATGTTAGGCGGCGATAGTGAAACCATCCGCGAACATGCAAAGCAACTTTTGGAGATTAACCAATGACAGAACAAAAGACTGAGGAAAACGTTTCCGACGTAAGATTACGTTCACGAATTTGGAGCGCCCTTCGCGTTGCAGTATTCATCTGCGTCACTGCATTCATCTGGAACGACATGCCAAAGACTGCAGCCGGGTTCGTGGTCATCGCCATGGCCATGGGTTGGGTCAACCTCTACCAGCTCCGTTCCGAAGAGGTGGAAAAACCCTACTACAAACTTTGGCTCAATGTCATCGACGGCGCACTCTCCTTCGTGGTAATGGCCAGCATCTTTATCCACGACCTTCTTAAAGAAGAATCCGCCGAAAAGCTTCTGGCTGTAGGTTGTGTACTCCTGTTGGCCCGTCTGATTGCCCATACGCTGTTCTCTCTGGGCGTTCTTCGCGAAGGCAAGCAACTCCCCCGTAAGCGTCGCTGGAGCAAGCTCTGCAACATTTCCATTACGGTCACCATGGCGGTTTACCTTCTTAAGCTTGAAGATTACCAGCAGATTTGCATGGTCACCTCCATGTTGCTCATGGGCGCAAGCACCGCAGCCTACGCCTACTGGTACTACCGCGACCCTGCACATCGCAAACCCCTTTCCATTGCAAGCCAGCTCACCATGAGCCGAATCGTTCTGACCCCCTTCTTCCTGTGGGTATTCTTCTACGACAACGACCTGGATTACAGCAACAACAGCCTGGTTTTCAAGGTTCTTTCCCTGCTTATGGTTCTGGGCTTTATGCTCACCGATTTTCTGGATGGAAAACTGGCACGAGCCATGGGCGAAGTCAGCACATTGGGCAAGTACCTGGATCCCTTCAGCGACAAGATTTCCAACATGACCATCTTCATGTGTTTTATCGCAACCGGTTACGCCCCGGTCTGGATGGTCGCTGTGATCTATTTCCGCGAATCCAGCGTTGAAACATTGCGTACATTGGCCGCAAGTGAAGGCTTGATTATGCCTGCCCGCCGTAGCGGCAAATGGAAAACCGCATTACAGGGCATGGGCATCGTAGGAATTCTCGCTGGCGCCATCGATCCGATTCGCCACTTTATTCCCGGTTTTGAAGCGATTTGGCCCTATTTTCCCCAAACCGTCATGGGCGTCATCACCTTGGTAACTGTGCTTAGCGGAATTGATTATTTCGTTGCCAGCAAGCACATCCTCAAGAAATTCGTTTAATTACCCTTGCCAAAAAGAATGTAATTAACTATATATGGGCTACCTCAACGCGGGGTGGAGCAGTTGGTAGCTCGTCGGGCTCATAACCCGAAGGTCGCAGCGTTCAAGTCCTGCCCCCGCTACTACACAAAAAGTCCAGCTTTTTAGCTGGACTTTTTGTTTGGTCGCAAAAGGAGGGGCCTTCCCCGCCCTCTGGACTCCCACCCCTTACTGCAACGTCTATCCCTTTACTGCAGGACTCCCACCCCTTACTGCAACGCCTATCCCTTTACTGCGGGACTCCCACTTTTTTTTCCTTGTCATCTTGGAGCAGTTTTAATTGTCATCCCGGACTTGGTCCGGGATCTCCTTTTTCTACATTTGAAGCATGGCTAGAATGTCTGAAGAAGAAGCTCTTGATTTATTTTTGAACGCTCCGCTGGACGAGTTATGCGCTCGTGCCAATGCGGAAAAGGAACGTCGCCACGGTAAGTCCGTCTACTGGGTGAACAACCGTCAGATCAACTACACCAACGTGTGTGTTCTGCACTGCAAGTTCTGCGCCTTCAGCAAGATCAAGAAGGATTCCCCCACCGCTTACGACTGGGACTACCCCACTATTCGCGACAAGGCTGCATTCGCCATTGAAGGTGGCGCCCGTGAACTGCATATTGTCGGCGGCCTTCATCCGGACCATCCCTTCGATTACTATATCGAAATGTTGCGCAAGCTCCGTCAGGAATTCCCCAAGGTTAACCTGAAGGCATTCACCGCCGTAGAAATTTGCCACTTCGCAAAGATTTCAGGCCAAACGCCCCTGCAAATTATGCAGACCCTAAAAGAAGCAGGGCTAGACGCTCTTCCCGGTGGTGGCGCCGAAATCCTCGTCCAGGATGTTCGCGACCAGATTTGCCCCGGCAAGGAAACCGGCGAAGAATGGCTGGACGTTCATCGTGCCGCCCATAAGATTGGCATTCCCACCAACGCCACCATGCTGTTCGGCCACATCGAAAAGCCGGAGCACCGCATCGCCCACATGAAAATGTTACGCGACCTGCAGGACGAGGCTCCCGGTTTCTTCGCATTCATTCCGCTGGTGTACCATCCGGAACATAACGCATTGCACAACATCGTCCCCAACATGACTTCCCAGGAAGACATTCTGCGTACGGTGGCCGTAGCCCGCTTGTTCCTGGATAACTTCCCCCACATCAAGGCTTACTGGATCCAGATGGGTATTGAAACCGCCATGAAGGCGCTGCACTCCGGTGCAAGCGACTTGGATGGAACCATCATCGAAGAAAAAATCACCCACGCCGCAGGAGCCAAGGTTCCCGTGGGCATGAGTCCGGAACGCATGAAGAACTTGATTCTAGGCGAAGGTTTGGAACCCGTAGAACGCGACGCAAAGTACGAAGTCTACGGGTAGCAGATCAACAGTCCGCAGTTGCTTTCGCTTTGATTTGGGTGAAATTTACATACAGAATCTCAAAAATTTGGCGATTTAGTACGTATAAATTACTTTGTTCGAAAGCAAAAGCCTTTTTTTCCACACAATTTGGCGCAATTCGCGAACTTTTCACACTTGAATAAAGACAAAATTCATCAAAAGCGAATTTTTAGGACGTTTTCACGTTAGTTTGTACCAAATTTACGTACAAAAAATACATGTTGCCGCTTTTTAGTAGGTAAAAAGGTCTTTATCGGAGTTCAGCCATTCGCTTCACCGCTTCTGCAAACAGATCGGGTTCTTGCAACAAGCTAATGACAACCCAACCGTCTTCTTCAAAGTCAAAGAAGAATCCCGGTTGAACCAGCACATGTTTTTCCCGAAGGAGACGGAGAGTCAATTCTTCATCGTCCTCACCAAGATGCAGAACAGCGTACCAACCGCCGAGAACCTTGGGGCAATACTTATTCGGGAACATGGACTGCAGCGTGCTCCAGTTCTGCATGAGTCGCGCCGTTACCAAAGTTTCGTACTCGGCAGCGTGAGTCAGGAGCGGTGTCGCCAAAGCCTGTGCGCAGGAACTTGTACTGAGGTACGCATCCTCCACAAATTCCAGGGCCGCGCGTATTTCCTCAAAATTTTCGCGGGGCGCGTAGAAAGCCATCCAGCCGAACTTCAACTGAGGCGCACCCACGGCCTTGCTTAAACCATTCAGCCAGAAGATGGGGCACTTGGGTCCGTCTTTGGGTGCAAAGACGAGATCGTTTCCGCCGCAATCGAAGTAATCTTCCTCGGGCCTTGGGCCTCGGGCCTCGCGCCTCAAATACTGCCAACTGCGTTTGACTTCGTCGCTAAAGCCGTAGTCACCAAAAACTTCATCCACCACCAGAACCAAGTTGTTCTCTTCGCAGAAGCGGACAATTTCATTCCACTCCGCGAGCCCTACGATATGTCCCGTAGGATTGTGGGGAGAAACCAGCAAAAGAATGCGGGCATTTTCCGGCGTTGCTAACAAACTATCCGTATCAATGACAAAACGGAACTGCGCCTCCTGTTTGTTATCCCGGACACTTTCTTTCTTGTCATCCCGGACACCGGTCCGGGATCTCCCTTCCACATCAGCTTTCAACTGAGCCAGATTGCGCAAAGGTTTTTCACGCACCAGCTTCAAAAAATACGGTGCGCATTCCAGATGTTCCAACTGGGCCAACGTATCCAACAGCGGATAACCCGGCATAGGCGTCAAGATGGCATCACCCGGATTGCAAAAAGTCTTGAAAAGAACAGAGTAAGCTTCGCTGGTGCTGGCAGTAATAATCACTTGGTTCGCAGTAAAACGACCGCCTCTTTCACGATAATATTCTGCAACCGCCTCACGAGCTTCGCGCCAACCAGAAGCATCCGGCGACCAATGACCAAACAAACTGCGAGCCTGATCCACAGCATCTTCCAACTCGACAGGCAAGCCCACACGGACCGGTGAACTGACAGTCATATCAATGAGTGCAGCACAATCACCGGCAGCACAGTCAGCAACAACCTGGGCTTTAGTCTTTTCCAGCTCAGCAAAAAAAGGACTTGGGGTCAAGTCCTTCGGAAGTCTGTTAGAAAGTTTCGTCTTTTGAGTTGCCACGTCGCTACGCTCCTCGCAATGACACTTGGAGCTACTTCGCTCTACGGCTCTTCAAGAATTTCACAAGGATTGTTGCCAACAAAATTCCAGCGGGCAGCGCAACAGCGATGGTCAACAGAATCAACTTCTGCACGTCGCTCATTTCCTTCAAGGATTTCTTGAAGTTCTTCAAGCGACCAAGCAAACTCTTGTTGGTAGATTCTTCGCCATATTCAGACTCGTCACCCAGATCCTCAGATCCAGCGAAAGCCTTGGGATTAGGCAACTTGCCCAGAAGATTCATCGTCGCATTCCATACAGGACGGGCAAATCCGCCGACCTTGCCAGCGTACTTGTCATACCTTTTCTTAAACGGACGTATTAACCTTCCGAACATCTTTCGTCTCTCGTCTGTAGGGCGAAGCCCGTTCTCTCGTCTATTTGTACAGCAAATTCACACCGCCGAACAGGGCGCGCATGTTAGCCTTGAGAGTATCGCTACTTACGCCGCGGCCTTCAACTTCCTTGCCGTTGCCCTTCAGCACAATACGGCTGAGACCGCGACCGGCCCACATGGTATCCTTTTCGGGAACCACGACCTGGCGATACTTCACCAGTTCCACCGGCATGCCGATTTCACGCATGAGCATGAGGCCTGCTTCGATGGGGCCTTCGGCAGTGATGGACTTGACCATGGGTTCCTTGTCCTTCTTGAAATGGAAGACAAAGCGATTTTCATCGGGCACCACTTCGATGTTGTTGAACACCAGGCGACCGTTGACGTTGACGCGCTGTTCGCGGAATACATCCAGAACACGTTCGGCGCTCATTTCGCCTTCCTTTTCGCTGTAGCTCTTGAGGATGGGCTGCAGTTCGGCGGCTTCGGCCAGGCTCAGCTTGTAGCCGAACTTGGTGATGATTTCGTACACGGCGGTACGACCGCTCTGGCTGGTAAAGCTGAGGGAATCGTTCTGGTTACGGCCAATGATGGAGTAGTCAATGGGGCGATAGGCACCCTTCTTCATGTCCTTGGTCTTGGAGGCGCCATCCTGATGGATGCCACTACGATGAACGATAGCTTCGGCACCGATAAGCGGAGCGCGGGTATAAATGCTAACGCCGGACCACTGAGAAATCAAAATAGCGGTTTCGTAAATCTTGTCCAGATGCAGACCGGTATCTACGCCAGAATTATGCAGGCCCAGAGCCACTTCGTAGAAGTTGGTATTGCCGCAACGTTCGCCAAGGCCGTTCAAGGCCACTTCCAGCTGGGTTGCACCAACGAAGAAGCTTTCGACGGTAGCGGCAGTGGCCATACCCAGGTCGTTATGGCAGTGAACAGAAATGGTCACATTCTTGGGCATGGCATCGTACACCTGCTTGATCTGGCTGATGTACAGCATGGGGCGGTAACGTTCCACGGTGTTGGGCAGGTTCAAGGTAGTTGCACCGGCTTCTACCACAGCCTTCAAAACTTCAATGACGAAGTCCATGTTCTCCAGGCAGTCGCCAAAATGTTCGCAGCTGAATTCAACGTCACCCTTGTCGCCCACCAGGGACTTGGCAAGCTTCACGCAATCTACGGCGCGGGCCTTCACCTGTTCCGGAGTCATGTGGAGCACATGTTCCATGGAGAGGGGGCTTGTAGCCAGGAAGGTATGGATACGGGGGTGCGGAGCATACTGGACGGCTTCCCAGCAGCGCTGAATGTCGCTGGGTACGCAACGAGCCAAACCGGAGACCACCACCTTCTGGGCAACTTCGTCGCCTGCGGCAGCCATTTCGGCAGTAAGCTGAGCCAGTTCCTTTACAGATTCAAAATCCATTTCAGAAGAAGCAGGGAAACCCACTTCGGCCCCCTGCACGCCCAGCTTCAACAACTGGAGGTAAACGTCCTTCTTCTGGGCGTTATTCCAGGGCTTGGGCAAAGCCTGGTTACCGTCACGCAGAGTGACGTCGTAAAAGAACGGTTTTCTTGCCTGATCGGCACAATCCATCATGCATTTCATTTTTCATCTCCTGCCGGCGTCCACACGCCGCAAGCTTTCAATTTTTACGCATCAAAAATAGAAAATGACCATAAAAAAGAAGACCCGCTACGTTATGGAAGCGGGCCTTTATGGGTTAAAATCCTTGATTAACGCTTAGATTATAGCCTAGAACCTCGCCTCAGTATCACGAAGAGCGATGCAAAGTAGAAGTCGTAGGTCTAGGATCTTTTTCATGCCTCTGAATATACAAAGATTCTTGAAGAAAAACAAGAGACCGAGAAATTGAAATTTTTCAAAACGTTGAAATTTTAGGCTTTTCTATATTGTAAGACATGGAACACGAATACACCATCAACGGGCGAATCTTCCCGGAAGCGACACAAGTTGCCACTCCGGAAAAACTCCAGCAAATTGCATCCAAAATTTCTTGGGCAGAGCAGGATTTTGAGGATCTTGGACTCAAGATAAATTTCACTCCCTGCGACCTTGGCGAAAATGGCGAACCACAAAAAAACATGGCGATGTTTTCCATGAAAAGTGCAGACATTGATGGAGATCAACTAGAACAAGCATGTTTGAATTTATCGGTCATTTTCGGATGTACTACCATGCTCTGTAAGGATCACGAAGTGTACGGCGTTGCAAATGTACTCAATGGCGGTTCCGATTATGAAGTGGTTGATGAAGATTGCGACCTGTGGATCTACAAAATGGGAGCTAAAGTCCTTCACGAGCACACGAAATACTGGAATGAGAAATTTACTGAAATGGAACGGAAATTTCTATAGTCAGAGATATAATTTCATCTACTTCTGTAATTTCATAAAAAACGGGAAATTTTACATTCCACAGGGGTTCTCCAAAACAAGAATGCCGCTTTGAGTTTTTTATCTTTGACCGCATGATTTTACTTGTGGCAGAAAAACCCTCCGTCGCAAACCAGCATTATAGACCAATGCTGGAACGTCTGGAAGGTGAAAAATTCACCCAGGGAGATGGATGCCTTATTGGCCAAAACCATTGCATCACCTGGTGTGTCGGTCACTTGATTACCCTGGCGCCGCTAGATGCCTACCCCGGCTTTGAAGGCGGATGGCGACTGAGCAACCTGCCTTTGCTTCCAGAAAAATTCCGCCTAATGGAAATCGAAAGCACCCGAAAGCAGTTGGCTGTGGTGCGGGACATGATGAGCAAGGCAGACGTTCTTGTAAACGGCGCCGATGCCGGCCGCGAAGGTAACCTGATTTTCGATTTGATTCTGGATTACACTCCGGATTTCAAGAAGAAGCAAGTGAAGCGCCTATGGGTCAACAGCTATGTGGCCAAGGACCTGGACAAGGCCTGGAAAAATCTTGAAGACGCCACAGAACGCTTAAACCTGAGCTACGCCGCACGACTGCGCCAGCGGGCAGACTGGATGGTCGGTTTAAACGCCACCCGGGCCTATACACTTACTGCGGGCCGCGGCAAGATGATTTCTGTGGGTCGCGTGCAGACGCCCACCCTCAATCTTATTGTGGAACGGGACGCCATGGTGGAGCAGTTCAAGGAACTGTACTACTACAGCGTGGTGGGAACCTGGAAAGGCTTTCAAGCACAGCTTTTGCGCCCCGATAGAGACGCTCCACGTGTCACCCTGAGCGAAGCGCAAAGCGCGGAGTCGAAGGGCCCAGCTCTAAAAGTTGCAGTCTTCGAAAAAGAGGAACCGGCCCAGGCTGTGGTAGACAAATGTTCCCCGCCAGAAGAAGCGGTCATTACCGCCATCGATGTCCAGCAGAAAAAGCAGTTCCCCCAGAAACCTTTTGACTTGACGGAACTTCAGAAGGAAGGTAACAAGCGTTTTAAATACAGCGCCCAGCAGGTGTTGGACTGCGCCCAGAATCTTTACGAGAAGAAACTGCTGACATACCCTCGTACGGATTCCGCCTACCTGCCGGACACCATGAAGCAGGAAGCCTACCAGCTGGCACAACGCCTGGCCACTCCCGCCCAGCAGGGAATCATGCGCCCCGAAAGCGAGAACTTCGTTTTCATCAACAGCAGTAAGGTGACGGACCACTTCGCCATCATTCCTACCGGTGAACAGCCCAATGGTCTTCCTGAAATGGAAGAGAACATTTATAATCTGGCCAAGGAACGCTTTATCCAGGCATGGCTAAAGCCTTACATTTGGAACGAAATGGAAATAATTCTTCGCGCACCTTCGGAGCACGAAGAAATTAACAATGAACAATTAACAATTAACAATGGAAACTCGGAAGTTTTCCGTATTAAGCTCAAGCAGAACGAGGACCTCGGTTTCCGCGCCCTGGTAAAGGAAGAAAAGAAGAAAAAAGGTTCCAGGTCCGAGGCGCGAGGCTCCAGCGATTCAAATTCCACAGACCCAGCCGACTCCAACAACGGTGACGACATCACCAACATTGTTGATTCCTTCCCCGACTGGAAGCTGGGCGACAAGGCTCCCTTTGATGCACTTGAGCTTCAGAAGAAAAAGAAGAGTAAACCAAAGTACTACACCGAAGCAACTCTTCTTGCTGCAATGAAAACAGCGGGTAAGCAGATCGACAACGAAGAACTGGCCGAAGCTATGAAGGACCGCGGTTTGGGTACGCCAGCAACTCAAGCAGGGATCATCGAGACCCTTAAAAAGCGCGGTTTTATTGAAGCACAAAAGAACAACTTGATTAGCACCGCCCGGGGCCGCGAAGTCATCGCCCTTATGGACGAAAAAGTCAAGTCTCCTGAAATGACTGGTGAATGGGAATACAAGCTTTCCCAGGTGGAGAAAGGTAACTTGACTCCGGTGGAATTCCGTGACGGCATCATGAACTATGTCCGGGAACTGTTCGCACAACTTCACGAAAAATACGGCAGCCAATTTGAGCGAGAAACGGTTACCGACGCACTGCCCTGCCCCAAGTGCAGTCAACCCACAGAAATTACTCCTTGGGGATATGTCTGTAAGAATCCTGATTGCGGATTCAAGGCGGGACACACAATCGCCGGACGTACCCTAAGCCACACTGAAATGGGAAAACTTTTTGCAACGGGCAAGTCCGATTTGCTGAACGGTTTTATAAGCAAAAAAGGAACAAGTTTCAGCGCGACCCTGGTGATGGCAGAAGACGGAAATATCGGCTTTGAATTTGGCGACGAGTCCCGCAATGCTGTTCCCACCAGCTTTATCTGCCCCAAATGCGGTAAGCCTGTTTTGGACTCGGGAAATCGACTGACTTGTGAAGGTTCCAGCGGCGAAACTCCAACCTGCGACTTTATATTCTACAAGACCATCGCAGGTCACATCATGAGCGATGAAGAAATCGCAGAACTCTTCAACGGTGGTACCACCCATGTCATCACGGATTTTATAACCAAGAAAGGCCAGGCTTTCAGTGCTAAGGTGGTGTGGGATAAAACTTTCAAGACGACTTTTGCATTTGAAAACGATGGCCATTTCCACGGATCCGAAACAAAATTCAAGTGTCCTCTCTGCAAGCACACGCTGGAAGAAAACAAGAACGCCATCTTCTGCACAGGTAAAATACATGCCTTGCAGTCAGAAGGTTCCGTTGAAGTCCAACCCGACACGCCCCTACAATCCATCAACAACCAACCTTTTGTTGACTGCAAGTTCACGCTGTTCAAAACCGTAGCCGGCAAGAAACTCCGTGCAGTCGACATCAAGGCACTCCTCTCCGGACAAAAGACCGAACTAATTTCCGGTTTCAAGAGCAAGAAGGGAGACTCCTTCGACGCATACCTAAAGCTAGAAGCCGACGGAAGAACAAGTTTTGAATTCGTACGTCGAGAATACCCCTGCCCCACATGTGGAGGATTCCTGCGAAAGCTTGATGGAGGCTACCAATGTATGCAATGCGGGTACGGCATTCCCCAAGTATTCTACCAGCGAAAATTTTCCGACGAAGAAGTGGAAAATCTTCTCAAGAACAAGTTCTCCCCCGTTCTTGAGCCCTTCAAGAAAAACGACACTGTCTTTCGCGGAGCCCTTCAGATCAATGAAAACGGCAAGCTGATCTTCAACAAGCTTACCGTAGAAGTCATTGAAACGAAGAAATAACCCGTTTCATATTATTAACCAAGCCGTTCCCCAAACAAGACGCTGGCATAGGCAACAGCCACGGCAGCGGCAGCAACCGCACTGCCAGAACCCACCAGCATTGTGGCAAAAACGATGGGTGTCAAAGCCATCAGGAAAACAAATAGAGTATCGTTGGTGGAGAGATCAAAAAAATCATGCATAATACACTTCCTTTTTCTTTTCATTACATCAACAAATATAGTGTTTAAGAATGTCAAATTATGACATTTTGTATATATAAAAAAAAGAGGAACCTACTTACCGTAGGTTCCTTCTATTTTCCAGCAGTTTCAATTCGTATTATCTACAAGAACTTGTTACTTAGCCCCCACAGGAGCGGAATCCGCAGGAGTCTCAACAGCAGGAGCCACAGGTTCTGCTGCAGACTCGACCGGTTCAACGGCAGGAACAGTCCCTGAGTCAACAGAGGGGACAACTTCCGGCTCTACAACGGGCGCCACAGGTTCTGCTGCAGGAACTTCAGGAACATTCTCCACAACAACAGCCACTTCCTTCTTCTTGCCCAGGATTTCGTCATAGAAATCAGGAGCAAATTTCTGGATATAGCCCATTGCAAAAATCACCAGCACAATCAAGGGCAAAATCCACTTGATATAGAAGCGAATCAACCCGTTGCTCGGGAATTTCATACCCTTACCAGTATTAACCTCTTCATAGAAATTCTTCTGGCCCCAGCCATAGCGTGCGTTACAAAATACCACAAAGAACAAAGAGCCCAGAGGCAACAACGTATTGGACACGATGAAGTCTTCCAAATCAAGAACGCAACTACCATCGCCAAAGGGAGTAAAGCCGGACAAAACATTAAAGCCCAGAGAACACGGAAGAGAAAGGATAATGATAGCCACAATATTCCAGCCCACCACTTTCTTACGGTCATAGCCCTTTAGGTCCATCCAGAAAGAGATAATATTTTCAAACACAGCCACCAGAGTGGAAAGAGCCGCAAAACTCATAAACAGGAAAAACGCAGCACCGCACCAGCGTCCCGCAGGCATCTGGGCAAACACATTTGGCAATGTCACAAAAACAAGTCCAGGACCTGCACCCGGCTCCAGATTAAAGGCAAAGCAGCTAGGAATAATGATAAGACCCGCCAGCAAAGCAACGATAGTATCCAGAGAGCAGATATTCACCGCTTCCTTGGCCAGGGAATGCTTCTTGCCGATGTAGCTACCGAAAATAGACATGGAACCAATACCAATACTCAGGGTAAAGAAAGCTTGTCCCATGGCAGCAAAGATCACCTCTGTGACACCCTGTTCCTGCAGACGAGCAAAGTTCGGCAACAAATAGAACTTTAACCCTTCTTCAGCACCCGGCAAGGTGACAGCTCGAATTGCAAGAACAATCATAATGACGAACAGCAAAGACATCATCGTCTTGGTAACGCGCTCCACGCCCTTTTGGAGGCCAAGAGAAACAATGCCCAAGCCAAGAATGGTCGCAATCGCCATCCAGCCCACCTGAACACTGGGGTTACCCAGCATAGTACCAAACTTTTCGCCCACCTGTTCGGGAGACAGTCCGTAGATGTCGCCTTCCACCGCCATATGATAGAAGTAGTACATCATCCAGCCACCCACTGTCGTATAGAACATCATGAGCAAATAGTTTCCCGCAATCATCGGATACTTTGCCAGATGCCACTTGGAACCCTTCGGTTCCAATTCTTCGAAAGAACGGCCAATGCCACGCTTACTTCCGCGGCCAACAGCAAATTCGGCAATCAAAGCAGGCAAGCCCAAAATCACCAGGAAGAACAGATAAATCAGAATGAAGGCGGCGCCACCATACTGCCCAGTAATAAAGGGGAAACGCCAAACGTTACCAATGCCAATGGCGCAACCAGCAGCAATCAAAATAAAACCTAGTCGAGACGCAAAGTTTTCTCTTTCTTTCATTTCCTAGCCTCATTTGCAGCTATATAAAACAGTATTGAAAAGATAACAAAATAAGTAAGAAAGCGGAACAAGCCCTTAGCCCAAATATAGAAGCGCCAGATTTCCCTACTTTTTTTGTATATTTGCACCGAAATTATAAGTGCGGGCGGCCCCCTGCTGAAAAATAAAGATTAGCGGAATTTTACGCAAGGTTTAAAATGAGCGAAAATTACAAATACGGCTTTGTGACGGATATCGAGAACGACTCTTTTGAAAAGGGCCTAAACGAAGATATCATCCGTCGTGCCAGCGCTCTCCGCGGCGAACCCCAGTTCATGCTGGATTTTCGTCTGAAAGCCTACGAAAAGCTCCTGACCATGGAACAGCCCAACTGGGGCGAGCTGAACTTTGCTCCCGTGGACCTGCAGGACATCGTCTACTATTCCGCCCCCAAGAACAAGAAATCCCACGAAAAGATCGAGGACGTGGATCCGGAGCTTCTGGCCACCTTCGAAAAATTGGGAATTCCCCTGGACGAACAGAAGCGCCTGGCCAACGTAGCCGTGGATGCAGTGTTCGACTCCGTCAGTATTTATACAAGCCACAAGAAGAAGCTCATGGAAATGGGCATCATCTTCTGCAGCATTTCCGACGCCATCAAGGAATACCCGGAACTGATCGAACAGTACCTGGGTAGCGTGGTTCCCGCAGGCGACAATTACTTTGCCGCATTGAACAGCGCCGTCTTTGGTGACGGAAGCTTCGTCTACATTCCGGCAGGCGTCAAGTGCCCCATGGACCTGTCCACCTACTTCCGCATCAACAACAAGGAAGCAGGCCAGTTCGAGCGCACCCTGATTATCGCCGACGACGGTGCCGAAGTCAGCTACCTGGAAGGCTGCACCGCTCCTGAATTCAGCAGCAAGCAGTTGCATTCCGCCATCGTGGAACTTGTGGCCAACGAAAACGCCAAAATCAAGTACAGCACCGTACAGAACTGGTACGCCGGCGACCGCGAAACCGGCGCAGGTGGCGTCTACAACTTTGTGACCAAGCGCGGCAAGTGTGCAGGCAAGAACAGCCGCATCAGCTGGACCCAGGTGGAAACCGGTTCCGCCATCACCTGGAAGTACCCCAGTTGCGTACTGGTTGGCGACAACTCCGTGGGTGAATTCTACAGCGTAGCCTTGACCAACGGACACATGCAAGCCGATACCGGCACCAAGATGATCCACATCGGCAAGAATACCAAGAGCACCATTATTTCAAAAGGTATCAGCGCCGACAATTCCAGCAACGCCTACCGCGGCGAAGTCTCCATCCGCAAAAACGCCGATGGCGCTCGCAACTACACCCAGTGCGACAGCATGCTGGTGGGAACCAAGAGTGCTGCCCACACCTTCCCCTACATCACCGTGGCAAATCCCACCGCACAGACAGAACACGAAGCCACCACCAGTCGCATCAGCGAAGACCAGTTGTTCTATTTCGAGAGCCGCGGCATCAAGCGCGAAGACGCAATACAAGCCATGGTGGGCGGATTCTGCAAGGACGTGTTCAAGGAACTGCCTGGCGAATTCGCTACCGAAGCCCGCCAGCTGTTGACATTGAAGCTGGAACACTCCGTAGGGTAAATCACCCACATGTCATCCTGAGAATATCGCGCGTCATCCTGAGCGAAGCGAAGGATCTAGCCGTACCCACCTGCGCGTCATCCTGAGCACCCCTCCGCGTGTCATCCTGAGCACCCCTCCGAGTGTCATCCTGAGCGTAGCGAAGGATCTAGCATTATATTTCAGCATTGTCATCTATTGACATTTACCTGTAAGTATTTTTTTCGCATGAAAAAATACTACGTCTACATTATGTCCAGCACAAACAACGCCACCATTTACATAGGTGTCACAAACGACATTCACCGTCGTTATCAAGAACATAATGCAGGAATAAACCCTGGATTCACAAAAAGGTACAACGTAAATAAATTGGTCTATTTTGAAGAATATTCAGAAATAAAAGATGCTATTTGCAGAGAAAAACAATTAA
>JAKSIE010000015.1 GCA_024398995.1 Fibrobacter sp.
AAGCTGGTCGCGAAATCGGCCACAAGGAAGGCGTGCTGGTGGGTATCTCTTCTGGTGCAGCTCTCTGGGCTGCCAAGGAACTGGCAAAGCGCCCGGAAAACAAGGGCAAGACCATCGTGGCCCTGCTCCCGGACACCGGTGACCGCTACCTTTCTACCGCACTGTTCGCTGAATAAACCCGCTCGTTCCACAAGCTGGATATTATTGAGAGGAAAACGCTTGAAAGCACCATTGGCTTTCAGGCGTTTTTTTTAATATTAGACTATAGATTTTATAAAATCAAGGATTTGCTTTATGTCTAAAATTTATACCTCTGTAGACCAGCTTATTGGACATACCCCGCTTCTGGAACTTTGCAATATCGAAAAGAAAAACAATTTGGAAGCCAAGCTTTTGGCAAAGTTGGAGTATCTGAATCCTGCAGGATCCATTAAGGATCGCGTGGCCAAGAAAATGATGGACGAGGCGGAAAAATCCGGCAAACTGACCAAGGATGCTGTAATTATCGAGCCTACTTCGGGAAATACCGGCATTGGCCTGGCTGCAGTGGCTGCTGCCCGCGGCTATCGCGTGATTATTGTAATGCCGGACTCCATGAGTAAGGAACGCTGCATCTTGATGACCGCCTACGGCGCAGAACTTGTACTGAGCGAAGGTGCCAAGGGTATGGCAGGCTGCATTGAAAAAGCTGAAGAACTTTTGAGAACAATTCCTAACAGCTTTATTGCTGGCCAGTTTGTGAACCCGGCGAATCCCGCAGCCCATGTGGAATCTACGGGCCCGGAAATTTGGGAAGACACCGATGGTAACGTGGATATTCTTGTTGCCGGTGTCGGTACCGGTGGCACCATTACTGGAACTGGCGAATATCTGAAGTCTAAGAACCCGAACATCAAGGTGGTTGCTGTGGAGCCAGCGGCATCTCCTATGCTGTCTAAGGGCGTTGCCGGCCCTCATAAGCTGCAGGGTATTGGTGCGAATTTCGTTCCCGAGATTTTAAACACCAAGATTCTTGATGAAATCATTGCGGTGGAAGCTGAATCTGCCTACGAATGTGCTCGAGAAATTGGAAAGAACGAAGGTGTTCTGGTTGGTATTTCTGCTGGCGCCGCACTTTGGGCCGCCAAAGAATTGGCGAAGCGTCCAGAAAACAAAGGCAAGAATATTGTGGTGATTTTGCCTGATACCGGCGACCGTTATTTATCTACGGATTTGTTCGCTGAGTAGTAAGCCTTTTTGGGGACGAAAAGTCCCAAAAGAAGGAATGTTGGATTGTAGAGTATTCTTTTATAGAATAATGATTTGAAAATTATCCTTTCCTTTTATTTTACGTTGGTTGTATTTTTATGAACAACGGATGTTTGAGATTGTACGAACATAAAAAATGGGATGGTTTCACATGAATAGACTATGCTTATTTGGCGCTTTTCAAATGATGCTTTCTCTTTTTGTAGGTTGCGGGGAAGAAAATACTGGATTTGTCCCTGAAGAATTGTCCTCCGATTGCGGAGACATTTCCGAGGGCTCAATAACATATGATGCTATAACCAAGAGATTATTCGCTTGCGTTGATGGTGAAATGCTCCCGGTTGAGAATGTAACCGATACGGTTTATTCTATTGACACAGTCCATTCTATAGATACAATTCATTCTGTAGATACCTTATACGTGGAACAAAAGCCTCCCCTGGGAACAGGAATCTTGGATTTTCATCCCGATGAGGTAATGATTCCGAAATTAGAGAATCTTGTTCATCAGAAAAGAGATGAGCACTTTAGAGTGCGGGCTCAGCAAATAGTCCTTCTGCATATAACGGATATTCACGGTGATCAAAGAAATCTTGCGCGAGTAGAAGAATTCAGGAGTCATTACTCAAAGTACATTGATGAAGTAGTCCATACTGGCGATGCCGTACAGAATCGTTGGGTAGATGGTTATGACTTCTGGAGTGCTGCTGGAGCTGACAAGTATTTGTTTGTTTTAGGAGACCATGATATTAAATTCAAGGATTGGTCGAATAATGATGTGCCTGTAACGCAGCAGGACGTTTACGCTAGATACATGGCTCCTTTTGTAGACGGGTGGAATGCAGTCCAACCGGATAATGCGGCAAACGAAGCCCTGATGTATTACTACAAGGATATTGATAAAGGTGAAGGTCTGGAACGGGCAAAACTTAGAATGATAGCCTTGGACGACTACCATTGGGACAATAAGCAGGCAGAATGGCTTGTGGCTGTTTTGGACGATGCCTTGGCAAAAGATTTTGCTGTCATTATCTTCACTCATGAAGGCCATGCTGTTACCAAGTATGAAAATAGTTCCTTCGCTTCCTTGGAGAATTTTGGAGACCCGGATGAAATCCTTGAGGCTCAGGTTGCCGTTGATGAGTTTATGAATAAGGGCGGCGAATTTGTAATGTGGGTTAGTGGTGATGCTCATCAAGATGATATCGGCGTTCTTAAGAATTATCCTAGACAGATTGCCTATCGCGGTGAAATTTCAGGAATTAATTCTGCAGAATGGAGCGATGGTTGGCGAAAGAGGGGAACCATAACCCAGGATTGTTTCACTTTGATTTCCGTCGATCGATTCGAAAAGGTTGTGCGTTTCTTGCGTATCGGATCGCACGTGGATCGCTACCAGCGTAAAAAGGAATCGATGTGCATCAATTACGCCACCACGAAAATGATTACTTCTGATTGATCGATGGACTGATTTGGTATATTTGGGACTGGAGGAATTATGGCACAAACGAAGTATTGTGAAGAAACCTTGCTGTAAATAATCCATGTACTTTAGAAAATCCCTCTTGCTCAGGGATTTTTTTGTCTGCAGTTAACCGACTGCTACATCGTACAATGCATTTAGCGCTTTCTCCAAGTTTTTAAGAGACAGGGCGGAATAGTTGATGATGAACTGATGTTCGCTGGGGGTGGCTTCGGTGTAGTAATCCGAAAGGGCTCCGATGCGGATTCCTTTTTCGTTGGCCCGCTTGCAGAAATCTTCGTCGCTTAAGCGGGTTTTGATTTTCATGATGAAGTGAAGGCCAGCGTTTTCTTCGGAGATTTCCACCAGGTGGGAGAGCTTGCTTTTGCGAATGGCTTGAAGCAGAGCGTCACGGCGACCGCGGTAAAGATTGCGCATGCGATTGATGTGCTTTTCGAAGGAGCCTTCGTCAATGAATTTTGCCAGAGCCAGCTGTTCTAACGTTGAAATGGTGCAGGCGTAAAAGGAAAATTCCTCATGGAACTTTTTTGCTAGCGGTTTGGGCAATACCATGTAACTGAAGCGAGCGGAGGACGTTAACGTTTTAGAGAAGGTGTTGATGTAAATGACCTTGTCCATGACGTCAATGTTTTTCATGGCGGGAATGGGGCTGCCTGTCATGCGGAACTCGCTATCATAATCGTCTTCTACAATGTAGTGGTTGCTGGATTTTGCAGCCCAGCTCAGCAGTTCGTAACGGCGGCTTACCGGCGTTACGATGCCCGAGGGAAAATGGTGCGATGGCGAAATATGGATGACGTCGGTGCAGGTTTCTTCCAACTGTTCAACAATGACTCCGCTTGCGTCCATAGGAATGAAATTGCAGACCACGTTCATTTTACGATAGATCTTGGAAATTTTGCTGTAGCCCGGGTCTTCTACGCCGTATTTTTTGTCGAAACCTAAAAGCTGAACTAGCAGCCCGTATAAGTAATCTGTTCCTGCGCCCACAATAATCTGGCTGGGGTCCACGTCCATATTGCGGAAACCTCGCAGCAGTTTTGCGATGGATTTGCGCAGCGCCAGCAACCCACCGTAAGGGGAGGGCTCCATCAGTTCCCGCTGGTTTTCACAAATGATTTTCCGCATGTTTTTTGCCCAAGTGGAGAAGGGGAAACTTTCTGGATCCACTTGGTTGTTGACGAAATCGGCCAGATATTTTTTTGGGGACGCTGGCTTTCCAATGCTGTTTTTATAAAAATTGCTGGACTGGCCCTCGGAATAATTTTTCTGTGCTTCCCTAGACTGTTTTAGGTTGGATTTTCCGGTGTCGATGGCAGAAACGAAAAAGCCCATGCGGGGCTTTGTGTAGATAAAACCTTCCGCCAAAAGTTGGGCATAGGCGTTCTCCACCGTAATGACGCTGACACCCAGATGTGCAGCAAAAGGGCGCTTGGAGGGCAACTTTTCGTCGGCAGGAATTGCTCCCGAAAGAATGTCCTTCTTGATGCACTTGTAGATGTAGTGGTACAGGGAATCGGAATCCGCTTTCTTGATGTCGTAACTGAGCATAAACTGACCTTAATCTGGACTTATTAAAATAATAGAAAATTGAATATTTAAAAAGGTCAGTTGAATGCCTAATTTATGGTCCGAAAAGGTGATCCCCGCCTGCGCGGGGATGACAACGGGAAAGAAATTCTGGTTTTCCGAAACAGTTTTGGAACGGACTCGAACCGGAATGACATTAACAGTGAGGTAAAAAATGTCCGAGAACTACATTGCAGAACGTTACGAATTGAACAAGAATTTGGCTCAGATGCTGAAGGGTGGTGTCATTATGGACGTGACCACTCCAGAACAGGCAAAGATTGCTGAAGCCGCAGGCGCTTGCGCTGTGATGGCTTTGGAACGCATTCCTGCAGACATTCGCGCTGCCGGTGGCGTAAGCCGTATGAGCGATCCCAAGATGATCAAGGGTATTCAGGATGCCGTTTCTATTCCGGTGATGGCCAAATGCCGCATTGGTCATTTTGCTGAAGCCCAAATTCTGGAAGCTATTGAAATTGACTACATCGACGAAAGCGAAGTCCTTTCTCCCGCCGATGATATTTTCCACATCAACAAACGCGATTTCAAGGTGCCCTTCGTTTGTGGCGCCAAGGATTTGGGCGAAGCTCTCCGCCGTATTGAAGAAGGCGCTTCCATGATTCGTACCAAGGGTGAACCGGGTACTGGCGATATCGTGCAGGCTGTGCGTCACATGCGCCTGATGCAGCAGGAAATTTCTCGCCTTACTTCTATGCGTGAAGATGAACTGTACAACCGTGCCAAGGAACTTCAGGTTTCCTATGCCTTGGTCAAGTACGTTCACGATCACGGTAAGCTTCCTGTGGTGAACTTCGCCGCAGGTGGCGTGGCTACTCCTGCTGATGCTGCCCTCATGATGCAGCTGGGTGCCGAAGGCGTATTTGTTGGTTCCGGCATTTTCAAGTCCGGCAATCCGGTAAAGCGTGCTCAGGCTATCGTAAAAGCTGTGACCAACTACAAGGATGCAAAGCTTATCGCTGAACTTTCCGAAGATCTTGGCGAAGCCATGGTGGGTATCAATGAACAGGAAATCGCTCTCCTCATGGCTGAAAGAGGTAAGTGATGAATGAATCTCAATCCGCGCAAGTTTACGCGCGGCCTCTGATAGGTGTACTCGCAGTTCAGGGTGCATTCATTGAACATGAACAGATTCTTACTAAGCTTGGCGTAGAGACCGTGGAAATCCGACAGAAGTCGGACCTGGTTCCTCCCGTAGGATTCGACCGTCCTTTCGACGGCCTGATTCTCCCTGGTGGTGAAAGCACTGTACAGGGCAAGCTCTTGAGGGAACTGGGTTTGTTTGAACCTCTGAAAAGAATGATTGAAGAGGGACTTCCGGTATTTGGAACATGCGCGGGTCTCATCCTCTTGGCAGAACACCTCAGCAACGATGCGAACACCTACTTTGGCACCTTGCCTGTGACCGTTCAGCGTAACGCTTACGGCCGCCAGCTAGGAAGCTTCTATGCCGAATTGCCGTTCCGTGGCATCACTGATTCAGCAATGGACCGTCAAACTTCTGTGGCGAATGAACCAGACGTGGTTCCCATGACTTTCATCCGAGCGCCTCTCATTGAGTGCGTGAACGATGGTGTGGAAATCCTGGCTGAAGCAAAAGGCGGAATCGTTGCCGCTCGCTACAAGAACCAGCTAGGCATTACATTCCACCCGGAACTGAACGAAGATACTCGAATCCACCAGTACTTTGTGAATATGGTTTTGGAAGTAGCATAACGGGTGCGCTAACATTATCTATTTTTGAGGCATGTCTGCAAACCCGGCAATTTTTAACCGAACTATTCGCCTCGTGGGTAACGAGGCTATGGATGTCATTTCCTCCAAACGCGTAATCATTTTTGGCGTTGGGGGAGTTGGTAGCTGGTGTGCCGAAAGCTTGGTCCGTTCTGGAATCAAGCACTTGACTATGGTGGATTCTGATCTGGTCAATGTTACTAATGTGAATCGCCAGCTGATGGCAACTACTAAAACTGTTGGCCAGGTGAAAGTGGATGTGCTGAAGCAACGTTTGCTGGAAATTAACCCGGATGCAGAAATTGAGGCTCGCGCTGAATTCTATTCTCAAGAAACCGCGGCCTCTTTCAAGTTGAAGGATTACGACTACATCATTGATGCCATCGATAGTCTTGATCCGAAAATGAATTTACTCATGAATGCCTCTCGCACCAAGGCGAAGGTTTTCTCTTCTATGGGTGCGGCCTTAAAGATTGACCCCACCAAAATTAAGGTTGCAGAATTCTGGGAAGCCAAGGGCTGTCCTTTGGCACGTGCTCTTCGCGACAAGTTTAAGAAAAATAATCTTCGCCCGTCTAAGAAAATCAAGGTGGTTTATAGCGAGGAATTGCTAAAGAACTTGGGCCCGGTGGCAAATGACGATGGAAGCCCTGCGGAATTTCGCAAGGTGGCCTATAACGGCACTATGGCGCATGCGGTGGCGATTTTCGGCTTTACTATTGCTGGCCTCGTAATGAAAGATATTTACGACAAGAGCTTTAAACAGGGATAGATAAATTCCTATATTTTAGGTATGGATATAAATTCTTCTAAAAAGCGCGTGGCTGTTGGCCTTTCCGGTGGTGTTGATTCTGCTTTGGCTGCATACTTGTTGAAACAACAGGGCTACGAAGTCATTGGTGTAACCATGGCCACTTGGGATGGCTCCATTAAAAACATGCCACACGTGGAAGGTCGCGAAGGCTGCTTTGGTCCTGGGGAAGACGAAAATATTGCCCAGGCAAAAACCGTGGCCGACCGTCTGGGAATTCCCCATTATGTGGTCCGTGTAACGGAAGATTACAAGCGAGAAGTTTTGGATTATTTCCGTGCTGAATATCGTGCGGGACGTACTCCTAATCCCTGCGTCCGCTGCAATCAGAATATTAAGTTTGGCGCCTTGCATTCTGCGACTCGTCGCATGGGTGTGGAATTCGATTATTTTGCTACCGGTCATTATGCCCGCGTGGAATTCAAGAATCCCAAGGAACCCTTCCTTTACGCAGCCTTGGACGATTCCAAGGATCAGACCTACTTCCTTTCCCGCTTGACTGCGGAGCAGCTGTCTACAGTCATTTTCCCGTTAGGCGGAATGAAAAAGACCGATGTGAAGGCTTTGGCCGCCGAAATCGGCTGGGTGGATTTTGCTACCAAGAAGGAAAGCCAGGATTTTTTGGAATGTGGGGACTATACCGTACTTTTTGATGAATCCGACAATAAGCCCGGTGACTTTGTGGACATGAACGGCAAGGTACTGGGCAAGCACCGCGGCATTATCCACTATACCATCGGTCAGCGCAAGGGCTTGAACATTGGCGGCTTGCCGGAACCCTATTTCGTGGTGAGCATTGATGTTCACAAGAATCAGGTGGTCCTTGGTCCTCGTAGCGTCATGAGCTGCGTAGATGTGAATGCCGAAGAATTGAACTTGATGGTGGATGAGGATTCTCCGTTGTTGCAACAGCCCTTGACTGCACACATTCGTTTGGGCCATAAGGGTGCGACAGCTCACATTACGTCCTTAGATGTGTCCGCAGGTAAGATCAGCGTCCATTTCGATGAACCCCAGTTCGCTTCCGCTCCGGGCCAGATTCTAGTGCTTTACGCCGGCCAGGGCATTGTGGCTTCGGGCATTATTGCTAAGTAGTACAAGAAAGGCGACACCTTGAGTGCCGCCTTCTTTATATGTCTTGAATTTACGAAAACTTATCGTCTGATGGCGATGAAGTTAAGACCGATGGTTTGGGTGCTCATATCCTTCAGGCGAGCGTGGATGAGCGAGTCGTCATCGCCCTGGGGATTAATGTGGAAGTCGACATAGGCTTCAATGCCCAGATTAACCCTTTCGGATGCAGGCCAGACGTGGCCAAGCTTTACACCGAGATTACCCCACCAAGCCTCGTTAAGGTAGATTTTGCGATTGGTTTCTACCTGGTACAAGCCGGTTCCCAGTTCAAGGTCGCAGCCGTTACAAAAGTCTTGCCGACATCAGTACCTGTTGCTGTTACGAAATAGCCTTTTATTTTTATCTCTAGGGAAGAATTCCTTTAGAATATAAGATAGAAAATAACGTTGAGTTTACTACGTAGGGTTTTAGAAAATCTATAATTGCATTAATGGATAAAGGTAAAGAAAATACAAGGGTCACTAAGACCAAAAAAGTGCTGAAGGAAGCCGTTGTTGAATTGCTTAAGCAAGGTGACGCCTCTTTGATCAATGTGTGTTCTATTTGCGAAGTTGCAAAAGTCAATCGCACCACATTCTATAATCATTACCAGGATAAAGAAACCTTGCTGAAGGAAATGGTGTTGGATACTGTGGATGCGTCCTCAGAGTTTCTAAAGGCTTTTTTGGAAAAGAAAAACCGTAGTATGGCCATGAGCAAAATGCTTCAATACTACCGTGAAAATGACGGTTTTTTCTTGACTCTTATGAAAACCGACTATTCCAATACATTCACTAAGCTCATGATTGAGACTTTGTGGGAAAAGAATTGCCTGTGGAGTGGGGATAAGAACAAGGATATCGCATCTAATAGCTACGAGTATTATCGTACGATTTTTAAGGTGTCCGGTGTTATCCATATGATTCTCCATTGGCTGGAAGAAGGACGAAAAATCCCCCTGCCGACCATGTCCAGCGTCATTTTAAGCTTCATCTCTGGAAAAACAACAAAAGCCTATCTTGGTGTTGAATTAGATGAAAAAAGTTAAAATCAACACCGTGTTGAAGTCCCCAAAGCAATTTTATCTTTTTGGGAATGGAAAAGAGAAGAGTTGTCATCACAGGTATGGGAGCCGTGTCTCCCTTGGGCCATAATACGAAAGAATTATGGGATGCTATCAAGAATCATCGTTGTGGCATTGATAGAATTTCGCTTTTTGACCCCACATCTTGTCCGGTACAGATTGCTGCCGAAGTAAAGAATTTCAATCCCGAGGAATTCGGCATTTCATCGAAGAATGCCTCACGTATGGGTCGCTTTACCCAGTTCCTTTTGGCCGCCTCTCTTGAAGCTGTGAAAGATGCTAATCTTGATAATGAAATCCTTGCCGATGAAAAGACCGGTGTTATTGCAGGAAGCGGAATCGGTGGCATGGATGTGATTGACCAGTCTTTCAATTATTACGTAGAATCTGGTAAAAAGAAAATTTCTCCTTTTGATGTAGCTCGCCTTATTCCTAATGAATCTGTAGCCAATGTGTCTATGGAATTAGGTATCACAGGGTGCGCCTGGGTGGTGTCCTCTGCATGTGCTTCTGGAACAGACGCTCTTGGCGTGGCTCTTAAGGCCATTCGCTATGGAGATCTGGATGTGTGCCTTGCCGGTGGTTCAGAAAGCTGCATTACAGATTACGCTATTAAGGGCTTTGCTAGCATGCGTGCCCTGACCTCTCAACATAATGATTGCCCTCAAAAGGCATCTCGACCTTTTGATAAGAATCGTTCTGGCTTTGTAATGGGTGAGGGCGGAGCTGTTCTTGTTCTGGAAGAACTTGAACATGCAAAAAAACGTGGAGCAAAAATTTATGCGGAATTAGCAGGCTATGGAGCTAGCGCCGATGCCTACCATATTACGTCTCCTAGACCCAATGGGGATATTTGTGCTCGAGCTGTTCGTCATGCCCTGCGCGATGCCGATGTGGCTGCAGAAAGTGTTGACTATTACAATGCTCACGGCACTTCTACCGCAATGAATGATGTGACTGAATCTCGAATGCTGCAGGACGTTTTTGGCGATCATGCGAAAACGAAGATGAAAATCTCCAGCACCAAGGGTATGACTGGCCACTGTGTGGGTGCTGCCGGCGCTCTTGAGGCTATCATTTCTACCATGGCAATTTACGATTCCTTCTACCCGGCAAATATTAACTGTGATGAACAGGACGAAGCTTGCGATATCAATCTTGTGGACGGCGTAGGCTTTACTGGAAACATCGACTGTGCTGTTTCCTCATCTCTGGGCTTTGGTGGGCACAACGGCGTTCTTGTCTTTAAAAAATATAAGGGATGATTTTCTATTTTAAAAGTCTGATTGGCTTACAGCGCTAAAGGACTTAATGGAATAGATTATGGCAACCTTAATTGTAAGAGAAGCGAAATCTCGCTCCCCGTTTCGGCTGCCCCATATGATTTGCCTCAATGGTCGACCTTTGGGGGTTTTGGGAAAAATCGGTAAAGAGGCCTTGAAGCCTCAGTTGAAATCGGTGCCTGCGCAAGCAAATATCGCGTTGCCCGCTGGGCGTTATACCGTTCGTATTCAAAGTATGATTAAGTGGATTTCCTCCACGATTGAGCTTGATGTGTCAGAAACGCAGCCTGCTGTTGTTGAATTCGATCATAAGGAATTTTGGTGGGACTTACTTTTTCTTGGCGATATTATCGCTTGGATTGTTCAGCTGTTCGTGACCTTTGATAATCCTTGGAACATCGTGTATGAGGTGGTTTCCAATGGTGCATTTTTGATTTGGCTCATTCATCAATTCCGCATAAGGAATAAGTATTTTTCTTTTAAGGTGTTAAAAGATGAGTAAGTTTTGTTCTGCATCAAAAGCCAGAAGGGAATCACTTTTTCATGTCTATAATTTAGAAAAACTTCAGTTCAATGCTATTCCTGCGTTGTTTCTGCTTAACTATATTTGGTAGAGGTTCAAGCCTCAAAAAAATGCTGCCGGGAATTTGGTCTACTATGAAAACCGAAAAAAGAAATCTGACTTATGTTCAAAAAGTAGAACGTAGCATTTCTACTACTTACCGCGAACGTTTGTGGACTCCTTTTATCAATGCAATTAAACAGTACAAGTTGATTGAAGAAGGTGATAAGATTGCGGTCTGTATTTCCGGCGGCAAGGATTCCATGCTAATGGCAAAGTTGATGCAGATGCTTACCCGCCATAGCGATTTCAAGTTTGAAGTTTTGTACTTGGTGATGGACCCAGGCTATAACGAAGTTAATCGCGCAAAAATCGAAAGCAACGCGGCCCTTCTGGAAATTCCCATTACCGTTTTTGAGACCAATATTTTTGACGTGGCCAACAAAAGTGATCACTCTCCTTGCTATTTGTGCGCCAAGATGCGTCGCGGCCACTTGTACAATAAGGCGAGAGAACTGGGCTGCAACAAGATTGCCTTAGGGCACCATTTTTCGGATGTCATTGAAACTACGGTTTTGAGCATGTTCTACGGTTCTCAATTGCAGGGGATGATTCCTATGCTCCGTAGCCAGAATTACGATGGCATGACTTTGATTCGTCCGTTGTACTGCATTCATGAACAGGATATTATCTCGTGGAAAAATTACAATGACTTGCAGTTCATTCAGTGTGCCTGTCGATTTACAGAGAACATAACCGTTAGCGATGATGGCAGTAGCAGCAGCAAACGCCAGGAAATTAAGCAACTTATCAAGAAGTTGAAACAGACCAATCCCAATATTGAAAAGAGCATCTTCAATGCAATTCATTCCGTATGCATTGAAACCTTCCCGGGATTCAAGGCGGAAGGTAGTTCACATTCTTTCTTGGAACGGTTTGAAAAAGAAGAATAGAGCTGAGTACCTACTCAAAAAGGTCACTTAAATATTCAGCGATTAATCCTCTTTGTGCCGGAGCGAAACAATCAAAGAATCGGTGCAAATCTTCGCTTGAAAAATTTGGATTGTATTCAAAAAGCATTCGGCTTTGCTTTCGGTATTCGTCGAAATTTTGGGCTCTGTAGTTGCAGGCGATTGTCAGCAATCTTGCGTAGGGGATTTCTGGATGGAACATCAAAAGCTGTTCAGAAATCTTTTGGCATTCCTCGTACTCGCCGTGCATAAAGTGAATGAAGGCGCTTGCCAGAATCTGGAAGGGCTGGTACATGGATTCCGGTATAACTCGGTTGTATTCATCCAGCTGAAGTTGGGCCTTTTCGCTTTGATCTGTGAGGGAGTAGACCTGAGATAGCATCCTTCGGCATATCGCGTGTATCGGGCTGCTGCTGTGCATAATGAGCTCAAAGTAGTTGATAGCCTCGCGGTTATTGCCCAGGAGCATATTATACAGCGCAATAGAATATAGAGCGTAAACGGACGAGGGGTTTTTGCGCATCGCATCGCTGACAATCTCGCCGATTTTCTTGATGTATTCTTCGCCATTAACCCAGTTCTCTGTGATGGCGGCGTAGTAGGTCGCGGTCAATGCGCCTGCGACAAAGTCGGTATGCTTGCCGCCCTGCAGTAAAGCCTGCAGAATTTTTTCACCTTGTTCAAAATCGGACTTGCTGCGGATCTCTATTTTCAGAATGGTGTAGCAGGATGCGTACCACCACTGGGGCGCAGAGTTGGGACATACTTCGTACGTGTTTGCTGCGGCGAGAATGATGTGCCGGAACAGCTGCAGAGCAGTCTGTTCAGTAAGTAGATTGATGTCTTCGTTGCCCTGGATTTTTTGCAGGTTAGACCATAGGAGAGCCTCGCTGTCTTTTTTATGAAGCGACAGGAATAATGCTTGATTCTCTCCCTGGGTCGTCGACAACTTGATTCGATAATCGCATTGCCTATCGTCGTCGTTGGGGCCACAGATCTTGATTTGAAAAACTCCACAGCCTTGCAGTGCCTGCACAACGCCCAGATAAAGAGTGTGCGCCAATGGTGCATTTTGGAAATCGTCATTGTGGCAGATTGCCAAGGTGATTTCTTCTTTATCTTCGTCCTGCGGATCGGAGGCCATGTCTGTAGAAACCGCTTCGGTTCGGTTTGTGACTTCTAGGATCCTATAGATGTTGGCAAGATGGACTTTAACGGTGTTTGCAGAGATATTCAGGGCGAAGCAAATTTCGCTATTGGTCAAGCCTTTACGCAAGAGACTGAGAATCTCTTTCTGACGGCTGGTCAATTCCTGTTTCTTTCCTAATTCGCCCATATGTCGGTAAATCTAACTAATTTTTTTTCTTTCCCTACTGGATATGGGTCATATCTAGAAAAAAAGTTAATTTTGGGGCTGTATGAAGCTACTGGTTATTTATTTCTTGGTCCTGGGATTTATTTGTGTCCGCGATTTATTCAAGGTCAAGAATTTTGACGACTATGTAGTGGCGGGTCGCCGTCAAAGTGCGCCCTTTGTCTTTATGAGCCTTATGGCCACGGTTCTTGGGGCCAGCGCCACTATCGGTATTGCCGCCCGTGCAGAATCTATTGGGTTTGCGGCCTTCTGGTGGCTGGGTGTTGGTGCTATCGGTTTTTGGTTCCAGGCGGCTTTCTTAAGTAAGCCTATTCACGACTTGGATGTCCGTACCCTTCCGGAACTTGCAGAAAAGACCGTGGGGAAGGTTGGCCGCAAGTTGGTGGCACTTATTATTGCCGTTTCCTGGATCGGAATTATTGCGGCTCAGTTTGCGGCGGTGGCAGGTTTCATTGGACTGGTTCTGGGACACGACGCCGGTACTTTATCTGTAGTGATTACGGCGACTATCGTTATCGTATATACGCTGCTGGGCGGCCAGCTTTCTGTGGTGCGCACGGATGCCTTGCAGTTCGGAATTCTGGCATTGGGATTTGTTGCAGCTGTGGTTTATTTACTTGGCGGATTCTCCGGTGTGGAAAGCGCTTCTGTTACGGAGTTAGACTTTTCGCTGCTGAATGAAAAGTTTGGCGCCTCAGACCTAGCCATGATGCTCTTTACCGTAGGTGGAGCCTACTTCCTGGGGCCGGATGTCATCTCCCGAAACCTGGTGGCTAAGGATGCAAGTTCCGCCCGCAAGGCCGTTATTGCAGGTAGTTTCTCCATTCTTGTATTCAGCGTGATTATTGTTCTTTTGGGAATGTGGGCTGCGCAGTACGCTCCTGATGTGGCTTCGGGTGTGAGCGGTGGCGGTTCCGGCGCAAAGACCAATGCCTTGTTCCGCTTGGCTTCAGGAGTGTTGCCTTTGCCCTTGGCTGCTCTTCTTTCCGTTGGCCTTCTCTCTGCGTTGCTTTCTTCTGCGGATACCTGCTTGATCAATTCTGCAGCTATTTTCGGAAACGATATCCTTAACACCCGCAAGATTTCTGTTGTCCGAGTCATCGTGGTTGTAATTGGCCTTATCGCCATGGTTCTTGCCTTGGGCGGCAATGATATCATTAGCCTTTTGACCATGGCTTACTCCGTTTATACACCGGGAATTGTGGCGCCTTTGGCTGTTGCTATTATAGCCCGCAAGAAGTACGAAATCAGGAAACCTTTCTGGTATGCCGGTGTTTGTCTTGGAGGCTTATGCGGTTTTGTGCCGGTGGTCTATATGCCCCATATTGGGATTGCGATTTCCTTGATTTTTGCGTTGGTTAGCTTGAAAAAGAGAAAAAATGGATCTTTTTCCCATTAAATCTATAGGAAATCAAAGGCTATTTAACTATATTTTCTATAGATAACGTCAATATCGATAAATTGACGGGGAAAAATAACGCTGGAGAATTCATGACACTTCAACAACTTCGCTACGCAATCGGCATTGCAAAAGTAGGCTCCTTTAACAAGGCCGCTGAAGCACTGTTTATTTCCCAGCCCTCCCTGACCGCTGCCATCCACGACCTGGAAAACGAAATCGGTATTGTCATCTTTAACCGTTCCAGTCGCGGTGTAACCCTCACTCCCGAGGGTGAAGAATTCATTGCTCAGGCTAACCAGCTGTACCACCACTACGAAACGGTTCTAGATAATTACAGCAAGAGTGAACAGAAAAAAAAGAAGTTTGCAGTTTCCACCCAGCATTATTCCTTTGCGGTAAAGTCTTTTGTGGACCTTGTCAAACGTTACAATATTGATGACTATGAATTCGCCATTCGCGAGACAAAGACCAAGGAAGTTATCGACGACGTGGCTGCTTTGAAGAGTGAAATCGGTATTCTTTACCTCAGCGATTTCAACCGCAAGTATATTACGTATTTGCTGAAGGAACACGACCTGGAATTCCATAAGCTTATCGACTGCCATGCCTACGCCTATATGTGGAAGGATCATCCCTTGGCAAGCAAGAAATCCGTGAATTTGGAAGACCTTTCCCAGTATCCTTGCCTTTCCTTTGAGCAGGGCGAAAGCGGTAGCTACTATTTCGCCGAAGAAATCCTCAGTACCAATGAATACCATAAGACGATCAAGGCCAATGACCGCGCTACCATGCTGAACTTGATGGTTGGTCTTAACGGATATACACTCTGCTCAGGTATCATCAGCGAAGAAATCAACGGTTCTGACTACGTTGCCGTCCCCTTCAAGGATGCCAAGGGCGAGGACGACCGCACCATGGAAATTGGCTACATTACCAAGAAGAACTTTATGCTCAGTACCATTTGCCGGATTTATATCCGCGAAATGGAGGCGTATCTCCAGGCGTATACTACAGGCAAAACTGCCGAGTAATTGCGGCTCATGTCAAGGGTGGCCTTTCTTACAAAAATGTGAAAAAGTGGCTTTTTTGAAACAAAAACGCCGTTTTGTGACCATTGTCACAAGCCCCTTGGATAATTCATCCATAGGGATTTTTTAAAAAGGTTTCTTTTTGTTAACCCAAAGTCTATCTTATAAATGTTAAATTTGGGTAAATAAATATGGTTACTTTTTCTGACATTGCAGATTACCGCGACTTCCTGAAGTCTTACTACGATCGCAAGAAAGCCGAGATGCCTTTCTACAGTTATCGTATGATGGGTGACAAGCTGGGATTGGATTCCAGCTACTTGTATCGCGTTCTGCAGAAGAAGCAGCATCTGCCTGCTCATGCCCTGGCCTCCGCCAAGGAAATCTTGAATTTGGCTGGTCGCGAAGCCGAGTACTTCGACCTGCTTTACACGGCCTCTGTCACAAAGGACAAGGCAAAACGTGAAGAACTTATTGCCAAGGCTCTCTCTCTGAGAGATGTTGAACGTCATAGCCTCCAGGCTGCAGAACTGAAGGTTCTGGAAAACTGGTGGATCCCGGCAGTCCGTGCCTACCTGGAACTGAATGGCGGCGTGGTGAATCTTAAGCAGATCGCTCACGATATCTGCCCGCCGATTACCGAAGCCCAGGCCCAGGAAGCTATTGACACCCTTATGGACGTGGGTCTCGTCAAGAAGATGGCTTCGGGCCGTCTGGCTTTGACGGATGCACATTTGACTGCGGGTGGCCCTGAAAAGAAGGTTGCTGTACGCAAATTCCAGAAGCAAGTGCTCGCTTTGGCTAGCGATTCTCTTGAAAATGTCCCTGTGGACGAAAGAAATATTTCTACACTTACCTTATCCGTTGATCAAGCTTGCTTTGACGACCTGGGTGACATGTTGCGCGAATTCAGACGTTTGGTACAGAAACGCGTTGACAGTTCTAAGAACCCCGACCGTGTAATGCAGCTTTCTATGGCATTCTATCCTGTAGCTCGCAAGGGTGGGGTAGCTTCTGCTAAGGAAACGGTGGATGGAACAAAGGGAGTTTAAATGAAGTTTAGGGTGTGTCATATTGGTCTGGCGGCTGTGGGCGTTTGCACGCTCCTTACAGGCTGTGGTCTGATCGATGGTCGCGGTCAGGCATCCGGATCCTTTGAGACGGAAAATTCCGTAGCGCTGAGTGTCCAGCTGGCTGACGGTTCTCCGGCTGCACGCGCCTTGGTTAAGGTGCGTCCCGCAGATTACCTGGCTGGTACTTCTAATATTGATGGCGTCGACGAAACTGATTTTAAGGATTCTGTAGCAGGCATCTACAATGGCAGGACGGACGAGCAGGGCCGGTTGAACGTTCCCAAGCTGAAGTCTGGCAAGTATGCTGTAGAAGTCGAAGGCAAGAAAAACAAGGGCTTTGCCCGTTTTGATGTCTCTCCGACAAAATGCGATTCTCTTGATGTGGACATGGATAAGTCTGGCTCCATGACAGGCCAGGTTGTGATGCCTGCAGGCTTGAATTCTGTGAAGGTGGGTATCCGTGGTCTTGACTACGTGGTCGAAACCGATTCCCTGGGCAACTTCGAGTTCGAAGACTTGCCGGCTGGTAACTTCAAGGCTGTTGGCTTTACCTACTCCACTTCCGATTACGTCAACGAAGAAGGTGAAACGGATACTTACGAAAGCTTCCAGGCCTTCGGTGTTACGAGTGTTACCGTGAAGTCCGACGAGACTAAGGAAGACGTGATGATCGGCTACCGCAAGGAAGTGGTGAAGGACACCTTGCCGTATATCATGCTTTCTGATTTCGAGGACAGTACCTACGGCTGGTATACTTCCTACTCTAGATTCTCAAAGATGAAGCTCAATGCGGTCGCTGGTGGTGGTAAGTACGGCCTGGTTGCCCATATGGAATGCCATACCGACTCTCTGTACACCTGGACCATGATGGGACGTAACTTTGCCAAGTACCACGACTTCAGCGACTTGGATTCCGTGGTTCTCTATGCCAAGGGAAGCAACCCTGAAGGCGATTCCATGTGGGTCAGCGTTTCCTTTGATGTTCATGCTGATAGCGCCTCGGGTTACGAATCTGGTAAGGCGTGGGCCCATGTGGGCATTACCGACGAATGGAACAAGATCGTTGTAACGCCTAAGAACTTCCAGCCTGCGGATTCCAACAAGACCGGTGGTAACTTGGGCTGGGACAAGGTGAAGGACCATATCAACAGCTTTGGTATCTTTGCTGGTCGTACTCACACTGGTGATTTCGAGGTCTGGATTGACGACGTTGAAATCTTCGGTGTCAAGGGACTGGAATAATCTCCGTTCCAAATGTGAAATTGCAAAGCCCTCCCCTTTCGGGGAGGGCTTTTTTTGTCCACATTTTTGCAGTATCTATGGACAACTTGTCCATAGAATATGTTTTTGAAAGTAAAAAAAGTCATTCTTTTCAAGATATCTTTAGGATTAAGATTAAGGCTGGGTGTATGGTTTGCCTTAAGGAGTGACTATGAATCTTTTTAAGAAAGTTCTCGGAGCGACGTTTGTTGCGGGTCTGACCACCTTTGGCTTGGCTTACAATCCGATTTCTACTTATCATTATCTGGCTGACCCTGCGGCTGCCGCAGATGATGAGTATTTCTACATCATCACTGACTCCGATGATCCGGCTCCGTACAATTCCAATGGCTATGAAATCAAGGCTCTTTACGGTTTCCGTTCCAAGGATATGCAGAACTGGACTGACTTTGGCATTATTTACGATGCCCGTCAGGTTGAGGGCGTAGGTGCTATCTGGGCTTCCGGTATCGCCAAGAATCCTAATGATGGTCGTCTCTATATCGTGTTCCCCGATGGCGGTGGCGGCGGCATTGTACTGATTGGTGCCGATAGCCTTGCTGGCCCGTGGACCAACCCTCTTTCTGGCGGCAAGCGCTTGATTGGTTGGGGTGGCGGAGCCATTTCCGGTTGTGATAATATTGGATGGTGCTTCGACCCCGCGATCTTCTACGATGATAACGGTGACGGCTACTTTACCTTTGGTGGTGGTAGCAGTGATCAGCGCCCGGCTCGCGACAACGACAATAACATCTTCAATATCTACAAGCTCGACAAGGATATGAAGAGCTATAACCCCAATACCAAGGTGGAATTGAAGATTGGTGGCCCCAAGGCTATGGAAGCCTCCTATATCCATAAGTACAAAGACAATTATTACCTGTCTTACAGTACTGCGGACTTGCGTATTGCCTACGGTATGTCCAAGAGCCCCACGGGTCCTTACACCTATACAGGCATTTTTATGGGTAACCCCAATATTGGTGGCCAGAATATCAATGCCAACAACAATAACCACCACGGTATTGCTGAATTCAAGGGCCATTGGTATGTGACCTATCACGACCGCCGTATTTCCAATGGTTACGATGGCTTGGAAAAAATTCCTGCCGAAGATGGCATGCCCAACCCGAATCCGGCATATCACCGTAGCGTAAGCATTGATGAATTCTACTATAATGCTGACGGCACCATGAAGAGCCTGACCTTTACCAAGGAAGGTCCGGAACAGATTGAAAACTTCGATCCGTACGATTGGTATCCGGCTCTGACCAGCTCCAAGCAGAGAGGCATACGTAGCCGCTCCACCTGGGCTCCAGGCAGGGTTGCATCCTCCATTTTGCTGCCTCTTTCTACCAAGGAATCCTGGATCCGCGTAAGTGGCGTTGATTTCGGTAAGGGGGCAACAGGCTTTACTGTTGAAGCCGCAAGTACTGCCGACAACAACAAGATTGAAATCCACAAGGGTTCTGCAACTGGCGCCTTGGCTGGTACCTGTACTCTTAAGAAGACTGGCTCCAAGAACACCTATGCAGAAAACAAGTGCGAAGTTGACGGCCTTTCCGGTATTGTTGATTACGTGTTCATGGTGTTCAAGGGTTCCCAGGATTCTACCATGGCCATCAAGGCATGGGGCTTTGAAGGTAGCGGCACCACTCCTCCGGAACCGCAGAAGGCTTTCAACGCAACCAATACCCCGTGGGCAATTCCTGGTACCATTCAGGCAGAAGACTTTGACGTTCCGGGCACTGGCCGCGGTAGCGATCTCAAGAGCTTCTACGATCAGGATTCCGAAAATCACGGCGATAGCGACTACCGTAAGGATGACGCTCCTTCCGTAGATTTGTACAAGAAGTCCAACAACCGCGTTGTTGTGGGCTACATCCAGAAGGATGAATGGCTGGAATACACCGTGAACGTTGCCGAAGATGGTGACTACACTGTATTCGCCGCAGTTGCCTCTGATGGCGGCTCTAGCTTCAGCCTCTCTGTAGATGAAAAGGTCATTGCTGAAATGGACGTTCCCAAGGCTGTGAAGGCTGAAGGCGATACTGCCCAGAATTTTGATGACTACGGAAAGGTCAGCGCCAATGTGAAGCTTACCAAGGGTGAACACGTTTTGCGCTTCACTGCAACCGGCGACTGGTTCGATATTGACTACATCAATTTCGTGAAGGGTGAAAACGCTAAGGACGATAATCCGCTGGGCGACAAGGAAACTTCATCTATCGCTTCTGTCAAGTTCAACGCCGTTGCTACCCAGGAATTCAAGGTGTTTAGCCTTCAGGGCAAATTGATGGGAACGGTGGATCTTGCTGGCCGCACTGCTGGCAAGGCACTCCGTGAAGCTGGCTACAGCCGTGGCGCCTATATGCTCCGCAGCGATAGCAAGCAGTTCATTGCAACTACCGAAAAGTAGTACAAGAGTCTCCATAAACACACATCCAAAAGAAAGGCATCCCGGTTTCGGGGTGCCTTTTTTGCTTTTGGCATGCTGTTTTTGTCTTTTTTATTGTGAAAATTTCAAAAATGGCGAAATTTGAGTAAAAATGCCGTTTTGTAACATAATTGGTTATGGATAATTCGTCCATGAAGACTGAATTCGCCTAGGTGAAATATTCCGATTTAGAGGATAGTTTATAGGTGTGAGGGTATAGGTGTGCTCTCGAGAAAAAAGTAGGGATGAATTATGTTTGGTAACAAGTTTTTAAAGCTTGGTGTAGCTTGCGCACTTGCAAGCGCCTTTGGAATTTCCGCAAACGCTTCTACCGTCAATGTGAATGTTGGTGAAGAACACCAGGTAATTCGCGGCTTTGGCGGCATGGTGCATAACCAGTGGCAGGGGGGTGGCGGCCTTTCTGAAGCCGATGCGAAGATTGCCTTTGGCACTGGCGATGGTACCCTGGGCCTTAACACCCTTCGTATTCCGGTATACGCAAGCTCCAATGACTTCAATAAGGAAGTTCAGGCCGCCAAGTGGGCCAAGAAGTATGCCGGTGATGATTTTATTCTTTATGCAACTCCTTGGACTTCTCCCTATGCGGGTGCAAACCAGCACATGGCTTCTAGCAACTACCAGAAGTATGTGGATCACCTGAATAATTTCAATGACTACATGAAGAACCAGGGTGTTCCTCTGTATGCCATTTCCATCAGTAATGAACCGGACTGGTGTGGTGAATGGGCTTGCTGGTCTGCCGATGAAATTTACAACTTCACCAAGGGCTATGCCGACAAGATGCGCAAGAACGGCGCCAAGGTGATTTCTACCGAATCCTTTGCCTACCAGAAAAAGCTTTACGACAACGTTCTGAACGATGCCAATGCTCTCAAGAACTGGGACATTCTTGGTGCCCATTTCTATGCAAGTGATGCAAAGACTGCTGATTCCTGGTTCGCCTACTCCCTGGCCGATCAGAAGAAGGTGGAACGTTGGATGACCGAACACTACACCGAAAGCCAGGGCAGTGGTAACTACTGGCGTACCGTGATGCGCACTGGTGACCAGGCAAATGCCTCCAAGGTAGACACCGTCCGCGCAATGGACGTGGGTTACGAAATTCATCGCGCCATGGTGGTGGGCAATTTCAATCAGTACACCTGGTGGTATATTCGTCGTTGCTATGGCCTGATCATGGAAAAGGATTTCGGCAACAAGCTGCAGATTCCCTCCAATGAAATTGGCAAGATTTCCAAGCGTGGCTATATCTTGAGTCAGTTCGCTCGCTTTATCCGCCCCGGTGCAATCCGCGTTGGTGCAACTGCCAAGCCCGAAGATCACGTTTTCGCCTCTGCCTATAAAAGCAAGGATGGCGACTCCACTATCGTTGTTCTTGTAAACCGTGACTATGGCAAGTCCAAGACTGTTACCGTTAACGTGCAGGGCGCCGATGTTCAGTCCTTCCACGTATACACCACTTCTGAAGCAAAGAATGCCAAGTACGAAGGTGAAGTGGAAGCCAAGAATGGCTCCGTGACCATTACCATGGAATCCGGCGCTACCAATAAGGACTGTATCGTGACCTTGGTTGGCGTAGGCAAGCAGATTGTTATTCCGCAGGAACCCTTTGGCGGCAATGCCTGGGCAATTCCGGGCAAGATTCAGGCTGAAGACTTCGACGTTTCTGGTTCCGGCAAGGATGAAAACGGCAACAGCAACATTTCCTACTATGATAACGATTCCGAAAATCATGGCAACAGCGACTACCGCAAGGATACCGGCGTTGACATCTACGAAAAGAAGTTTGGCAAGGTTATCGGTTACAACCAGGTCGGCGAATGGTTGGAATATACCGTGGATGTGAAAAAGGCTGGAGACTATACCATGTTTGCATACGTTGCATCCAGCAACGGTACCGCAAGTTTCCAGATTCTTATGGATAACAAGGCCATTACTGATACCATCGTTGTTCCTAAGACTGTGACAGCAACCGAAGGCGATTTTGAGGAATTCGGCAAGATTCAGAGAGATGTTACCCTCACCGCAGGCAAGCACGTGATGAAGTTCCTGGTGACTGGCGACTGGATGGATGTAGACTACTTCACCTTTGTCGAAGGTAAGGGCGCCACAGACCCAGAACCGGATACTACAGCAACGACTACTCCTGAAAAGGGTGAAGAAAATCCGGGCGAAAATCCAGCAGCAATTGCTCCGGTTCAGTTCCAGGCAGTTTCCGCTTCCGCTGAATTTGGCATCTATGACATGTCTGGCGCCTTCCTGGGTTCCGTCACTGCACAGAACAAGGTGGAACTCCGCAGCAAGGCCGCTTCCGTCGTAGATCGCTCTGGCGTATACATGGTAAAGTCTGCCGGTCACGTCACTAACCTGTCTGTCGTCAAGTAAAGCAAGATTTTTCTCTCTCAAAATCTTCCATAAACACAATGGACGCTCCCCCTCTTAGAGCGGGGGACGTCTTTTTTAATTAGTGGTGTTTCTGGACAACGCTTTTTTTTAATTACAACGTTTTTGTGCAAATGAGATGTTCAAACGAACGCTCATGGTGCTATTTTATGTGGGCAATATTTGCAAGGAGTTATAAATGGGTGTAATGAAGAGACTCGGTTGCGCCGCAGCCGTAATGACCTTTGGCCTTTCCATGTTGATCCCGGCAGAAGTGGATGCAGCCCCCAATCCAAATTTCCACATTTACATTGCCTACGGACAGTCCAATATGGCGGGCGCAGGTCCTATCCAGTCTGGTGACCAGGATCCTGTGGATAATTTCGTGATGCTATCCGGCATTGACTGTGGCTCCCGTAAGGGTGGCACCAGTATCAAGCTTGCCAAGGGCCAGTGGGCCAAGGCAGTGCCTCCTATGTTCCATTGTCAGGAAGGCCTTTCCGTAGCAGACTATTTCGGAAAGACCATGGCAAAAGAAATGCCCGGTGTGACCATCGGTATTATTCCCGTGGCTGTTGGTGGCGCTTCCATCAAACTGTTTGACAAGGCTCAGTGGCAACCCTATGTGAATTCTTCCGAAAGCTGGCTTGCCAACTGGGCAAAGGATTACGATCCCCAGGGGAACGACTACGCCGCCATTATCAACCTGGCCAAGAAGGCCCAGGAAGTGGGCGTCATCAAGGGCTTCATTTTCCATCAGGGAGAAACCGATGGCGGCATGGGCAACTGGGAACAGATTGTCCAGAAGACTTATAAAGACATGCGTAATGATTTGGGCATCAAGGAAGAATTGCCCTTCGTTGCTGGTGAAATGGTTTACAATGGAGCCTGCCATGGCATGAGCACTCGCGTAAACGGTCTTTCCAAGTACTTTGCAAAGTTTGGCGTTGCCAAGTCCCAGGGAACGGGCATGCAGAGCGATCGTTTGCACTTTGACCACGACGGTTACGTGGAAATGGGTAAGCGTTATGCAGCCGAAATGCTGAAGCTTATCGACAAGACTGTGGATCCCGACGCTCCCGCTGTAAGTGTGCCTCTTTACGGTGGCGGTTCCGCAGGTAGCGAAAAACCTGAAGAATATGGCCCCTATGGCGACGTGTTCAAGATTCCGGGCAAGATTCAGGCAGAAGACTATAACAAGGGTGGCCAGGGCGTAGCCTATTCTGATATGGATAGCAAAAACCAGGGCGATGAATACCGTGGCGATGGCGTGGATATCTATAAGGCCGGCATGGGCATGGCTGTAGGTTACTGCCAGAAGGGCGAATGGATGAAGTACTCCGTTCATGTGGAAGAAACTGGCGAATATGAAATGAGCGCGCTTCTGTCCGGTACGAACGGCACTGGTGCTATCGCTGTCTACCTAGGCGATGACAAGATTGGCGAGACTATGGTTTCTAAGCAGAATGCTGCCGGTGACTATGACACCTATACGAGCGTTAGCGGTGGTAAGGTTACCTTGAAGTCAGGCGATTACGATCTTAAGATCCAGATTGAGTCGGACTGGGTGAACATCGATTATGTGGAATTCAAGAAGGCTGATGCCGTCGTATCCTCCAGTTCATCTTCCGTGGATCTGGGCTTGGGGTCTAGTAGCTCCGATGCAGCCCAGGCTATTGGAATGGGGCTCAAGCTAGATGTATCCGTAGAGACCACCTTTGATCTTTACAATATGTTTGGCCAGTGCGTGGCTCAGTTCCGTGCCAAGGGAATGAGAGATGCGATGAATTTGGTTAAGTCTGGTGCCCAGTTCGACAAATTGAGTAAGGGAACCTACTTTATTGGCGCCAAGGGCTTTAACGTACAGAAAGTAACAGTAAATAAGTAAATTTCCGCATTTTGAGCTAGAAATGAGGGACTCGGCCGTGCTGAGCCCCTTTTTTTTGCGTAAAAAAAGGCTTTTTTTATTGACAAAATGTCAATGAGAATGCGTTGCTCTTTATGCTAAAAAGTGTTTTGGGGAGGTAATTTATACATAGAAATATTGGGAAAATAAACAAAGGTGTGTTGTAATGAACTTCTTTCGTAAAATGACAGCTGCAGCTTGCTGCATGTTTGGTTTGACGATGCTTGCTTCCCATGCAGAAGCTGCCCCCAATCCGAATTTCCACATTTATATTGCTTATGGCCAGTCCAATATGGCGGGTAACGGTGAAATTAACCCTGCTGTGGACCAGGCAACCAATCCCAAGAATTTTTTGATGCTTGCCTCCCATAATGCAAACGCAGCTAGCCGTACTGGTTCTACAACCCAGTCCATTAAGACTGGCGAATGGTATCCGGCAATTCCTCCCATGTTCCATGCCTTTGAACAGCTTTCTCCGGCGGATTACTTTGGTCGCGCCATGGTGGATTCTTTGCCGGGTGTGACTGTGGGTATTATTCCTGTGGCCGTCGGTGGCGTCAGCATTCGCGCCTTCCTTTTGGATCAGTATGCCGCCTATTTCGATGGCGATGGCAGGAGCTTTAAGGGCTGGGCCGGTGACTACGGTGGAAACCCCATGGGTCGCATTTTGGAACTGGGTAAGAAGGCTAAGGAAGTGGGTGTTATCAAGGGCGTCATTTTCCATCAGGGTGAAAGCGACGGTGTTGACGATAATTGGCGTAATCGCGTCTATGCCTCCTACAAGACCATTATTAATGAACTTGATCTGGACGAAAATGAGGTCCCCTTTGTGGCTGGCGAAATGCTGCAGGCTCAGGGTGCTTGCTGCGGCAGCAAGAATGGTGGCATTGCCTTGCTGAAGAACAAGTTCAAGAAGTTTGGTCTGGCATCTTCCGCAGGTCTCCAGGGTAACGGAAAGGATCCCTATCACTTTGGCCGTAGCGGTGTCATTGAACTGGGCAAGCGTTACGCTTCTGAAATGCTGAAACTCATTGACAAGACTATTGATCCTAATGCTCCTGCTGTTGACCTGGTAAACCCGGAAAATTCCGTAGTTCCTGATTTGCCTCCTGAAGAATATGGCCCCTACTATGGAGAACCCATGACCATCCCTGGCCAGATTCAGGCTGAGGATTACAACAAGGGTGGCGCAGGCAAGGCCTACTATGACCTGGATAAGGGCAATAGCGAAGGCAAGTACCGTAAGGACGACGTGGACGTAAAGCAGCCCAACAAGGGTATGGCTGTAGGTTCCTGCCGAAAGGGTGAATGGCTCAAGTACACCGTAAAGGTTGAAGAAACCGGTGAATACGAAATTTCTGCTCTTATTGCAGGCGACAACAAGACTGGCGGATTTATCCTCTATATGGACGACGAACGTATCGGTGACGAAATGGTCAACGAAGGCCTGGGTTGGGATGACAACGGCTATTCGATGGTAAGTGGCGGCAAGGCAACCTTGAAGGCTGGCGAACACGAACTTAAGCTTGAAATTACCAATGACTGGGTTGACATTGACTATGTGGAATTCAAGAAAGCAAGCGCGGTCGTTCCGGAGTCTTCTTCTTCTGCGGTTGTTGGCGGATCCTCCAGTTCCTCTGAACTGCAAAGCATTCGTGCATCTTTGATTGCTACCGGCTCTTTGAATATGGATAAGGCTCAGTACTTTGATATGCAGGGCAATTGCATTAGCAAATCCGCTACTAAGACCCAGGGCGTTTACATGGTCCGTGTTCCTGGTGGCAAGACATTTATGGTGCGCACCGAAAAGTAAAAAGCGTTAGACGGCACCACATCAAGACTGGTGTAACATCTAATCAAAAGATCTTACTTCTTTCAGAAAACAGCCCGCTTCGGCGGGCTGTTTTTTTTCGAAAAGGCGTGTTTTAGTTGTGTTCGGTCTGTTTTATGGTTGCATTACTTTTGAGATTTTCGCAAAAGTTATTGCTGTGTGCAGGTGTAAAATCCTCTTTCGCTTAGGTAATTTATAGTTGTGAACCTGCGCCTTGGTGTATGGGAGCAGGTCGCGGGTATGATGGGAACGTTATGAACTTGAAAATGAAAAAAATTTTGGCCACCGTTGTTGTCGCCTCCTTGACCAGTAGCGCCTTTGCAGCGACCTTGAAGGTTGACTTGACAGACAGCATTCGTCCGGTAACTCATGTGGCAAGCGGTTCGCTCTATGGTTTTACCGAAACTCTCCCTAGCAATGTGGATGCAGATGTGGCTCCTTTGAAGCCCAATGTTTTCTTGGCTCCTGCTCGCAGCGGTCAGGGCCGTCAGCAGGGAATCGGCGGTGCATTTTTGATTTCTCCGCGCCTTAAGAATACCACCGGCAAGGTGCAGATCCGTCTGGCTGATATTTTGCCCGGTTGGCCTTACAAGTACCAGAATTGGGATCACTGGAAAAAGGAAGTGACTTCTGTTATTAATGATCGCAAGTCTGCCGCCGTTCAGAACTTTGATGGCTACGAAATTTGGAACGAACCTAATGATACTTGGAAAGGTTCTGATAACTTCGAAAGGGATCTGTGGAAGCCTACATATGATCTGATCCGTCAGTTGGATCCGGGTGCAAAGATTATTGGACCGTCCTATTCCTACTATAACTCCACCAGAATGGAAAATTTCTTGAGGTTCTGTGTGCAGAACAATTGCCTTCCTGATGTGATCAGCTGGCATCAGTGGGGTTCCGAAGGTTTCGTCGGCGCCTTGGAAAATCTGCGCAGTCTCGAAAAGAAACTTGGAATTTCTCCCCGCGCCATCAGTATCAACGAATACTCCGATGGCGAGCACTCCTATGAAGGTTGCCCGGGTATTTCTGTACCTTTCATTGCAAAGTTCGAACGTCACGGTGTTGAAAGTGCCATGATTTCCTGGTGGTTCGTACCGCTGCCCGGTCGCTTGGGAAGCTTGCTTACTGCCCAGAATCAGCGTGGCGGTGGCTGGCATTTGTACAAGTGGTATGGCGATATGTCTGGCTACATGGCCAAGGTGACCCCTCCCAACGACAAAAGCGCTGGCCTTGATGGCTTTGCCGCTGCGGATGCGAAGCAGAATTACGCGAGCGTTGTTATTGGCGGAAATACCATAGGCAATAGCGATGTGGTCTTTGAAAAACTGCCTGCTTTCTTGGGCGGAAAAGTCAAGGCTATTGTGGAACGTGTCGTATGGAAAGACAAGGATACCGCAGTTCCCAAGACTGACACCCTCTCTGCCAAGGAATACACCTTGACAGGACCAAGCCTCACCATTCCTGTGAACATTGAAAGCAAGTTCTATGGCTATCGTATTTACTTGACTCCCATCGATGTTCCCCTAAAGCCTTTCAAGGATGTAATTGCCATTCCGGGTAAGGTTGAAGTGGAAAACTACGATGTTGCAGGTCAAGGATTCTCCTACTTTGATAACAACAGCGATAACAAGGGTGGCGCCTACCGCGAAGACGGCGTAGATATTGAAAAGTCCGGCGACAACTATGTGGTTGGCTACACCGAAGCTGGCGAATGGCTGAAGTACTCTGTGGATGTTGCTACCGAGGGTGAATATGTGGTAACCGCAAATGTGGCTACTTCTGCCGACACCAAGGGTTTTAAGTTGTTCCTAGATGACAAGGAAATTTCTGAGGACTTCACTGTGCCCCAGACTGGCGAAGGCTGGAGCGATTACAAGGTTATCAATGTTGGCAAGGTAAATCTTGCTGCGGGTAAGCACACTTTGAAACTGGAAATTGTGGGCAGCTACGTGAATATTGACTGGCTTGAATTCAAGGATGCCTCCAAGATCGTGGAACCTACGGTAGAACCGGAAGATCCTGAGGAGACTCAGGTGCCGGAAAACTCCGCTGCAATTATTGGTGGTGCCCTGCTTTCAAAGATTCAGGCCAACGGCTCAGCCCAGTACTTTGATATGCGCGGCCATCGGGTGAGTAAGCAAATGACAGTTCGCAATCCTGGTGTCTACCTTGTTCGAATCCCGGGCGCAAAGGCCTTTATATTCCGCACGGAAAAGTAACTTTATTTCGATCTCATAACATCACAACCGAAAAGCAGCTCGAGAAATCGGGCTGCTTTTTTATTTTTTTCTTACAATGGGCTAATGCCGTTTTTTTTGCAAATTTGTTTACAAAAATATCCAGAAAATGTAATGGTCCTTATGGTGCGCCAGGGGGCCATTTTTGTAGTTTAAGCCCATGTTGAAAGAACACGTTACCATTATCAAGCATATCGCTTTTTTCTTTGCCCTGGCTGTAGCTCTCGGTTTTCTTTACGGCTAGTTTTCGCCTTTTGTGGTGCCCCTGGCTATGGATAATCTGTCCATAGAAACTCCGTTCATACCCTAAAAATATCCCTATTTAGGGAATATTTTTGTACTTGTAAAATCTTAAAATGGATTGGTATGGGTATGAAAAATAGTGAAAATTTGAAAATCATCAAGCAGACTGTGGGTTTGTTGGCTCTCGCCGCTGCTCTCGCTTTGCCGGGGGCTGCAAATGCCGCTACGGTTTCTAATCCCTGGATTTATTCTGATGTTCCGGACCTTTGCATTGCCAAGGGCGAGGGCAACAACTACTACATGGTAAGTACCACCATGCATTACGCACCGGGCGTACCTATCATGAAATCCACAGACTTGTCTAATTGGCGTACTGTCAATTACGCTTACGAAACCCTGACCAATAACGACAATATGAACCTGAACGGCGGCAAGAACGCCTACGGTAAGGGTTCCTGGGCTTCTGCAATCCGTTTTCATAAGGGTAAGTGGTATATTCTGACTCCGTCCTATACCACTAACAAGACACACCTTTACATTACCGACGATATTGAAAACGGCCCCTTCACCGAAAAGCAGTTGCCGTTCTACCATGATCCCAGCATCTTCTTTGACGATGATGGCAGTGCCTATGTGATTTATGGTGGCGGCCAGCTTAGCATCGTCAAGCTGAAATCTGACCTTTCCGGCCCCGATGGCGGATCTACCGTATTGGTGAGCGAAGCCCTGCGTAATCAGACTTCTGGCACTAGCAGCTACATTGTGGCTCTTGAAGGTGCCCACATGGAAAAGGTCAATGGCGAATACTACCTGTTTGGCATTAGCTGGTATGGCCCTTGCCGTACAGAATTGGTATTCCGTTCCAAGAATCTTAAGGGTGGTTACTCCGGTAAGGTTTTCCTGCAGAACAATGGTGTCGCACAGGGTAGTATCTTCCAGACCGAAGGCGGCAAGTGGTATGGCTACCTGTTCCGCGACAGCGGTGGCATTGGCCGTATCCCGTACCTCATGGAAGTGGAATGGAAGGATGGCTGGCCGACGGTTGTGGGCGGCAAGGCACCCGCTACCTTGAACTTGGAAAGCGAAGTGGAACCTGGCTACGGCATGGTCACTTCCGATGACTTCGACGGTCCGGATCTTCCCCTGGAATGGCAGTGGAATCACAACCCCGATAACAGCAAGTGGGCTCTCTCCGACGGCAAGCTGAAAATCACTACCGGTCGTGTGGATGGCAAGCTTTACAATGCAAAGAACACTCTGACTCAGCGTACCTATGGCCCCAAGTGCTCCGGCCGTACCCTCGTAAACGGTGCAGATATGAAGGATGGTGACGTTGCAGGTCTCGTTGCTCTGGCTGACTCTCTTGGCTTTGTTGCTCTTGAAAAGAACGGCAATGGTTTCGAAGTGGTTTATTACGAACGCGAATACAAGATCAAGAGCGTGCCTATCAATGGTAACGAAGCTTACTTCCGTATTGACTTCTCTTTTGGTAGTGGAGACCGTGCAAACTTCTACTATAGCCTTAATGGAAAGGATTGGACAAAGATCGGTAACGAACTGAAGTTGCCCTATACCTTGGGCATGTTCGTGGGTTATCGCTTTGGCCTGTTCAACTTTGCAAAGAAGACTGCTGGCGGTACCGCAGCATTTGACTGGTTCAAGGTGGGTAACGACTATAATGACGAAATTTACCTGGATGGCGCTGTAGAACCGGTTCCACAGACTGCTCATAATGCTACCCAGACTCCGTGGGCAATTCCTGGCCAGATTGAAGCAGAAGACTTTGATGATCCGGGTAAGGGCAAGGGTGGTGCATCCTTCTACGACATGGATTCTGAAAATCATGGCGACAGCGACTACCGTAAGGACGCTCCTTCTGTAGATCTTTACAAGAAATCTGGCGACCGTGTGGTTGTGGGTTACATTCAAAAGGGTGAATGGCTGGAATACACAATTAATGTGAAGAAGGCTGGTGAGTACACCATGTTTGCTGCAGTCGCTTCCGATGGAGGCTCTAGCTTCAGCGTGTCCGTTGATGATAAGATTGTGGCGGAAAACATTGAAGTTCCCAAGGCTGTAAAGGCTGAAGGTGATTCTGCCCAGAATTTTGACGATTATGCTAAGGCAAAGGCTAACGTAACTCTTGCTGAGGGCGTTCATGTTTTGCGCTTTACCGCAACTGCTGATTGGTTTGATATTGACTATTTCAACTTCGCCGAAGGTAAGGATGCTACTGATCCTGCACCCATCAAGCCTTCGGAAGAAACTGATAAATGCGCTGTTCCGGGTACCGCTGGTTGCGAAATGTCCATTGCTGGCCAGAATGTCCGAATTGATGCAGTCAACGGTTCTGTTCAGTACTTTGACCTCCAGGGTCATCGTGTGAACAAGTCCTCTGCAATGAAGGCTGGCGTTTACCTGGTGAAGAATTCCAAGGGCGTATTCCTCCAGCGTATCGAAAAGAGCCGCTAGAACTTTATTACTCATACATCCATAAAAATCCTCTGCGGTTATGCGGGGGATTTTTTTGAATTTGTACAATTTCGATGGTTTTCCCTGAAATTTGGACAACGGCCCTATTGACAAGTTGTCCATGAGAAATTACCCGGCCTACTTTATTTTTGATTCTCGCTTAGGTAGTTTTATAGAAAAACAAGAAAGAGGGCGATTGGTATGACTTCTAAGAAATCTTTTAAGGGATTAAAGAGACTTTCTGCAGTTTGTGGCCTGGCCATTTTTGGCCTTGCATCCAATGCGTTGGCGGATAATCCGTTTATTCAGACTTATTATTCCCCGGACCCGGCTCCGGTTGTATTTGGCGATACGCTTTGCTCTTATTCCGGTAACGACGAAGGCGGTTCCTTCTTTACCATGCACGGCTGGCGCGTGTCCTGCACCACCGATATGGTGAACTGGACCGATATGAACACCTTGATTCTTGAAGCTAGCGATTTTAATGGTAGTGCCAAGAAGAATGGCGACTGGGCTGCCCAGGTAATTCGTCGCAATGATACTTATTACTACTACGTGACTGTAGAATCTACTCGTGGTGGCCGCGCTATTAATGTGGCTACTTCCAAGAAGAAGGAAGGTCCCTTCAAGGATGCCTTGAACGGCAAGCATTTGGCAGGCCCCAACTGGGACTACATCGATCCTACCGTATGGATTGATGATGATGGCCAGGCCTACCTCTACTGGGGTAACCCCAAGCTTTACTATTGCCCCCTTAAGGAAAACATGATTGAATGCGATGGCAAGGAAAAGGTCACCGACATGGCTTCCTTTAACGGCAAGTACACCGAAGGTCCATGGATTCACAAGCGTGGCAAGAAGTACTACATGATTTACGCCGCCGGTGGTATTCCTGAATCCATTGACTATTCTTGGAGTGATTCTCCTACTGGTCCGTGGACCTACAAGGGCGTGATTATGCCCAGTGCCGAACCGGGTGCCGCATTTACGGTTCATTCCGGCATTGTGGATTTCAAGGGCCGCAGCTTCTTCTTCTATCATAACCAGCGCCGTGTTGCCGGTGCAGGCGGCTATTCCCGTACTTCCGCCGTGGAAGAATTCAAGTGGAATCCCGATGGTACTATTCCCACGATCCGTATGACCGATGACGGTGTTACCACCCCGATCAAGAACCTGGATCCTTACGAACGTGTGGAAGCCGAAACCAAGGCATGGGTTGGCAACATCACTTTGGATAAGAGCCAGAAGGACGATAAGGGCGTTGCATACACCATTATCAAGAACGTGGCTGCCGAAAATGGTTGCGTTTACTTGACTAACATGAACGAAGGCTTCTACACCAAGGTTCGTTCCGTGGATATGAGCGATGGCGCCGATAAGATTAACGTCGTTACCCGTGGTAAGGGCGGTAAGATGGAACTTCGTTTGGGCGGCCTCACCGGAACACTTTTGGCAACGATGGATATTCCCGCAAGCACCGCCTGGGAAGAACATTCCTTTGACGTAACTGGCGCCGAAGATGTGGGCGACCTTTACTTTGTGGTGAAGCAGGGTGGTTTTGATTTTGACTACTGGTACTTGGAATCCGAAAAGACCGCCGTTCCCCAGGAACCGTTCAGCGGCAAGGCTTTCGCAATTCCGGGGCTGATTCAGGCTGAAGAATTTGACAAGCCGGGTGTGGGTCGCGGTAACAAGTCCTTCCTGGATAACGATGCTGAAAATCATGGCAATAGCGATTTCCGTGCAGAAGACGCTCCCTCTGTAGACCTTTACAAGAAGGGTGCCGATGGCAAGCGCGTTGTTGTGGGTTACATCCAGAAGGGTGAATGGCTGGAATATACCGTGGATGTCGCTGAAGATGGTGATTACACTATGTTCGCTGCGGTTGCATCTGCGGGTGGTTCCACCTTTAAGATGTCTATTGATGGCGAAGATATTACAGGTGATGTGGAAGTCCCGAAGGCAGCCGTGGAAGACAGTTATGACGAATACGGCAAGGTTTCTGCCAACGTGAAACTGACCGCCGGCAAGCATCTCCTCCGCTTTACCGCAACCGGCGACTGGTTCGACGTAGACTACTTCAATATCGAAAAGGGTAAGGGTGCAAAGGATAACGTTCCCATTGGTCCTGATGGCGAACCGGTGATTACTCCGTCGGATACAGTTGTGGCTGCAATCCAGAAGAGTGTCCAGTTTGACTTTGCAAATCAGTCCTTCGACGTGTTCAACATGTTGGGCAAGAAGCTGGGCACGGTGCAGTTGAATGGCGAATCCGCCAAGGAAGCTCTCTCTCAGGCAGGCTTTGGCAAGGGTGTCTACATGCTCCGAAGTGGCAACAAGAGCATGATGGTCAACACCTTCAAGTAACAATATGGCATGAATCGCTTTGATGGCGGTTTGTTAACTGCAAAAAGCAACACACTCCTTATGGGACCCTCGTTTTTACGAGGGTTCTTTTTTTGCAGGCGATATGGTGGCAAAATATACCGGGAAATTGGCTGCGTCGCCGTTGACAATCCGTCCATAAGAATGTATTGGCGCGGGTGTTTTTTGTTTTAATCCAGAGATATTTTTGTAGTGGGTGTAGAAAAAAAGGATGATAAGATGAAAAAAAGTTTCATTTTTGGTTTGATGGCTTTTTTGGGTTGTGCCTCGACTTCCCTTGCTGCTACTGAGTTCTACGTTTCTCCGTCGGGTAGCGATGCCGCCGAAGGTACCAAGGCCGCTCCTTTCAAGACTATCGAAAAGGCTCAGAAGGCTGTCCGTGCCATAAATAGCGACATGAAGGAAGATATCAATGTCTATCTTCGCGAAGGCACTTACCAGCTGGCTTCTACTATCAAGTTTGTCAATGCAGATGGCGGTACCAACGGCTATTACGTAAACTACCAGGCCTATGGCGATGAAACCGTAATTATAACGGGCGGCCTGCCTATCACTGGCTGGGAAGTTTGCGACGAAGCGGCAAATATCTGGTGCGCCAAGGGTGTTGATGCCCGTTTCCGCCAGATGTACATTAACGGTAAAAAAGCGATTCGCGCCCGTCACCCCAATATTGAAAATGCCGGTGACCATAACTTTAACCGTTTGGCAAAGGTGGACTCCATGGGTCGCGCCTTTGACGTATACACCGACCAGATCAAGACTCTAAAGAATATCAAGAAGGCCGAAATCCACTTGATGGTGGCATGGGCCGACCAGGTGCTTCGCCTTGACGATGTCAAGAATAACGGTAATATCTCAAAGCTTATTCCCCAGGATCCTGAACGTAGTAGGCTTTTTAAGCGTAAGTATCCCATGCTGGGTACTGCCTTTGCAAGTAATCCGCCCAAGCAGCAGGTTTACTATTTGGAAAACGACTATAACCTGATGGATTCTGAAGGGGAATGGTACCTGGATGAAGACACGAATATTTTGTATTACAAGGCTCGTAAGGGTGAAAACCTAGCCGGTGCAAATGTGGTCGTTCCCAATCTTGAAACTCTCATTGAAATTCGCGGTGAAAATACCAAGAACAAGTTGCAGAACTTGCGTATCAAGGGCTTGGTGTTTGAACATACCAACTATCTGCGCCCCTCCAAGGAAGGTTTCCTTGATTTGCAGGCTGGTCAATTCTCCGTATATGTGGAAGATCGTGGCAACCTGAATTCCAACGAGTTTAACTTGTGGCATCCCAATGCTGGCATTATGGTTAGCAATACCAGCCGTCTTGCCATCGAGAACAATATCTTTGCCAACATGGCTGGCACAGGCCTTGACCTTGAAAGCGGTACCAATGACTCTCGAGTTTTCGGCAACGTCTTTAGGGAAATTGGCGGTTCCGGCATTTCCGTAGGCAAATTTGCTCCGGATTCCTTGACCGAAATTCATAAAGGCTATAACCCCAGCGACAAGGATGAAATCAGTACCCGAGACTCCATCATGAACAACCTGGTGACCAATACCACCAACGAAATTCAGGGTGCTGTAGGTATTGCCGCCGGTTATCCCCGCTACGTAGTAATTGAACATAACGAAGTTTCCTACGCAAATTATTCCGGTATTTCTGTGGGCTTTGGCTGGACCAAGAAGGAAACTGCCATGACCAACAACCATATCAACTGGAATAACATTCATAATATTGCTCGTTTGCTTTGTGACTCTGGCCCGATTTACACTTTGTCTAATCAGGGTACCGGTAGCGAAATCCAGCATAACTATATTCACGACAATGGAACCTCCAAGTGGGCCGACTACTGGAATGTGCCCATCTATCTGGATGAAGGCTCCAGCGGCTTTACCGTCAAGGAAAATGTTTTCGTGAATTCTCCTGATGGTGTCGGCCAGAATCAGGCGGGTACCAACACCCTTCAACAGCAGTCTGGCTACAAGAACAACGATGTTATTGCAAACGCAGGTCTCCAGGGTGACTACAAGGCTATTGCAAATAAGGTGGTTCCAGAACCGAACTTCGGTGATGGCATTGTACAGGAACCGTTCAAGTCTGTTATGACTCTTCCGGGTCTTATTGAATTTGAAGATTACGATGTAGGTGGTCAGGGTATCAGTTACAGTGACAACGATCTTGAAAACCAGGGCAAGGTTTACCGCGAAGACGGTGTGGACGTGGTTGGCCTTGAATGCGCTGACTCCTTGAATACCGTAGACTGCAAGGGCTATGCCATCGGTTACACCAATCCGGGCGAATGGATGGAATACACCGTCAATGCTGTTATTGATGGGGAATATCATTTCAGGTCCCGCGTTGCAAGTGGACTTGATGTGGCAAGTTTCCAGTTGTTCATTGATGGCGACGCCGTTTCCGACACAATCAAGATCCCGCAGGGTGAAGATTGGAACACCTATACGGAAGTTGATGGTAAGACAGAGAAGATTGAAAAGGGCGAACACGTTCTTCGTGTAAAGATTACCGGAACCTATGGCAACCTGGACTGGATCCAGTTCGCTTTGACCGAGGAAGAACTAGCCATTAATCCTAGCCAGGATCGATTCCACATGGACTTCATGGTCGGAGCTCAGCAGTATCGTGTATACAGCATGAACGGCACCCTTCTTGGAACCATTTTCGCAGACTCCCACGAGGTGATGTCCAAGACCCGTCAGTTTGTTAAGCAGAGTGGCGTGTATATCGTGAAGGCTTCCCGTGGCAACCAAATGTTCCGGGTAAACGTGTTAAAATAGCGTTTTAGAACGAAAATTACCCGAAAAAAGGTTGATTTTCGGCATAAAATGCTGTTGTTGACAAGTTATCCATGGGAATATTTGAAGAATAAAAAATTTTGGTTTTAACTTTTGGTAATTTTATAACGTAAAAGTTAAAAACTTAAAAAATTCCTACATCACACCCGAAGGCACCCTGGGCAATCACGCCCGGGGTGTCTTTTTTTATCAAATCGGTCATTGCCGTCGCGCTAGTTCGTCACTTGACCTTTGACAAAATGTCAATGGAAGTTGTTTTGAATGTGTGTGATTTTTCTCAATAAGAAAATAAGTTTGATATGGGTGATTGAAATGCAAGGGAAGGATGGTTTTATGAACACGAATAAATTGGCATTTGCTGCCGCTGCGGCGCTTTCTCTTTCCACTGGTGTCTTGGCACAGAATTTTAACGAGTGGAACGGTAATCCCAAAACGTTCGGTATTAATGTGCTCACACCTCATGTGACCAGCATGCCGTACAATACGCTTGAAGAAGCCTTGAAGATGGATCGTCGTGCCTCTGAATGGTACCAGAGTCTGTCTGGCACCTGGAAGTTCTTCCATGTGGATGCCCCGGCTCAGCGTAACAACGACTTCTTTGCCGACAATTATGACGTTTCCAAGTGGGACGATATTCCGGTTCCTGGTAACTGGCAGATTTATGGCTACGACCATCCCATTTACAGTAACGTGATTTATCCGTGGAACAAGAACGACTGGATTAACCCTCCTGCAGCGCCCACAAAGTTTAACCCGGTGGGCCATTACCGCCGTAACTTTACCGTGCCCAAGAATTGGGATGGCAAGCGCATTCGCCTGCACTTCGAAGGCGTGGAATCCGCTTACTATGTTTGGGTGAACGGCAAGTTCGTTGGCTATAGCGAAAACTCCTTTACCGACCACGAATTCGATATTACCGACAAGCTTCGCAGTGGCGAAAACAACATCTCCGTGCAGGTGTTCCGCTGGTGCGATGGCTCCTGGATGGAAGACCAGGACTTTATCCGCCTTTCCGGTATCCAGCGTGATGTATACATCTACGCCACTCCCAAGACTCACATTCAGGACTTCCAGGTGAATGCCTCCTTGGCAAGCAACTACACCGACGGTACCTTGGATCCTAGCATCTGGGTGAAGAACACCAATGGCTCTGCCTCCGGTTCCTACACTCTTGAAATGGGCGTATACGATGCCACGGGTGCTGCTGTTGTTACAGACAAGGCTTCCATTTCCTCTATTGCTGCAGGCGCAGAAACTAAGGTTACCTTTAACAAGACGATTCCTGGCGTTAACTTGTGGGGTTCTGAAACTCCTTACCTCTACACCTTCGTTTTGACTTTGAAGGACGCTTCGGGTAAGACTGTACAGGTTGAAAGTAACCGCATTGGCTTTAAGAAGGTGGAATTGAAGAAGAATGCCCAGGGCATTACTCAGTTCCTGGTGAACGGCAAGCCTGTGATTTTGCGCGGTGTGGACCGTCATGAAATCGATCCGGATTACGGCCATACCATTAGCCGCGAATTGATGGAACGAGACGTGTTCCTTATGAAGCAGTTTAACATCAACGCCTTGCGTACTTCCCATTATCCCAATGACCCGTACATGTACGATCTTTGCGATAAGTACGGTATTTACGTTCTTGATGAAACGAACCTGGAAACCCATGGTGCAAACGATAAGGTTCCCAAGAGCGATGACAACTGGCGCCCCGCTTCCTTGGAACGTATCAGCTCCATGATTCAGCGCGACAAGAACCACGCCTCCATTATCATTTGGTCCCTGGGTAACGAAGCCGGATACGGTGATGTTTTTGCCTCCATGCGCGAATATGCCCATCAGGCAGACCCGTCTCGCCCGGTGCATTACGAAGGCGACAACAACAATGCCGACGTTCAGAGCTGCATGTATTGTAGCGACTGGACTGCCGCCACCTACAACAACAATAACAAGCCCTGGATGCTTTGCGAATACGAACACGCCATGGGTAACTCCGTGGGTGAACTTAAGGAATATGTAGACGCGTTCTACAGCAACCCCCGCGTTTTCGGTGGTTTCATTTGGGACTTTATCGACCAGGGCTTGCGCCGCAATGGTACCAAGTACTTTAATTTCGGTGGCCTCTGGGGCGATCAGCCTAACGACGATAACTTCTGCGCCAACGGCCTGGTTCTTCCGGATCGTACCTTGCAGCCCGAAATGTGGGAAGTCAAGCACCAGTACCGTAACGTAGTTGTTCGCGACAAGGGTGCCGCAAAGGGCGCTGTGGAAATCGAGAACCGCTTTGACTTTGTGAACCTGAAGGATTATGCAACTGCAGTTTGGACCCTGAAGGAAGATGGCAAGGAAGTGGCCAAGGGCACTCTTTCTAGCACTCAGCTTGATGTTGCTCCTTTGTCTAAAAAGGAAATTACCATCGATCTCAAGAAGCCCACTCTCAAGGCTGGCTCCGAATACTATCTGGATATTGATTTCCAGTTGAAGAACAAGCAGGATTGGGCCGACGTTGGCTTTAGCATTGCCCACGAACAGTTCATGGTGCAGCTGGGTCAAGATAAAGTTCCTCAGTTGGATTTCACCAGCTTGCCCAAGCACAAGGTTTCCGAAGGCAATGGCAAGGCTGTTGTTGAAGGCAATGATTTCTCCGTTACCATCAATACTGCAAATGCAACCATCGAAGATTACAAGCTGGGAGATGTGCAGCTGATTTCCGCAGGCGGCGTTCCTAACTTCTGGCGTGCTCCTACAGACAACGATAAGGGCTACAACATGGAAAAGGAAAGCGGTGTCTGGCGTAAGGCCGGTAGCACTCGCAAGGTGAACAGCTCCAAGGTCACCAAGGTTTCTGACAACGAAACTCGTTTTGACTTTGATTTGGGTATTTCCGCTGGCTACTCTACCATGAAGCTTAGCTACACCGTTTACGGTTCTGGCGATATTCTGGTGGATTACACCTTTACCCCGGATGCAGCACAGCCTGCAATTCCCAATGTGGGTACCCTCTTCACTATTCCTGGTGGCTTTGAAAAGGTCCAGTGGTATGGCCGCGGCCCCAGCGAAAACTATGTGGGTCGTCGTGAAGGTAGCTATGCAGGCATTTACAAGGCTAACGTAGACGATTTCTTTGTTCCCTACATGGAAGTGGGTGAAACTGGCCAGCGTAGCGATGTGAAGTGGATGATGATGACCAATGCGCAGGGCAAGGGCCTTATGGTTGTTGGTTCTCCCCGTATGGAATTCAACACTTTGCATTACACTCCGGAACAGTTGACTGACGTGAAGCTGCCTTGGGATTTGAAGCGTGATAAGGACATTACCCTCCGCGTAGACCTGCAGCAGATGGGCCTTGGTGGCATCAACAGCTGGGGTGCAAAGCCTCTGGACAAGTACAGACTGTTTGCAAAGAACACCTTCAAGCACAAGTTCCGCATTACCCCGGTTCGTGGCCTGATGGAAGATCCTAACGAACTTGCAAACATTGGTTTCCCCAACTTGGAAACCAGCATGATTACCAACGTGAAGTATCCCTCCATCGAATACGGCGAAGTCAAGCAGGAAGCTTTTGTTGAAAATGTGTTCCCGGGCACTATCCAGATGGAAAACTTTGACAAGGGTGGCGAAGGCTTGAGCTATCATGATGCGGACATGGTGAACGAAGGCGGCGTTTATCGTGAAGATGACGGTGTTGACGTGGTCTGTCTCGGCGGCAAGGACAACAAGGATTGTAGCGGTTACGCAGTGGGTTACACTCAGACTGGCGAATGGCTTGAATTCACTGTTGATGTGAAGGAGGCTGGCGATTATCTGTTCCGTGCTAACGTTGCAAGTGGTTTGGAAGGAAGCGGCTTCAAACTGTACATGGACGGTAAGGCCGTGACAGATGCTGTTGAAATTCCGAAGGGGGCCGACTGGGATACCTACGGCACTGTGGATGGCAAGATCGGCGCAGTGACTGCCGGCAAGCATGTGTTGAAGGTGGAAATTACCGGAGCTTATGCAAATATCGACTGGATTCGCTTTGGTCTGGATGAAGCATACCTGCCCATTCACCGCCGTGTTGAACTGAATGCTGGCGAACCTCAGGATTTCTATGTATTCAACGCTAAGGGCAAGATGCTCACTAAGATGAATGCTGTAGATTTGAATGGGGTTCGCGAACAGATGCAGGTCATGGGAATGCACCCTGGTGTCTACATCATTCGTAGTGCCAATGGTGCAGTTAATCAGGTGATGAAATTGACTCGATAATAGCTAAAAACTTACTCCTTTTCATAATTGCCTTTTTCTATAGAATTATGAAAGAAAAAGTCATCGGTTCGCCGGTGACTTTTTTCGTTTTTTTGAGCCAATTTTGAAGTTACACCTTTGACAAACTGTCCACGAGACTTTTTTTGTTTCTGTTGGAATCGTGCTTCTAAAGGGGTATCTTTAAGATTGTGAAAATGTGCATGTAGGGTAAACGAGGTCTTTATGTTTTCTAGAAATTTGCTGTTCGGCTTGGGTCTGGGTTTTGCGACTTTCACCATTCCTGGTTTTGTTGCTCCCGTGGTGGCGGCACCTACAACATCCCATGTACTTTGGTATAATAGCGACGCTGGCACTACCTTTACAAATGCCTTGCCCATCGGTAATGGCTATATGGGCGGTATGGTCTATGGTGGCGTCAGCAAGGATGTAATCAACTTGAATGAGGGTACCGTTTGGAATAGCGGGCCCGGCAGCAATAACAAGAGTGGTTCTGCAAGCAAACTTGGCCAAATTCGTAACGCCCTTTTCTCCGGAGATTACAAAACCGCTGAAGATATGACAGGTAGTTTTTCTACCTATGACATTGCAAAGTTCCAGCCTGTAGGCGACTTGGTTCTGGATTTTGGTCACACGGGTACAGATTACCGCCGTGAACTGGATTTGGAAACGGCCATCGCCAAGACCACTTATACCTCAGGTGGCGTCAAGTATACCCGCGAATATTTTGCAAACTATCCTGATAACGTCATCGTCATTCGCATTTCTGCAGACGCAAGCGGTAAGGTAAACTTTAGCGCTTCCCTCACTACGCCTCACACTAACAAAAGTATCAAGAATGTGGGTTCCGACGGCCTCACCCTAGATGCCACCATCAATTCCATCAAGTTCCAGACCCGCTTTGTGGTAAAGGCCGACGGCGGTAAGGTTTCCGCAGGTTACAATTCTGTCAAGGTTGAAGGCGCAAATTCCGCCTACATCATCTTGAATACAGGTACAAACTTTGTCTCCTTCGATAACGTTTCCGCAAACGCCGGTGAACGCGCCGCTGCCGCAGTCGAAGCTGCCAGCAAAAAAACTTATGACCAGCTGAAATCCGCCCACCTGAAGGACTATCAGGAATTGTACAACCGAGTGCGTTTGAACCTGGGTACTCCCGCTTCCAACGCAGGCGATATTACCTCCAGCCGCGTCAAGGCATTTAATACCACCGACGACCCTTCCTTCGTGGAACTGTACTATCAGTTTGGTCGTTACCTCATGATTTCCAGCTCTCGTAAGGGCGGCCAGCCCGCAAACCTTCAGGG
>JAKSIE010000016.1 GCA_024398995.1 Fibrobacter sp.
AGAAGGCCTGAAGGCTATCCGTCAGGAAATCATCGAACTCTGCAAGAAGCACCCGTTGTACAAGTAGTCGTAAGGCGAAAGCCGCGACTCTTTGATGGTCTATTAAAGAAGCCTCAGGTCAAATACCTGGGGCTTCTTTTTTATTGTTCTTTGCTCTTGTTTTTGTCTTTTCTTGTTGATTATATTGGACAAGTCAAATCAACGTAATTTCTATATTCAAAACTATGACAGCAATCAGGCTAAACAATGTTTCCTTTCGCTATCCGGGAACCAGCAAGTGGGCTCTTACCAAGGTGAATCTTGAGATCCCCCAGGGAAGTTTCTTTGCTTTGCTGGGACCCAATGGGGCGGGAAAAACAACGTTACTTCGCCTGTTGTGTGGCCGTTTCCCGTGCTTTGCCGGAGAATTGAAAATTGCAGAACCTTTCGTTGGAAAAAACGGATTCCTAGATCCTGCGTCTTTTGGTGTCTTGTTAGAAAATCCCGGGATTTATCCAAAGCTTTCTATTGAAGAATACGTAGAATACTTTGCCGGTTTCTATGGCTTTGGTGAGTCGGGTTCCAGACAGATGAAATGCCTAAAGGATCGGATTCAAACGCTAGCTAAGAAATTGGATCTTCCTGAATTGAATACTAAGATGTCTGCATTGTCTCTTGGTAATCGCCAGAAGGTGCAGCTGCTTAGGTCTATGGCGACTAGCCCAAAGTTATTGATTCTTGATGAGCCTGTTGCAAACCTTGATCCCATATCCCGTGAGACTGTGTGGGGGTTGATTTCGGACTGGCGTCGTCATGAAGGTGGCACCGCCATTGTGTGCTCTCATGTTCTTGCGGAAATGGAATCCGAAGCTACAGATTTCGCCATTATTGATCAAGGCTCGGTTCTTAGAAGTGGCGCCGTGACGGATGTTTCCTGTGAAAATGAATCGGTTAATCTGGAATTTTCTACGGGTGTGTCTATAGAAAAAGTTCGAGAGGCTCTTGAAAAGGCTGGACTTCCTGCGGCAAATATTAAATCGGCAAAATACAGTTTGTCTGATTTATACCGTAAAACTGTTCAGTGATTCTAGAATGTCTGGGAAAGGTCGAATGCGAATCTGCCCCAGGCGAATCCTTCAGGACTCCAATCGGTCAGGTTCTTTTTGAATGCGTAGTCCAGACGGAAGGTGAGGAACTGCCAACGGTAGCGAATACCTAGGCCAAGGCTTTCATCTGTGGTAGACTTATACTGGGGATCTTCATCCATAATTTTAGTCCAGTCATAGAACTGAACAATCTGCCATTGCTGCACGGATTTCCAGGGAAGACTCCAGCGGATTTCCTGATTGAATCGAACATAGGTGGGCGTAAGACCTGTGTTGATGACTTCTTCGCCGTTCTCGTCGGTAGATGAATAACTTGCATAAATACTGCGGAATCGGTATCCTCTAACGGATCTTGAACCGCCTTGGTAGAACACTCGGGCATCGTCTTCGCTAGCCTTTGCGAAGAATCGTCCAGCGCTTCCGCTGAAGGCTCCGTTGAACGTCCAGAACAAGGGGAAATACACATTGGCCGTAGCCTCTCCGTAGGTGTAGGGATCACCGTAGATAGCCCTGTTTTCCCATTCGGTTCCGCCCCAGTTTGTGCCTGCGCCGAAGGTCGGTGCAAAACGAACTCCCTTGGTGGGGTTGAAGTAGTCGTTGGTGTAGTCGAAGGTTAATGCGATTTCGCCCTTCAGTTTAAACATCTGGTTGGTCATCTTGTTCACGTAACGGGCGTCCGCCGTACCACGGAAACGGATGTTGGATGTAATGCCGAAAGTCAAGTCCGCACGGTTAATGATTTCATATCGTTCTTCAACGCTGTCAGGGTAGGCGGGGGGAGTAATCTTTTCGTGGTTCAACGTCAAACGGTCTTCAAAACGAATTGCCGTAGGAATGAAACTGAAGGATGTTCCGAAGAGCAACGGATTAGCGTAACCTACGGACATTTCTTGCTTGTGCTGAGCCAAAAGGAAGTTGCCGTAGAATTCGTTGAACTTTCCAAAGAAGTTTTTGTGCTTAACGCTAGCCATGGCGCCGAAACCGTAGATTTCTTCAAAGAAGAATCCGTAACGGAGCTCGCCGGGAACACGCTCCTTCACCATCATATGGACATCGGAAAGGCCGTCTTCGCGAAGGGAGTCCGTAAGCTTGATTTGTGTAAAGAGCTGCGTAGAAAATAGCTTTGACTTGAAGGAATTGTACTGGTCACCGTCAATGGTTTCGCCCTTTGGAATTTTCCACAGGGAGGAAAGCCATGCGGTATCTGTAAGGCCGGCTTCGTTGTTCTGTTCCGTAGACAAGTTGTTGCTAGGTGTTCTTTGGGTCCTACTTACCATGTTGCCCATCATCACCTTTGCTCCGGGAGTCACATTGATTTCAACGAAAATACGTTTCTTTGCTGTATCCAGTTTTTCTACGGAATTTAAATAGGCGTGCAAGAAACCTTCCTTTCGGAATGCTTGTTGGATTGTCTGCATGTCTTCGGAAATGTCTTCCTGGTTGTAGAAACGTTTTTTGGAAATATTCAGGTCGGAGTTATCAATGTTGATTTTGCTGTTCTCCGGAATGTTCAGCTTGACGCCGCTAAAGCGATAGCGTTTGCCGTCACGAATGTCCAAGACGTAATTAGTACGGACGCTGTCCTGCCCAATGTACTCGCGCTTAATGTCCAGGAAGATATCGAGACTGTAGTAGCCGCGGGAGTAGTACAGTGCCTTGATGTTTTCCATGGACAAACGCATCAGGAAATCCTGCTTGGTGGTGTCCATCTGACCGAAACCTTCGGGCACGTCCAACTGTTCTTCCAGTTGGAAGGTAGAGAATGCCTTGTTTCCGTTGATTTCAATACGCCAAGGATGCTTTCCTTCACCTGCGAAAAGGAAAACCACAAGAACCATGAGCAAAACTAGGAGCCGTTTCATTTGTCGTCCTCCTTCGTCTTAGGTTGTTCCTGTGTCTTTTGCGATTCTTCCGCGTCTTCGCATTTACCGAGTCCAAGCAAGCATGGGTTCCAATAGCGGTAAACGTAGTTAATACCCACGTTCTTTTCTACACGGTTACCGCTACTTTCGGTTCCTGTGTTGGTCAAGTACTGCTTAGAGATCAGCAAGGCGTTCAACGAGAGAGTGGGCGAGATGTGGTTCTTGTGAGAGTATTCCTCTTCCTGGAAGAAGGGCAACGTATAGTTCACGCCGAATTGAAGTGCCTGGTCGTATGTGGGGTTTTCGCTTTGGTCCTGAGTGTAGCCAAAGACAAGACTCAAGTTCTTGATCCAGCGATCCAAGGAAATGGGAACCTTCACAAAGCTGGAATCCTTGTCGTTCATGGAAGTATTTTCGAACAGCATCACCTTCATTTCGATATCGCCGATGTAGTCGCCGCCAAGAGTCTTGTTGGCTGCTGTTGTAATGACCTTACCGATGGCCTTACCCGCAAATTCGTTCCAGTCTGTATTTTCACCGCTGTCGTCAGCAATACAGCCAAGGAAGATGTTGTAGTAGATTGCAGCGGTGGATTCCATACCGCAGTTGGACGAAGGAACAAGCTGCGGGTTCGTAATGGTTCCCTGGAAATCTAGATTGATGGGGCAGGTTTCTTTTTCCTTTTCTGCGATGTCGTTACAGTAGGGCAAATTCTGGCTGCTGTTCACGTCGATTACGCCGTGCTGCCAGGGAACATCGTTCCAGGAAATCTGGAAAGAATTCAAGTCGAATTGATAGACGTCTCTGATTCCGATAAAGCCTGAGTTCGTGTTTGTAATGTCGCCTCGGAGTAATGGACGGTTAGTGTTGCCTTGGGCCCACACATCAATGGTCAGGGGGAAGGTTGCGACGGGAGTGACGATGGCGACAGAATCCTTTTGGGTGTCGCTAATGTGAACCGCCAGGTTGATGGGGCTTGCTGTAGAAAGTTTTTCTTCTTGAGCTTCCTTCTTGCGAAGCTTAGCTGCATAATTACTGATGGAGGTAAGGTACTTGTCCAAGGAGGAAGGCGTTATTTCAATGCTAAAGTCCTTGTAGTAGACAAGCTTGTCAACCAGGATGTTTCCGTAGATGGTGTTGTTGATGATAACGCCTTCTTCGCTATGGGGAATGCTGAAACCGATTTTACCATGGGCCAGAGCTTCTGCCTTGCCGTACAAGTCGTCATCGAGATTGAAGGCAATCTTTGGAATGTTCGCCGAGATAAACATTTCTTTTTCCTTGTCTTCCAGGTGGCCAGTGATTCCTTGCAAAGTCAGCTTGCCCATGCCAAAATCTATAGTGTACTGCTCGGAAACAACATCCACGGCTTCGAGTTTCATACTGTCGAGATTAAAACGAATAGTGGCGTTGATTTTTTCACCAAGTTCGTTATGAGTACCAGCCTCGCTGATGTTTACAAGACCGTCTTCCAAGTGACCGCGAAGATGGAACGGGAACTTTACGTTCATCTTTGGCGGTTGTAAGCTTGTGGAGTCGGAACTGATGTCGGCCACGATGCCTTTCAATCCTTTCTTCAAGTCGGCAGAAATGTCGATGTGCAAGTCGGTGTTCTGAATTTCGCTGATGGTCTTGGGAATGTACCAAGATCCGTTGGCATCCACCGTTCCCTTGAACATCAAGTCATTTCCGAAGAAGCCTTCTGCCCAAAGGGTGCCGCCGTTGTCACTGCCGTGGGAGAAACTGACGTGATGTTGTTCTCCGAAAATGTTGTCTAGAATAATTTGTGTGTTGCCTGCCCATCCGCCGTTACCGATGTTCAGGTAGGAATTCAATTCTACCTTATCGCCGGCAGCAAAGGCGTTCATCTTCTTAACGTCAATGAAGTTCTTGGAAATCTTTGCAAAGGCTATGTTGGTGAAATCCAAGTTGCCAATCAAACCTTCGCCTTCGTTGTATGCAAGTTCACCGGAAATCAGACCGGAGGTTAAGGTACTGTCGTTCAAAGGTTCTAGCAATAGAGGAATGCTGAATTCCTTAGACGAAACCCAAGCGTGTAGAACCTGGATCGGCAAGAAGCTGGTGGGCTTAAAGTCGGGGTTTGAATCGTTAGGCAAAATGATTGCCGCATTAAGCTGTACGGAATTCTTACTTTGGGTTACGATGGCGTCGTCCACGAACAAGGTGTCGCCGTTCTGTCGTGCGACAATATCTCCGGCCATTTTGAATGCGTCCAGTTCGCCCTCGGCAGAAAGTTCAGCCAGACCAATGTTGTTGTCAAAGTCCTGATGCCACTTGCCGGTAATGTTTCCCTTGATCTTGTCGCTGATTTTGATGTCGGCGAAGGGAATCGTTTCAACTACAGCGCGGTTTGCCTTGGCGTCCAGGTACAGGGTGTCTCCTAGGTTGATGTAGACGCTTGCTTTACCGCCATGTCGCTGAGTAACGTTCCATGAAGTATGGGGCGTGTTGGTTCCCCAAATCACGTCGCCGTCAAAGTCGAAAACTTCCTTCGGGGTGTAGAGAACACAGTTTGTGAAAATGATGCCATCTGTATCCAAAGCCAACATTACCGTTGCTGAGTCGGCGGTCATGTGGTATGCGTAGGGAATGGTGTCGAACTTACCAAGAACCCTAAGCTTGTGCATATCGAAGGTGCCGTACATTTTGGGGTTCTTCAGAATTACGTTTCCGTGGGTCCAGTCTAGCGCCCAAGGTTCGTAGGTGGCCACGTCGCCTACAAACGTAATCATCAGCGAATCATTAAAGTCCAGATTTGCATCGAACTTGGAACCTTGTCTTGTTTCCAGCTTGGCGTCAATGAAATTCCCCTTCTTTTCTGCGGAAACGATTTCAACATCCAAGGGCATAATCTGGGGACCGAACTTGGCGTTCATGTGCTGGACTTGAGCTTCGAAGGTTCCGTCTAGATTTTTGTCGAAGTCACCGGTGAGGTGGATGGTTCCGCCTTCGCCGTTGCTCATGAAAATATCGGTGTTGAATTTGTTCTGGTCGCCTTTAATCTTGATGGTCACGTCTTCCGGTTTCAAAGGCCATATTTCACCGATGTGAGTTTTAACGGTGGCGTTGTACTTTGTGGTACCTTTCTTTACATCTACGGTGGCTTCTGCATTGACCTGCAGCTTGCCAATGCCGGGGAGTGCGTCGGGCAGCTTTACTGGAATCCATTTCTCAGGATCGCTAACGGTAACGCTAGTGTTTGTCTTCAGCTGGGTAAGGTTCTTCTTTGGTGCATCCAACTTTAGGCTTACGGAGTCTTGTTCTGTTTTGACGTTGGCAGTCGTCTTGAGGTTCTCGCTTCCGAAGTCTGCTGTTAAATTGATTGCGGCTGGGCTTGAAACGTAATCGCCGCTGACTTGCTTGATGGTAAGGCCTACATTAGTCTTTCCGTAGTTCTTTGCCTCAAGCTGGGATATATTCCACTTCATGTCGTTGGAAAGCTGAACGTTGGCTTGGGCTACGCTTAACTTTACCGGTACGGGAATTTGCAAATCCTCGGGAATGGACGGAACGGTTGTATCCGGTTTTGCAGTCTTGTTCTTTTCGTTGGATTCAGGAATCTTGACGAAGGCATCCACCGTATCCAAGTCCAGTGCAACACCCTTGGACTCGCCAAGAATTGTAATGTCGAGAACCGGTTTGGTTATACGGATTGTGGTCCCGTCCATCTCAACTTTAATGGAGTCAAAAGAGTGGGTGAGGAGCCCCTTGTTTTGATGACCATAGGGTGAGATTGTAACGCCGGCGATGGTGTGGGGTTCTGCTAGGAAACGTTCGATGAGCTCACGACAAAACCAGACGCCAAGGGCAATGGCGCCAACCACGACCATTACTATAAAGGTCGTCCCTGCAAATGTTGAAGTGAGTTTTTTCAACTTGGGTACAAAAATAGAATTTATAAGGGTTTTTAATGTTTTTGGGGTCCTTGAAAAAGGGTGAAAATTGATGTAATTTGTTGATGCTCAACGAGTTACGAATATTGACCTTGTTTTAGTGAAAATTTGTGTACTAAAAAGGCGGCCCGAAGACCGCCTTTTTTGTATTCAAATCAGCTTTACGCTGGGATATTTTATGCCTCTTTAGTCCTTGATGCAACGGACAGAACGGGCGGTTTTCTTGTCGTAGGAACGATGTTTGACGGAAATGTCACGATCTATGTATCTTGCGCAAGCGTTTCTGGAGTACTTGCCGGTGGGATACATATCGGTGTTTGCGCTAGTCTGGATGAATTCGGTGGAAGCCCAGAAGGTTGCGGTTTCGGGCTGGGTGTAGTCACCCTTTTCGCCGCGGTAACCAGTGGGCAACACGTTGAACTTGTATTTGTCTACGCCAGCGTCTCTGGTCCAAACATCCTTGGACTTGAGAGCCTGTGCAGCATGGTCTGCGTCGCCGGTGACTTCAATCAGGATATCCCATTCAGAATCGGTAGGAATGTGCCAGCCTTCGGGGCAGATGCCCTGAACCTTGGGTTGAGCGATGGAATCAGCAGCTTCGCAAACAACAACGTAGCCGCATCCGGTTGTTGCGGAATCCATTGCTGCGGTCCAGGAGTAGAGTCGGCCAAAGGTTTCGCAGTTTTCAGAATCACCTTCAACGCAGGAACTGTTGTCGATGGCGTAGTTCAGGTTTTCTGCCATCCAAGTCTGATCCTTGATGGTGACAGTCTTGTAGGTCTTGCCGTCGCGGGCATCTTCCATGGTTCCGGTAACGACACTGACCTTGTCAAAATCACCGTTTTCGTTATTCTTGTCGTTGGCAGAGCTTGCGCTTTCGGTGGAGCATGCTGCAAAAACAGCGCCCAGGGCCAGTGCGAGGTAGATCTTGTTCATTCTTCTCTCTCCTAGAATGTAGTGCCGACTCCGGCATAGAAACCAGAGCCTGCGTTTGTGATGTAAGTAAATCCAATTTCCGGACTTAACATGAATTTATCTGAAATATTGAATCCGTAGAATACGCCAGTGCGGAGTTGGTTCCAGCGTTCTGCGTCATCAATGACAATGTGGAAAACCATGGTTTCGCGGATGCCGAAATTCTTGTAGCCTACTTCAAACTGTCCTAAAAGCCCTCCGTAGGTTCTTTTGAGAACGCTTTCGAATCCTTCCTTGGATGCGTAAGCCATACCGAACATTCCGCCGACGCCTGCGGTTACAAACATGTTGGCATCAGGACCGAAATTGTACTTAAGGCGGGCAGCAACCCCGATGTCGGGCATAAAGAAGGTATAGCTGCTATTGCAGGTGTTTTTTAGGGGGTCGGAGTCGTCGATACGGTTCATGTAGGCGCAGACGGAACGATTGGTATAGTTGACTACGTCTCCGGTAATTCCGGCCCAGAAGCTAAAGTGCATTCCCTTGCGATTCGATTCCTCGGCAGCCTTTTCCTCGACGATTTTCTGCTCGGCGATTTGCTGTTGCTTTGTTTCTTCTGCCTTTGCCACAGCCAGGGAGTCTTCGTCGTAATCCGGTCCGAAGTCTACGCCTTCGGCATTGCCGCTGCCTTCCAGGAACCAGCGGCCATCGACCTTGATTGTGTTTGCGGGAAACTTTACGCTGCCCTTGTACTGCATGGGAGCGCCATTGGGCTTTTTCACGATCTTTTCGCCGCCGGCGATGACCCCATCCTTAGTGAAGGTGATTCGCAGGTGGCTATTGTCTACGCCGCTGGAGCTGATGCGGGAGTGGAAAATCTTTGTGTCGTTTAAATAGTAGGCGCTGCGGACGGGCTTTGTAATATCCACGTAGATGGTGGGCGCAGCAGTGGTGTCTACCTTTAGTATGGCTAAGGAACCTCTGTTCTTCAGTTCCTTATTCAAGCGTTCAAACCGTTCCAACAAGAATGGGGCAAAGCCGGTGCCGTCTTGACGGATCACGATATCCTTGCAGGTTTCGCCCCAAGCCTTGGCAATTTTCAAAATCGTTTCGCGGTTTTCGGTCTGGTACTGGATTGTGAAATTGTAGTTGGCTTCAATCCCTTCGGTCATGGGCTCCAGGGCGACTCCGCCTTCCACATTCAGGTTTTCTTCCTTGGAGAAAACGAAACTGGTCAGGGAGTTTGCGCAGGCGTCAATCTGCAGTTTACGATCTTCGAGATTGCGGACAGTTTCGATGTAACCTAGTCTTACCTCGCCTGTAATTTCGGCATAATGCTGTTCGAATGCGGGAAGTTCCACCTTGTAAAATGTCCAGCAACTTTCGTCCATGACGTCGTTGATGCTGACAACGGTACATTTATCGCTCATTTTTGCGATTTTATCCGCTTCTACAAGGAGTGAATCCAGACTTTCGTTGGGGACGTCCAGCTCTTGCTTGAGTTGCTGCAGGTAGGTTTGACGTTGATGAAAATAGGCTGGGTCCTGGACGAAAATGTTGGCTGCCAGGGTGGTTTCTGCGCCCAGGGCAAAGGACATAAATCCAGACAGCAAAAGCAGATGGCTGCATTTGAAATTCATAAACACCTACAACAAACTAAAAACAAGGCAAATATAGTTTTTTTATCCGTAAGTTTACGATAAACTTACATTACAATAGGGTTTCTCTTGCAACCAAAATGGGGTGTCCCAAGATACATTTTGGTGTAATTTTACTATTTTCCCAAGGGTTGTATAGGCTTTTCCTCCCAAACCAGGATAAACCTCTAGTAGTGGATGGAAGAGCTCTGATAACGAATTTTAGGGATTCTAATGAAAAATTTTTCTCTGACCAAGGCTGCATTATGCGCTGCCGCAGCTGCACTTCTTTCCGGTTGTAATGGTATTGGTACCAAGGATTCTCTTGTAGCTCGATTTAATGACGAAAGCATCTACAAAGAAGACTTGATGATGCTGAAAGTTAATACAGCCAAGAACACCAATTGGAATGCTCAGGTTTACGAAAAACTTTATTCCAAGGCTGCGGTCGCCTCTGCCGCGCAAAAGGAATTCCCTGAAATTGAAAAGGAATGGGACGCCTACTATAAGGATATTAACGTAAGAATCCTAACCAACGTCTATCAGCGTTTCTTCGTTGATGAATGCATGATGTACTCGGATTCCGAACTGCGTCGTTTCTATGATGTGAACAAGCATCTTTTCCCGTCGGATTCCACAGGGGAGTACTTTAAGGTCCGTTCCCAGGTGGCCGGCGAATACTATTTATCCAAGAATGCAGAAAAGTTTGCCGAATACCACAGTAGTAACGGCGGCGACTCTCTGGTCTCCAAGAATCGCTTCATTGATGCTCGTCGCGGCGCCTTGCGTGAGGAGGCCGCAAGCAATGTTTTGGAACGCGGCCACTATATCGTTCCGGCTCTGCCTCCTATAGATGTAAAGGCCTATTACGAGGCTCACAAGGATAAATACAAGACTGTTCCTGGCTATGTGCTTTACCATGTGCAGATGGCAGATTCTGCCGCATTGGCTTCCTTGTTCGGAGAATCCACAACCTTGGAACAGTTCAAGGCCGTTGCCGCAAAGTCCAGCAAGAACGCACTGACCGCAAAGGACGGTGGCTATGTGGGTTTCGTCAAGCAGGATTATCCTCTGCCCGCCGGTGTTGGTATCGTTAAAGGCCTTGGTGATTATTTGTCCGGCAAGTCTGTTGGCTATGTAACTCCGGTTCTTCGCTCTACCGGCAAAGCCGTTTTTCAACGATTCTTCCTGGCTGAAAATGTTCCTGCCCAGGTCAAGCCCTTTGACCGTGCCGAGGCTTCTGTCAAGGCTGATGTAGCTGATGGCGCTATGCCCGAAGTCAGTTCTGATTTTGCAGTCATCCTCAAGGATGGCAAGCCCATATTCACAGAACGCGAACTGGTTGAATACAACCGAAAGTATTTTGGCAATCGTGTGCTGAATGCCAAGTCCCACGAACGTCTTGCACACATGATTGCTGAAACCTTTGCCTATGCGGGCTTCGCTGAAGAGTTCAAGTTGGATCACTCCTGGGAATACAGGGCTCTTGTCCGTTCAGCTCGTTGGGACTTTATCTATAATCGCTATTTGGAAAAGAAAATGGGGGTGGACCTAGCTCCCGAGGATTCTCTTAGAAGTTTGTTCGAAAAGATGAAACCTCTCGTTCGTGAAGGTGTTGTTTTTGAAAATGTCAAGAACGAAATGGCAAAGGTTTTTGCGTTCCCCAAGAACGTGTACAAACACGATTATCTGTTCGGATACCGCATGATTTATAAGGGCCAGACCTTTGATGAGGCTGTGCCCAAGATTTATTCTCAAGGCAACTCTAACGTTACGTACTATCTGGGAAGGCGCTATTCTGCAGAGGCCTATGCAAAGGCTTCCAAGCATTTCTACGGTGATGATGTTCCGCAGAATGTTCCCGACGAATCCCTTGAGAGCAAGCTGGCTAAAGCCGACTCCCTGTACAAGAACGGTAAGCCTTTGGATGCATACTACGTTTATCGTGATATAATGTATTCCTATCCTGAAAACGACTCCCTGTTCCAGTTTACGACATTCCAGATGGCTCAGACTCAGGCCGATGCAGAAACTTACGAAGACGCAGAAGCTGAATATTACGCCTTCTACCGCATGTGGCCCGACAATGAAAATGCGGAAAAGGCCATGTTCAGTCGCGGGTTTATTCTCAACGAGAATTTGAGGTGGGACAACGTTGCTCTGGATGTTTTCCGCGAGTTCATGCAGAAGTATCCGAACAGCGAACTTAGGGAGTCCGCCGACTGGCTGGTGAAGAACATCGAGTCCAAGGGGCAGCTTGCTGAGGATTTGTTGAAGAAAATCAGCGAGGAAAAGTAAAAACTTTGCATTTTTAATCAAAAAAGGTTGTTTTCGCCCTTATTTAAAGCTTGCGAAAATGCCCAAAAGCACCCAATTATTTATATTTCAAGCACTCACAATAAAAGGTGGTATACCATGGAAATGACGTTCGCTATGATCAAGCCCAATGCCGTTAAGTCCGGCTTGGTTGGTCAGATTATTGCTCGCTACGAAGCTGCAGGCCTCTCTGTCTGCGCAATCAAGATGCACCAGATGTCCAAGAAGGACGCACGCGGTTTCTACGCAGAACACGTGAAGAAGCCCTTCTTCCCGGAACTTGAAGCCTATATGACCAAGGGCCCGTCCGTGATGCTTGCTCTGGGTGGCGAAAACGCTATTGCCAAGGTTCGTGCTATCAACGGTGCAACCAATCCTGCCAAGGCAGAACCGGGTACCCTCCGCTATGACTTTGCTCCCTCTATGACCGAAAACGTCGTTCACAGCTCTGATAGCCCCAAGAGCGCAAAGCGTGAACTTGACTTCTGGTTCACCAAGAAGGAACGCTACGCCTACGAAACCCCCAGCAAGAAAGCTTGCTGCATCCTCTAATGGCGGTTAAGCCTCAGAATTTCAAATAAACAAAAAGACCCCCTCAAGGAGACACAAAACAATGCAATGGATCATTAAGTACCTTACCTCTTCCATTGGTAAGAAACAGATCATGGGTGCCTCGGGTGCATTCCTCGCTCTGTTCATCCTCGTCCACATGTGCGGCAACCTCCAGTTGCTGAACTTTGATCAGTCTGCAGCACAGGCATCCTACAATGCCTATACTGAATTCCTGACCAGCTTCAACCCGCTCCACTTCCCGGTAAAGTTGATTTACCTCATGGAACTGGGCATGGTTGCTGCATTCGGTCTCCATATCGGTCTCGGCGTTTTGCTGAAGCTCGAAAACAAGAAGGCTCGTGGCGCTGTGGGTTACGAAGTCAACGCTCGCAAGGGTAACAAATCCTTCGCTACCTTCACCATGATCTGGACCGGCCTCATCATCCTCGGCTTCGGCATCCAGCATCTTGCAAATCTCAAGTTCGGTGCTCACTATCTGTACCAGAACGCTGCCGGCGAAATCGTCCGCGACATGTGGCTCACCACCATCGACATGTTTGCTAACCCGGTTTGGACCGTGTTCTACCTGGTTGCCATGCTCGTTATCGGCATCCACCTGTTCCATGCCATTTCTTCTGCTTTCCAGACTCTCGGCCTTGCTCACCAGAAGTGGACTCCGGTTATCGAAGTTATCGGCATTGCATACAGCATCGTGATTGCAATCGGCTTTGCTGTTGAAGCTGCATTCTCCTGCTACATCGCTCATCAGCCGGAAACCGAAGCTCTCCGCGCCAAGTCTCATGAACTCCAGCAGCAGCTGGAACAGAAGAAGGCCGCTTCCGAAGCTAAGACTTCTTTCGTCGTTCCCTCTGTCGGCATCATTTCCACCAACGTTTAATGGAGACCATAACTAATGATTCTCGATTCTAAAATTCCTGGTGGTTCCATTGAAGAAAAGTGGACCAAGCATAAGTTTGAATTGAAGCTCGTGAACCCCGCTAACAAGCGTAAGTTCACCGTTCTCGTGGTGGGTACCGGTCTTGCTGGTGCTTCCGCTGCAGCTTCCCTCGCAGAACTGGGCTACAATGTGAAGTCCTTCTGCATTCAGGACTCTCCCCGTCGTGCTCACTCCATTGCTGCCCAGGGTGGTATCAATGCTGCTAAGAGCTATAAGAACGATGGTGACTCCGTCTATCGTCTTTTCTACGATACCGTTAAGGGCGGTGACTTCCGCGCTCGCGAAGCCAACGTTCATCGTCTCGCCGAAAACTCCAACCTGATTATCGACCAGTGCGTCGCTCAGGGTGTTCCCTTCGGCCGTGAATACGGTGGCCTCCTGGACAACCGTTCCTTCGGTGGTACCCAGGTTTCTCGTACCTTCTACGCTCGCGGTCAGACCGGTCAGCAGCTCCTCCTCGGTGCATACCAGGCTCTCATGCGCCAGGTTGCAGCAGGCAAGGTAACTCTCCTTCCTCGTCGCGAAATGATGGACCTCGTCGTTATCGACGGCAAGGCTCGCGGTATCATCGTTCGTAACCTGGTGACTGGTGAACTGGAAAGCCACGTTGGCGACGCAGTCTGCCTTTGCACCGGTGGTTACGGTAACGTCTACTACCTGTCCACCAACGCTCAGGGTTCTAACGTTACTGCAGCATTCCGCGCTTACAAGAAGGGTGCAGCATTTGCTAACCCCTGCTACACTCAGATTCACCCGACCTGCTTGCCCCGTCATGGAGACCTGCAGTCCAAGCTGACTCTGATGTCTGAATCTCTCCGTAACGATGGTCGTATTTGGGTTCCTCGTAAGCCCGGCGACAAGCGTTCTCCGGACCAGATTCCTGAAAACGAACGTTACTACTACCTCGAAGAAAAGTACCCCAGCTTCGGTAACCTCGTTCCTCGTGACGTGGCTTCCCGTAACGCTAAGCAGGTTTGCGACGCCGGTATGGGCGTTGGCAACACCGGCCTCGCAGTTTACCTGGACTTCGCCGACGCTATCAAGCGCATGGGCGTTGCAGGCGTTTCTGCTAAGTATGGTAACCTCTTCCAGATGTACGAAAAGATCGTTGACGAAGACCCGTACAAGGTTCCGATGCGCATCTTCCCGGCAATCCACTACACCATGGGTGGTCTGTGGGTTGACTACGATTTGATGTCCACCATCCCGGGCTGCTTCGTTCTCGGTGAAGCAAACTTCTCTGACCACGGTGCTAACCGTCTCGGTGCTTCTGCTTTGATGCAGGGCCTTTCCGATGGTTACTTCGTGATTCCGTTCACCATCGGTGGCTACTTCGCAGGCACCAAGCTGGAAAAGGTTTCCGAATCTGATCCTGCTTTCGAAGACTGCAAGAAGCAGACCGCAGAAAAGATTTCCAAGCTCCTTTCCATCAAGGGTCACCGCACTGTTAACGATATCCATCGTCAGCTCGGTAACATCATGTGGGAATACGTTGGTATGGCCCGTAACAAGGCTGGCCTCGAAAAGGCTCTCCAGGAAATCCCCGCACTCCGCGAAGAATTCTACGAAAACGTCAACGTTGTTGGCTCCGAAGGTTCCTTCAACCAGAACCTGGAACGCGCCGGCCGTCTGGCTGACTTCCTCGAATTCGCAGAAGTCCTCACCCTCGACGCCCTCCACCGTGAAGAATCTTGCGGCGGTCACTTCCGTGAAGAAAGCCAGACCGAAGAAGGCGAAGCAAAGCGTGATGACGAACACTTCTGCTACGTCGGTGCTTGGGAATTCAAGGGCGATGGCGAAAAGCCCGAACTCCACAAGGAACCTCTCACATTCGATAACGTCCACCTCGTTACTAGGAGCTACAAATAATGAGCAACGGCAATATGAATATCACTTTGAAGATTTGGCGTCAGAAGGATGCCAAGACCAAGGGTCAGTTCGAAACTGTCAAGGTCAACGATATTTCTCCGGACATGTCCTTCCTGGAAATGCTGGACATTGTCAACGAAGAACAGATGAAGCAGGGCAAGGAAGGCTTTGCATTCGACCACGACTGCCGCGAAGGCATTTGCGGTATGTGCTCTCTGGTGATCAACGGTATGCCCCATGGTCCCGACCACGGCATCACCACTTGCCAGCTGCACATGCGTAAGTTCAAGGATGGCGATACCATCGTGATCGAACCGTGGCGCGCTGCCGCATTCCCGGTTATCCGTGACTGCGCTGTGGACCGTTCCGCATTCGACCGCATCATCGCTGCTGGCGGCTACGTTTCCGTCAACACCGGTGCCGCTCCCGAAGCTTCCGTGATCCCCGTTCCCAAGGCTGATGCAGACCGCGCCTTCGACGCTGCTGCTTGCGTTGGTTGCGGTGCTTGCGTTGCTGCATGTAAGAACGCTTCCGCTATGCTCTTCGTCTCTGCTAAGGTTTCTCACCTCAGCTTCTTGCCCCAGGGCAAGGTCGAAGCCAAGAAGCGCGTGCTCGCTATGGTGGCACAGATGGACAAGGAAGGCTTTGGTAACTGCACCAACCTTTACGAATGCCAGGCTGCTTGCCCGAAGGGTATCACCGTGGATTACATCGCCAAGATGAACCGCGAATACCTCATGGCAACCGCTACCTACGCTGAAAAGGTTTACGGCAAGGACTAACAAGGTGAGTGCAGCGACAGCCGTGCTTGCACGAGCTGTCATTGCCGAACCGCAGTTATCCGCGCTGGAACCTTGAAAAGGTGACAGCGCCAGGACTAATCTCCTGCTATAAAGCCTAAAAGCTTAAAGAACTCCGTTCGGGTAAATTCCGGGCGGGGTTCTTTTTTTTGAAATTCCTGAGGCGCCGCTCTGTTCATTTCGCGTATCGCTCAGTTCATTTCGCAAAAGAAAGCCCCGCAGTTTCCTGCGAGGCTTTGACTTTCTGTGGTTACTTCGCGATGTTACTTGCTACGCAACTTATCTTACTCGGCTGCTCCAGTGCTTTTTGAAGCGGGGCTCGTCTAGAACCTTCGCCCAGACGAAGCCGCGGCGGATTTCGGCCTTGTCAAAGGTCCTGCGGTGAGTCTTGTGCTCGGAGGAGGCTAGGCAAGGTCCTTCGATGCCTTCGCTTGCATCGGGGAGGGATCCTTGTGCGGCTTGTTCGCGAATCTGCCTTGCGCGTTCCTCAAGTTCTGCCAGTTCCTTCTGGTGCTGAAGCTCAGCCTCGCGACGAGCCTGGAGGGCTGCGCCTTGGGCTTCTGCTGCTTCGCGTTCCTCGGCATCACGCTGTTCGCGCTTGAAGAGGTTTTCCAGTTCCGTTTTGTCGTGCACCAGAAGATCGCAGTAACCTTCGCCCATGTCTCGACCTACGATGTGATGAGCTTGTAACTCCGCAAGGACCTGCTGTGCAGTACTTTCGGAAAAACCAAAAGCTTGTTGCAAGTAATCAACACTGACTTCTTCCCACTGGATGACCGATTCGGCAATCTCCTTGAAGGTGATGCGATTTGGATTTGCCGGCGTTACCGTAGGCAAATCTATTTCGTCGTCTTCATCGCTTTCGTCGTCATTATAATCATCGCGATCGTCGTACTCGTCGCGAAGCTCTTCAACGGGAGGCGTGTCCGGTGTAAGCGTCCCCTGGGAGGCTTGGCGCTGGGCTTCTTCAAACTGCTTGACCAAATCCTGCAGGGATTTCGGAGCGCCTTGGCTTTCGGAACGTCTGCTTGAAGACTCCTGTTGCTGAGGCGGTTGCGGAACCTGCTGAGGTTTTTTTTGCTTGTTAGCGGCAACCTTCTTGATGATTATATCAAGAACGTAAATACCGACAAGAATTAATAAACCTTCCATAAATATGCTCTATACTATGGTGTGGATGAAGGAACGTATTCTAAAGGTTCTTTGCGTTTTTGTTTCGCCAGTTTTCTTTTTAGAGCTCTCTCAGGTCGCTTATCGCGGCTTTTGTAAGGCTTCTTTTCTGACGTGACAGTTTCACCTTTTTGTTTATGTTCAGATTCCTTCACTTTGTACACTTTGGAAGATGATTTTGAATCTAAATCAGGAACTAAATCGGAGCCGTCAATTAAGTCTAAGAAACCTTCTGCTAAACTGCTGGCTGCATTCTTGATTGTGTCAAGAACGCTTTCTCCGGCTTCTTCTACAACGTCCTTTGCGACATCTTGCACCGTGTCCTGCACTGCATCTTGTACAGTGTCCTTCACGGCTTCGACGGCAAGTTCCACAAGACCTTCAATCATCTATCGCTTCCAAAATTACTTAGCTTCCGGAGCGCTGCCGATTTCCTTACGCATCTGGGTGTCGGCTTCGATGTTCTTCATGTTGTAGTAGTCCATGACGCCCAGCTTGCCGTCGCGGAGAGCGGTTGCCATAGCCATGGGAATCTGTGCTTCGGCTTCCACCAGCTTAGCCTTCATTTCCATGACCTTGGCCTTCATTTCCTGTTCGGCAGCGTAAGCCATGGCGCGGCGTTCTTCTGCCTTGGCCTGTGCAATCTTCTTGTCGGCTTCGGCACGGTCGGTTTCAAGGATGGCGCCGATGTTCTGGCCAACGTCCACGTCTGCAATGTCGATGGAAAGAATTTCGAATGCGGTACCTGCGTCGAGGCCGGATGCCAGCACCTTCTTGGAAATCATGTTGGGGTTTTCAAGAACTTCCTTATGGCTCTGTGCGGAACCGATGGAGGAAACGATGCCTTCGCCAACACGGGCGATAACGGTTTCTTCGCCTGCGCCACCCACCAACTTCTGGATGCTGGCGCGCACGGTAATACGGGTCACGGCGTGAAGCTGAATACCATCAAGTGCCACAGCGGAAACCTTAGGAGTGGTAATGACCTTGGGGTTCACGGACATCTGCACTGCTTCGAGAACGTTACGACCGGCAAGGTCGATGGCTGCAGCTTCCTTGAAGTCCAGCTTGATGTTTGCCTTGTTTGCAGCGATCAAAGCCTGGATCACGCGGAGAACGTTACCGCGGGAAAGGTAATGAGCTTCCAGCAGGTTGGTGTCCACCGGGAGGCCAGCCTTGCAGCTGAGGATTCGAGCTTCGACGATGACCTGGGGCGGCACCTTACGAAGGCGCATACCGATGAGCTGGAAAATGCTCACGTTTGCCTTGGAGAACAATGCCTGAAGCCAGAGGCTGAAGAACTTGCCTACGAAGGCGAGAAGAATGATGATAACGATGGCGGCAATGACAATGCCAATGGCGAAAATAGTATCCATTTTATTTTGCTCCGTATAGAGTGTGTTTGTTTTTCTTTGAAAATCTAATTGTTGAGAAAACTAACTGTTATTTGCGCTAACGAATATATGTCCTTCCTGAACGGCATCCACCTTGACGGATTGCCCTGCTTCGATAATCTCGCCGCGGGTTTGAACGTCCAAAAGTTTTACGCTGCCGTCGGACATGGTTAATTGTGCCTGGCCTACGGGGCGAAGGAAAGTCTTTGCTGTACCGATATCACCAGGGCGGACTTCGCTTATGGCTTCGGTGGGGGAGGCTGCGGTTTCAAGGTCTGTCTTTAACATAGGAGTCCAGCCTTCGGGCAGAAGGGGAATCAAGTACTTGCTGGCTGCAATGGGGAATACAAGCGCAATGGCGGCGCAACACAACATATAGAACAGCCCAAATAGCCAGGGCGTGGCGTCGAAGGATTCTTCAACGGCCTCCGGCACGTATTCCGGAATGTCTGCTGGGGAGAAGCTCATGGTGAGGGCGATAATCATGCAGATGATGCCGCCGATGCCAAAGAGGAAGGTACCCGGCATCACGAAAATTTCCACAAGGAACAGGGCGACGCCCGCTACCAATAGCACTGCGGGAAGCATGCCGTCCAGCTGCGGTGCGAACTGGCCCAGGAATACGATACCAATCAGGATGATTCCGATGATGCCGAATACGCCGAATCCAGGAGTCTTGAATTCGATGTACAAGGCTCCGAAACCGAGAATCAGCAAAATGCCTGCGATTCCTGCGATGGCGTTTGCCACGTCTTCGCCCATGGTGGTTTCCACTTCGCTCTTGCGTTCAATCGCCAAAGCGGTTTCAAAATCGTCACGGCCGTTAAAGGTGCCCTGGGAGAATCCCAGATCCTTTGCTTCCTTGTCGGTCATGGTGAGAAGTTCGCCTTCCTTCACAAGAATCTTGGGGGCGCCCCAGAACTTCTTTTCGTCCTTGCTCATGACTTCGTACTTGGCGGATTCGATAACCATGGTGGTGTCGCGCTCGGTCTTTTTGCCGGCGTCCAGCTTGGCGCGGAGTTCGAGAATTTCAAGTTCCGGGGTGACGAAGGCGGAACTGAGCAATTCGGGGTAGCCGTTCTTTTGAGCTAGGTTGCGGAACTTGGCGCGGAGGGGAGACTGAATCTTTTCGCCCACGATTTGCGGGGTGCCATCGCTGTTCTGCACAATGGGGGCGCAGTCGCCGATGGTAGTGGATTCCATCATGTAAAGCTTGCTGCAGGCCAAGGCGATGAGGCTACCTGCGCTGATGGCCTTCTTTTTAACGAAGGCGATGGTCTGGGGACCGCGAATGGCCATGATGGTGTCAACGATGTCGAAGGCGGCATCTAGGCGGCCACCGAAGGTGTTGATTTCAAAAACAATGTAGTCCGGATTTTCTTCCAGAGCCTCGCCAATGGCGCGGGCGCAGAAATCGTACATGGAAGGTTCCACGTCGCCTTCTAACTTAATCCAGACTGCGTGCTTCTTGGCGGGGGTGACGGCGGCATTCCCGGTGGCGGAATCGGTAGCCACCGGGCCTGAAAGACCGGAGTCGGTTGCGGAAATGGCTGCTTCAATGACAGCTTCTGCCTTGGTGGTGTCGGCAAAGGAGAATGCTGCAAAAATTGATAAAAATGCGAAAATTTTTCCAAAGAACTTCATACCATCAATGTATAAAGTTTTTATGTCAAAAGAGTGTCAAAATGCGGGATTTCTGATAGAAAGTCTCTATTTTATTTTGAACGGTCGTTTTGGCCTTCTGCAGACCCGTTTTCACCCCATCTCCAGGGCCTTGGCCCGGTCTCTCACCTGCGCCTTGAACAACGCCTTGCTTGGCTCGCTTAAGTAACTTTGGTCGATCATGGCGTCCATTTCCCTTAAATGGCTGCAGGTTTCTGCAATAAAACGCTGGGCTCGGATTTCCTTGATGCCGATGCGGCGGGCCAGTTCCATAAAGTCCGGCTTGCCGTAGAACCCGTTTGCCTTGAAAAATTCCGTTTCAAAGTCCGCGCCGGAATCATCGCGGGAATCGTCGGCTGGTGCGTTTTCGCTGAAAAGTTCCAATGCGGTTCGGCCAAGTTCTTGAACGTGCAGGGATGTATTCAGCAAATCGTAGGCAGGGGCTAGCTTGTAAACCCCGTCTGCATTTGGGGAGTAGACAGAAAAGTTCTTGACGTGGGCGTCACCGTTACAGACCAGGTAGTTGAACAGAATCAGCTTGAAGTATTTTTCAACGTCGGTGGGATAGGTGCTTACATATTGCTTCATCAGGTCGGCGATCTGCTGGTAGCTGAAGTCGTACTTGTAGTTGGAACCTTTTTCGCCTGGGGTGAGGCCAGCCACCTGGGCAAAGTCTTCCTGGCAGATTCTATTGCCGTCGGGCAGAACATCGAATCGCTTGGTAATGTAGGCCGGTGTTCCGTCTTTAAGATAAACTAGCGCGTTGTCTGCCGCTTCGATTTTGAAAATCTGTCTGGCCATTTGCATGGTCAGGTGCTCGTTGGCGGGCATATCCTTTGTGTTGTCGAACAGCCCTTCTACCGCAGGCTTTAAGATGAAGGTTCCGCCATTTTCAGTAGGTTCCAACCTGCCTTCGTTTACCAATAACGAAAACTTGGGCTGTGCACCAGAAATAGAAATCCGACGGATGGAACCGTTGTTGGACTTGATTTCGGGTAAGGAAAAATCCAGCGTGGCGCTAAACTTTTTTAGACCGAACAAACGCTTGGCACAGGCGGGGCAAAAATCTCGAGGGGTCTCCTTGAGACAACTGTGGCAACGGTTCTGCATGGTGGGGGAGGTGGCGCTTGTCATACGTCCTCCATCACGGTGATGGCGCCGATAGTTTCCTTCCTGGCAAGTTTCAGCAACAGCCTGTAGGAATCCTTGGGGTCGATTTTTAGACTCTTGCAGTAAAGCCTGCGGTTCTCGCCCTCAGGCAGCAAGCCTTCAAAAAACGGAAACAGCTCCTTGGACTTGTAGGGCTCCTGGCGCTTAGGCAATGTTAACGCGATGGCGGGGCGCCTGGACGCAAGGTAGATTTCGTCGTAGGTGAAAATGAATTCGCCCTTAGCCTTGGTCAAGGTACCTGCCAAAATGCCGTTGTAGAAAACTGATGCTTGCCTAGCCATTGACGACTCTCTCGGTTAAGGATAGCTTCAATCCCAGCTGTTCAGCAAGCTTGCAAAGAACTTCAATGGACGGGTTCGCATTACCGTTTTCGATGGCGTTGATGGTCCGTAACGAGATCCCGGACATCTCTGAAAGATCCCTTTGGCTTAACCCAAGGGCTTCCCGTCGCTTTTGCAAAATCTCAAAAATTTCATTCATAATGTGCAATATATTGCTTGTTTTTAATTTAAAATACGAAAAAACGATGAATTTGTCAATGAATGTGCAATATGTTGCGTAATTTGTTTGTGTTTTTCGCGATTCTCGTGACAATTTTCACTAAATGAACCAAAAATTGGCGGAATTCTGCCAAATACTTGACTTTGTTTTTTTTTGGTTACATTTGTAGATGCGCTATTAATTTATTCGATTGTAATGCATCTTGGGACTTTATAGAAGGTGGGTATATGAACAAGAGTGATTACGTTAGAGAACTCGAAAACGAGTTGAACGATTCTAGGTTTAAGTTGTATGCGAATGCGGATGATTCCATATCCGTTTATGGAGAAATTGATGATGTTTCCATTTTTTTTACCATTCCGGTTGATTTTCAATCAATAGAAAATGATGCAAAAAAAATTGTGGAAAACAAGGAAATCTTTAAAAAATTTTTTAATTCACTAACGCCGAATTTGCACAATCTATCTATTGATGTAACTTTAAATAAACTGGATTGAGGCTGAAATGATCAATGTTACAAAATCTTTTTATCCAGTTGGTCAAGGAGGCTTTTATTCGGAGCGAATTTTGTTCAATGGGACTCCATCAACTTTTGTGTATGATTGTGGAGCTCTCAATACGCCTTCAAACACAAGGAAAAGTGCCGCGGCAGAATTAAGTAAATCGATTAACCGCAGTGGTATAGATTCTGTTGATTTTATAGTTATTAGTCATTTGGATGAGGATCATATCAACGGAATTGTTGAATTGGAAAAATATCTGTTAAATACGAATAAACCATTGCCTTTGGTTTTCATCCCTCGTCCGACCCCATTTGATTTACTGTTGTTTTTTCGTAAGACATCTGAATCTTCTCCTTCGTTAGGTTGGTTATTGCAAACTTTATACTTCAATAAAGAAAATCGAGTTGTCTTTATTGATGCGGAAAATGATGATATTTGTTCTGGGGATTATGTTTTGCAAGATGGTTCCTTGGGAATTGGTAAAATGTTAGCGGGAAAAATTTTTTCGCATAAAAAAAAGTTTTCGTTTTTTAGACAATCTGATAAGAAAGCTTTCTGGATGTTGAAATTTTTTGTCGATCAGGGCAAGTTCTGCCATCTAAAACGTAATGAAGTAGAAACTATAGAAAGCATTAAAACAATAACTGACTTTAAGAAGAAAATAAAACGTATAAAAGGTATATATCGAAAAGTACGCTTCGGTATGAATGGCTCGTCCATGTCAATGATTTCTTTTCCACAAGCGAACTGTGATGAGAAATCCTCAATTAATTTTAAAGAATCATATATTACGTGGCTTAATGGTGATGCTTGTCTAAAAACGGAAGCAAAAATGATGGTCATGGAAGAACATTTTAGTGAAGTAGTCAATTGCAATGTTGATTTTCAAATTCCTCATCATGGAAGTCATCGTAGCTTTGGACGTTTTCCACAAAAAATTGGTAAAGTTCGCACTTATATCTGGGCTGGTTTTGAAAATAGATATGGTCACCCGTCAGGAACAGTGCTGAATATGGTAAAGATACGTGGATATGAATGCAATTGGATTACTGAAAGGACTAGTATGCCGATTGTACGTCACGAAACGTGGTTTATATGATATGGAGAAAAATATGAAAGTTACCATAATGAAAATGATGTCCGTGGCTTTCGCTGTGGCGAGCCTTAGCTTGATTGGCTGTGGGTCTGATGGTGTGAGTGTTGAAGATTCCGACGGAAATAGCTATTCCGCGATGAAAATCGGTAAGCAGACCTGGATGGCAGAGAACCTGAATGTAGATGTTGAAGGGTCTTGGTGCTATGATAATGATCCAGCCAATTGTGAAAAGTATGGCCGCCTTTATACATGGAAAGCTGCAATGAATGCGTGCCCTGCTGGCTGGCGCCTCCCTAGTGCGTTGAATTTTCAAATGCTTTTGAACGACATTGGGTCTTCGGAAGAAAATCTTGAAGCGAATAGGCTTGCTGCTAGGAATTTGCGAGCAACTAGCTGGGATTCTGGAAAGGACAAGTACGGGTTTTCCGTTCTCCCTGGAGGCTATTATTACAGCCCTTACAAGGAGTTCGGTCGTCTGGGCAGTGGTGCCTTTTTTTGGTCTTCAACGGAGAGCGATCGCAGCGACGCGTACTTCTTGTGGATTGATGAGGACATCGTGGACGATGGTTACGACGTTGTGGGTGTCGACTACGACGACAAGAACCTTGGACACTCGGTACGTTGCCTTCGAGACGAGTGTGCTCGCAATTTAAGCGACAAACAATTCTGCGTTGATGGAATCGTCTACGACAAATGCGGTGGTGAAGAGTATGATGTCCTCGAGGAAAAATGTGTTAAAAATGTATTATACCCGACTTGTGGCTCGTCTTACTACCATAGCGAAAAGCAGTTTTGTGTAGGTGGAGTCGTCTATGACAAGTGCGACGGCGAAGAGTACGATGTCACCGAGGAAAAATGCGTGAAAAATGTATTATACCCGACTTGTGGTTCGTCCTACTACCATAGCGAAAAGCAGTTTTGTGCGGATACTGTTGTCTACGACAAGTGCGGTGGTGAAGAGTTCGATGTGATGAGGGAATTTTGCAAACAAAATGTAGTTGTTGCTTTTTGTGACACTATTAGCGATAAGCAATTTTGCGTGGATGGAATTGTCTATGATAAGTGCGGTGGCGAAGAGTACGATATCACCAAGAAAAAATGTGTAGATAATGTATTATACTCGACTTGTGGTTCGTCTTATTATATTCCTGGAAGCAACGCCCGTTGCATAAACGATGAAATAATAGAACTTTCCTATGGGGAACTAAAAGACTCCCGAGATGGTCAAACATACAAGACCATAAAAATTGGTTCCCAGACCTGGATGGCCGAGAATTTGAATTATCAGATTGTCACAAGCAAATGCTACGGTGATAAACCTGAAAACTGCGAAAAGTACGGTCGCTTGTACACCTGGGATGATGCTAAAAAAGCATGCCCTGCGGGCTGGCGCTTGCCCAGTAAGGCGGAGTTTGAAAGTCTCCTGGCTGCAGTGGGCACCTCTGGTGGTGAATGGTCCCTAAATCTGCGCGCGGACAGTTGGAAAAATGGAACTGATAAGTTCGGCTTTTCCGCTCTCCCTGCTGGCACCTACACCAGCGAGTACGGCGAGGGGTTTGACGATTTGGGCAACAGCACCAACTTTTGGACTTCTACGGGTTACAATAGCTACTGCGCCTACAACCTGGGCATCAGCGACGGCAACGCGTACGTCGACTACTACGGCAAGCGCTTCGGGGACTCGGTGCGTTGTCTCCAGGACTAAAGCAAGGCGAGTGCCTCGCTAGAACGCTTGCGTTCTGGCATGGTCGAGCCGCAGCGAAGTGGCGTGTGAACGCCACTCTAACTAGGCATCCATCGAAGGTGGATTGCCTAGCCAAGGCTTAGCGAAGCAAAGCCTTGTAACAAAACCCCAGGGGTTCACAATCCCCTGGGGCGTTTTTGTAGGCTTATGTCTTACAAGCTTGCTAGCACTTGCAGCAGACGCTTCTTGGCGGGGCCATCGTTCAGGGGTAGGAACAGCTCCTTGGCGAAGGACTTCATGAGCATTTTCTTGGCGGTTTCGGCGGGGATGCCGCGGCTGGTCAGGTAGAACATCTGGTCGGCGTCAAGTTCACCGCAGGTGTTGCCGTGGGTACATTCCACGTCGTCGTGATAGATCTTCAGTACCGGCTTTACGGAAACGCTGGATTCGTCACCTAGGAGAATGGAATTCACCAGCTGGCTGGAGTTCACCTGGCTGCATCCGTTACCCACGATGACGCTGCCGTCGTAGCTGACGTAGGACTTTTCGTCCAGCAGGTTGCGGGCGAACTGGGAGCTTACGGTGTTGGGTGCGTTATGACGGATGGTCAGGCGCTGGTGCTTGCTGGCGGAACCCTTCAACACGCTGAGAGAACGGTAATCGAAGTTGGCGCCTTCGCCGTTCAAGTCCACGTCAATGCTGATGCGGCCGATGCCTGCATCCTGCAGAATGTTGGAAAAGTGAACCGTAGAATTGGCTGCCTGCTTGATTACAAAATGGCGGAACTGCAGGGGCAATTCGTTTGCGGGGTTTGCAAAGAAAATTTCAAGCTCGGCGCCTTCTTCTACGTTAATGTCGAAGCGCTCGGCGGCAATTTCGTGCTCCACCTTGTTGTCCAGAATTTCTAGGGAAACCTTGGCGTTCTTCCCGATGTTGAAAATGCTGTGGCCGAAGTCGTCGCGGCTCTTGATGAGGCCCATTTCGGTTTCGCCTGCGGCAAAATCCTTCTTCATGGCGGGAGCGGACTTTGCGATGGGCAGGAGGGCTGCGATGTCGGTTTCGGCGGCAATGCCGAAGTCGGCGCATTCCACAGCGGCGCTGTTCGCGACGATCCCACCGGCAGCGGCACCATTAGCGGCGCAATCGGTACCGGCAGTATCAACTACAGATGGAATCTTATGGACCGGGAAAAAGCTCCACAGCTCGTTATTGCGCTTGGGCATGCCAAGGGCGTTGATGCGAGCCTGGGCGGCCTGTGCTAATTCAGAATTCATATAGCTCATGACAGCCTCAATTACTTTTCTTCGATCCAGTCGTAGCCCTGTTCTTCAAGCTTCAAGGCCAGTTCCGGTCCACCGCTCAGAATAATCTTACCGTGGCGCAGCACGTGAACGTAGGTGGGCTTGATGTAGTCCAGCAAGCGCTGGTAATGGGTCACGAGAATCACGGCCTTTTCGGGGCTCATAATGTGGTTAATGCCGTTTGCCACAATGCGCAGAGCGTCAATGTCCAGGCCGGAGTCGGTTTCGTCCAGGAAGGAAACCTTCGGGTCGAGAATTGCCATCTGGAGAATTTCGTTACGCTTCTTTTCGCCACCGGAGTAGCCTTCGTTGACGCCGCGGTCGCGGTAACGGTCGTCCATTTCCAAAAGCTGCATCTTTTCTTCGCAAAGCTTCTTGAAGTCCGCGTCGCTCATTTCCGGGAGGCCCAGGAAGTTCCGCTTGGAGTTAAGCGCCATCTTCAAAAATTCCACGTTATTTACGCCGGGGATTTCGGTGGGGTACTGGGTGCTGATGAACAAGCCGGAATTGGCGCGTTCGCAAATTTCCATGTCCAGGAGGTTCTTGCCGTCAAGTTCAACGACACCATCGTTCACGGTGTAGGCGGGGTGGCCTGCAATCACCTTGGAAAGGGTGCTCTTGCCACTTCCGTTGGGGCCCATGATGGCGTGGACTTCACCGGGCTTTACTTCCAGGTTGATGCCCTTCAAAATCTGGGTGCCGTCTTCGATGCTTGCCTTAAGATTCTTGATGCTTAACATTTTTTCCTCTTTATTTATAAAGTCTGCGTTCCTTGTTTGCGAACCCCAAAATAATCAATACCCATTGTCGGGGATGGCCGCTTGGAACTTCATCAACATGCTTCGACTTTTGACCACCTGGTCTGCAAAGGCGTTGATGTCGATTTTTTCGGTGCTGTAGAGCTGGTTGATTTTTTGCATTCCCTGGGTGAACTTGGACATCTGCATTCTGATTTCAACGGCGTCGTTGGAGTTCAGGGGAATCATGCGTTTTTGCCTGTCGCAAAGTTTTGTAGAAAGCACCGTCAGGGTCTGGTAGAATTCCTTGATTTCCTGGGGGGACTTCCACTGCTCTTCGGGGAGGCCTTCCAGGAACAGTCGCAGTTCCGGAGAGAAGTTCTCGTACAAAAGTTGGGGAGAGTGGTAACCCGATTCCAGGTAGATGGCCACGGTGGAACTGATGAAATCTTCTACGACGCGGGATTCAAAAAGTTGGATGCCGCTGGTGGCCCAGTCCATGTCGAAGTATTCTGCGGCTCGGTCCATCAAGGTGGGGTTGCGCAGAATCAGGTTGGCGAAGCGTACTTCCATGGGCGGGATCATGGCCCAGTCGATGCTTGCTTCCTGCTCCAACTGAGGGATGACTTCGCCCTGGGAGTTGGAACTTGCCACGGGGCGAGGAGCCTTGTAGGCGGGCTTGATGCTCTTGACGTGTGCCAGGGAACGGTCTGTATTGTAACGTTCCGAAATAAGTTTGAGATATTGATTCTGCAGTTCGCGATCGTCTATACTTTTAACCAAGCTCTTGACGTAGCTGACGAATTCCGCCCTTTCTTCGGGGGTGCGGGGGTTGCGTTCCATGGCCAGATAGTTGAGCCAGTCTTCGGCTTGGGTGAGTGCCTGCCTGAAGGCGTCGGGACCCTGTTCGTTTACGAAGTTGTCGGGGTCGATCTTGGTGCCGTCGGGCCGGGACAGTGCAAAAACGCGGGGGGCGATTCCCTTGGGCAACACGATTTCCAAACTGCGGAGGGTTGCCTTTTTGCCTGCGGCGTCACCGTCAAAAACCAGGTAGGCGGTCTTGGCGTAGCGAGAAAGGATGTTGGCGTGATTTTCGGTGAGGGCGGTTCCCGATGCGGCCACCACGTTGGTGACGCCGCCCTGATAGAGACTCATCAGGTCGAAGTAGCCTTCCACGATGATGACGGATTTTTCCTTGGCGATGCTTACGCGGCTGTGGTTGAATCCGAAGAGAATGTCGCTTTTGTGGTAGGTGGCTGATTCCGGGCTGTTCATGTACTTGGCCGGGGAATTGCCAGAGAGGTCGCGTCCTCCGAATGCCACTACGATTCCGGACTGGTTCTGGATGGCGATCATCAGACGGTCGCGGAACTTGTCAGACACTCCGCCGTTTTCGCGTTCCACGGCGAGACCTGCCTTGACGCAGTCCAGGGGAGAAAATCCGTTCTTGACGGCATATCCGATAAAACCTTCGCGGCCATCGGGAGCGTAGCCGATGTGGAACAGTTTGCGTGTCTCTTCGGTAATGTGTCGGTTGGCCAGGTATTCCAGGGCCTTCTGGCTCATGGACAGCTGACTTTCAAACCATTGGCAAGCCAGCTCGTTTAGCTTGCGGACCATGGCCCGCTCTTCGGAAACCTCGGCGTTCTCGTTATCTAGCTGGGGGAGGGCGAAACCAACATAGTTGGCGACCCATTCCACGGCCCCTCTAAAGTCTAGCTTTTCATGTTCGCGTACGAACTTAAAAACGTCACCGCCGGCTCCGCAGGCGAAGCACTTGTAAATCCCGATGGTGGGATTGACGCTCATGGAAGGGGAACGGTCGTCATGAAAAGGACAGCGCCCCACATAGCGGCCGTTGCCGGAACGTTTCAACGGCAAAAAGTTCTCGATGACCTGCGCAATATCTGCGTGGCTCTTCAGCTCTCGAATAATGTCATCGGAATAAAACGGCACGGACCAAATTTAGTAAAAGCCGAGAGTCGTGACTGGCAAGCTCGCTTGCCAGGCATGACCGAGGCACCTAAATGCAAGCGCAGCTTGCCGCTTTTAGTCGCGTTATAATTTCCTCAGCGTCGCTGAAGGCGCAGACGGGAAGGCTCAATGCTTGCTTCGTTGCCTTTTGGGCGTTGGGTGTAATGGGTTGCGTTTCTTCGCCGACCATTTCGCGGAAGCATTTCTGCTGGGATAGCGTGTTTGGGTAATGAATACAGTAAGGAATGCCCTGACTCTTCAATATTTCAATAAATTTGTCGCGTTTTTCTAACAACAACGTGTACTGGGCGTATGTACTTTCGTTTGTTTGTTCTATGAACTGCGGGTTTACTCCGCAAACTTTTTTTGTGAAGTCAGGTAAACTGAAAAAATCGTCGTACTTACGGGCGTTTTCTCGCCTTACTGCCAGTTCATCTTTTAAATGTCTCAGCTTTACTCGGAGAATTGCTGCCTGGAATGCGTCTAGGCGACTGTTTAGACCGAGGATTTCGTGGTTGTAGTGCCCCTTGCTGCCGTGGTTGGCCAGCATTCGCATTTTTTCGGCCAGTTGGCCGTCTCGAGTGAACATGGCCCCGCCGTCTCCGTAACAGCCAAGAGGCTTGGTGGGGTAGAAACTTGTAATGGAAATGTCACCCAAGGTGCAAGCCGTCTGGTTCCCGCACTTGGCTCCGTAAGCCTGGGCTGCGTCTTCCAGCAGCCAGAGTCCGTGCTTGTCGGAAATTCTGCGCAGTTCTTCGAAGGGGGCGCACTGCCCGAATAAATCCACTCCGATAATGCCGACGGTCCTATCTGTTATAAGGCTTCTAACGCTTTCGGGGTCGATCTGCAACGTCTGGTTGTTGATGTCGGCGAATCGCGGGGTTCCGCCCAACAGTGCGACGCATTCCGCCGGAGCGATAAACGTAAAGTCCGGAACGATGACCTCGTCCCCTGGTTTGAGCCCCAATGCCATAAGCGCAATGGTGATGGCGTCGGTGCCGCTTCCGCAGGAAATGGCCTGCAAATCGGGGAGCCCGATGTAATCGACCAGCTCTTTTTCTAGATTGTCTACCTGAGGGCCGCCGATAAAGCAGCCGCTATCCAGCACTTCTTTCTCGGCCTCGAGGAACTCGTTTTTGTAGAAATCACGCTGTTTTTGCAGGTTTACGAAGGGAATCATGGCCCTAAAAGTAGAAATTTTTGAACACCCCTTGAAAAGTTTCAAACATTTACTAACTTTGTGCCAACATTTTTAAGTAGGTTTTCACCCGGAGATAATAAGGTGCCTCAACACAAATCTTGCAAAAAGCGTTTGCTTCAGGCCGAAAAGGCCAATGCCATGAACCGTTCTACCCGTTCCGCAATCCGTACCGCTCTCAAGGCTGTGCGTAATGCTTCCACCAAGGAAGAAGCCCTCAAGGTTATGCCGGAACTGTTTAGCATGCTGGACAAGGCTGCTGCAAAGCATCGCGCTGGCTTCTGCGCAAACCGCGCTGCCAACTACAAGGCTAAGGCCGCTAAGGTCATCAACAGCCTCGCTTAATTTTTAGTTAAGTGCTTAAGGTTTAGCCGATACAGGAAACTGTATCGGCCTTTCCTGTTTTTACCTATTTTCTATTAATTGTCTTTCCCATGTATGCGGAACTTGTCCCGCGCTCCCCTTTTTACGTAAAATTTTCTTTTTTTTGCCGAAATACTTGCTTTTGGACGTTTCAATTCATCCTTTGATTGTTAAAAACATTTCTTTTTTTGTTAAATTATCAACGATTAATTGAAAATCTGAGTATTCAGGGATTTGTAATGTCGTCAATAAATTTTGCTACACGTGAGATTAGTTGTAAAGTTGTTTACTACGGTCCGGGCTTGAGCGGAAAGACCACCAATTTGCAGGTGATCCACCAGAAGATGCCGCAAGACAAGCGTACGGACATGGTCTCCTTGGCTACCGAAGGTGATCGAACCTTGTTCTTCGACTTCCTTCCGCTGAACCTGGGTGACATTAAGGGTTTCAAGACCCGCTTCCAGCTTTATACCGTGCCCGGTCAGGTGTACTACAATAGTACCCGTAAGCTGGTGCTTCGCGGTGTGGATGGTATCGTGTTCGTGGCTGACTCCCAGCGTTCCCGTCAGGCCGAAAACCTGGAAAGCTTGCAGAACCTTAGACAGAACCTGCAGGACTACGGCATGGACCTGGACGATATGCCTTTCGTGCTTCAGTACAACAAGCGCGACATGGAAAACGTCTTTACTCTTGAAGAACTGAATGCTGAACTGAATCAGCGCAACGTGCCTTTCTTCCCGGCAACTGCCCATAACGGTAAGGGCGTGGTTACTACCCTGAAGACCATCGCTATGCTGGTGATTGAAAAGTTCAACGTCAAGCAGGGCTTCCTCCGCCAGGCTGCCGCCAATGCAAACAACGCTGGCGTTCACGATGTGTCCCTGACCAAGGATGGTGTTTCCGTTAAGGAAGCAACCGCCCAGCCGGCACAGGCCGCCGCCCCTGCATCTCCGTTCCGCATGCCCTCTTTCGCAGCCAAGCCGCCTGCAGCTGGTGGTGCTGCCGCTCCTGCATCTGCCGGTGGTGGTCTATTCCAGAAGGGAGCCACATCTTCCCCCTTCGGTCGCCCCCGCGCTGCAGCCCCGGTTCCCCGTATGCCCACCTTTGGTCGTGATGTAGCAAAGCCCAACAACGAGGCTGACGACGAAATCGAACTGCGTCCTTACGTTCCCAAGAAGAAGGACTAATCTGATTTTTAAGGAATCTACTCATGAGTGATTTTACCATTTATTCTGATGATGCTGACAAAGTCCGCCGTTTGATGTCTGCCTATCAGGCTAGCATTAAGGCCGAATACATTGTGCTCTGCCACCGCGATGGTTCCATTATTGCAGAAGTGGGTTCCATTGGTGTCGATGCCACTCCGCTGGCAGTGCTGAGCACCGCTTCCTTTGACTCCGCCAAGCAGGTGGGTCTCATGTTGGGTGGCGAAAATTTCAACTCTGTCTCTTATGTTGGCGACAATCGTTCCATCTACATTTCCCCTGTAGACCAGGCCTTGCTCCTTGTGCAGATCTTCCCGGGCAACCATCTGCCCAACCGCATCGAGGACTTCAACCGCCTGTTGGTCGAAAAGCTGGTGGATGCCGTTCCTGCATTTACCCAGAATACCAGCCGACTGGTCCGCTAGTTTGGTCTAGTTAGTTTGTCGGGTATTCCGTGGCAAAGGCTACCGCATTACGTAATTTGAGAAAGACGACAATCATTGTGGTTGCCGTCTTTTTCGGCTTCTTGGTGCATCGTATTGTGGCCTTCTGCCTGGATGATGTTTCTATTAGCTCCTCCGCCGACGCAGAACTTTCCCTTGCTCAGAGTGTGGTTTGCAGCCATATCGTGAACGGTTCCCCTTTCGGTGTAGATAGCGTTTTTGAAGAAGGCACTCGCCTTTACTATTACTCCACCTTGTCCACGTCTGTAAAGTTGGAATCCGATACCTTGTTGCATATTTGGTACAACGGGGCGGATACGGTCCAGAAGTCAAATTGCATTGTTTCTATGGGCGTTTGCCATACGACCATTGTCCCAAAACTTCTGAAACCGGGTGAGTGGAGTGTTGACCTGGCGGCAGGTCGAAAGCTTCTGTCGACTCAGCAGTTCCTTGTGGAACCCGTCCGTAGGTAGCCTTTATGTCCCGCCCATTGCGTTTGGGACGGCTTCGCCTGCTCTTTTTACTTTCCCTTATAAATTTTGCGTTTGCAATGAATGTTGATTCATTGCCTGTGTGGGACCCCTCCATTCTTGTACGAAGTAATGGGGACGCAATAAGTACCGCTAACGGTTTGGGTTCCGTGGATGAATCATCGGAAAATGTTCGTCATGATTCCGTCGAAACCCACGGCTATAAGACCATGCAGATTACGGTGGGCGATGGCGGCACCCAGGTGGATCAGGAGCTGCGCCTCTCTATAACGGGGCGTCTCGCCGACAGCGTATGGATTGACGCCCTGCTTTCGGATGTGGGCCGCAAGGCGGGTGACCAGACCACGGCTACCTTGCGGGAAGTGGACCAAATATATTTTCGCGTGGAATCGCCCCGTTATTTTTTGCATCTGGGGGATTTGAACTGGGTCGACAATTCCTTGGAACTGTATTCCGTTGAACGGAGTAGCCTTGGGGCCATGGGTGGTGTGCGTGGTGATTTCGGTGGGGGGTACACTGAGGTTCGTGGCGTTGTTGGCACCGACGAGGTTCAACATTTTAGACGAACTCTGAATGGTGTCAGCGGTCAGCGCGAGGGGTATTCCCTGGATGCGTCTGGTGGCTTTGTAGCCATTGTGCCCCAGTCCGAAACGGTCTGGATGAATGGGGTGAAGCTGACCCGTGGTGTAGACTATCTGGTGAATTATGCTGGCGGTATGCTGGATTTCAAGGGTTCCATTGTTCCTAACTTTGATGATGAAATTCGGGTGGAGTACGACGCCTACGAAGATGACAACATTTATTCTCTGAAGGGGGCTGCCGCCAGTTATAGGCATCCCAACTTGTATCTTGATCTTTCCATGTTCCAGTTGGAGAACGATGTGGACCGTTTGCGTCGCGGCGTGTGGACGGACGAAGATTACAATATGTTGAAGTCTGACCGCGGAGAAGTTTTTGTTCGTGATGATTCCCTGAGGGCTTTACGTCGCCCCGATCGTAGCGCTCGTATGGGGGCCCGCCTTCGCGTTCAGCAGAACCGGCAATTCTACGCAGACTTGGAAGTGGCTCTGAACAAGAGCGATTCCAATACGGTTTCTGATCATGTGGGTGGGCCGGAAGGCAAGGCGTTCCGCTGGTTTGTTACCACAGATTCTACCAGGGACTTGCTGCATTTCCCGTTGGCCATGGATGTTTACGGCAACCGCATTATGGAAGGCTATGATGTTACGGAGTTCCGCAGCATAAATTCGGACTGGGATCCATACATTTTGCAGGACCAGTGGGATTTGGCCTACGGTGGTTCCGCATTCTTGGATGACGACTTGCTTTACGACGAGGTAAAATTCCGCACGGCCTTTGGAAATGGCTGGTTCGGGAATGCCCTTTGGGGGTACCGCCGAAACGATGGGGAAGAATGGAATTCCTCGAGGGCGAAAATTTCGTTGCAACATCGGAATAGAAACTCCCTAAGTGAAGTGGCCTTGATTCGTGTGGCTAGTACTGCAGACCGGAATATGGAACGTTACCAGGGAACCGCTTCCGCTGAATTTTTACAGGGCTTTGTACGCCCCTTTGGCAGCGGCGATTTCCGCTACACGCGAATTGATGAAACTTCTGATGTGGCAGGAATTGACGGTGGCGTGGGAGCGATTCATAATGAAGTCCTGTACGGAAAATCCACAGGCGGTTTCGGGATGTATTTTGACAAAGGCTTCTTGCGTGAAAGTGCAGGAGGTCGAATCGCCTGTCGCAGGGGCGATACCTATGGCAATGAATGGGCGGATTCCTTGCGGTCGGCCATGTGGTTGCAGGAAGCGAATTACGGAGCCCGTTACTTTAGTTTGAATCACCTGCTGCAGTATGAACGTATTGCCCGCGATTCCTCCGAGGGGGAAAATAGCTGGGTGGGGGAATTGAATTCCCGAATGGGTGGTGACGAAATTGGCCTGACGGGAAACGTCACTTATAAAATCGGTCTGACAGAAGAGCAAATTTATACGGCTGTGTATAAGGCGGTGGCGCCTGGTACCGGAGATGTGCGCTATGATAGCCTGACGGGAACGTTTATCGAGGGAGTCGACAATGGCGATTTCGTTTATGACGGTATGGGACGTAATGATTCCGTGGGGGCCGTTCTTTCGTCGGACGCCTCCTTCGGATTTGATTTCCGCTGGAATCCCGGTGTGTCTCTTGGTGTAAAACGAGGAATTTTGCGTGATGTTACTTTTGGCGGTTCCTGGAATGGAGAAGGTAGCGATACGACAGGACGCACTTTGTATTTCCCTCCGGTCACTGCAGCCGCCTTGCGCCGAACCACTTCGGGACGCATCAACATGGAAGGTCTGGTGGAATGGGAACATCCGTCGGGTGTTAGTCTCGCTTATAAACCGGGTGCCACCTTTGACAAAAAACTCAGCTCCATTTCATATTTCGAAACGGTCTATTCCCATGAAATCGAAACGGGCTATCGCATAAATCCTGATCACTTTGTTGGGGCGGACCTGTTGATGGAAGATGATGAACTTTCTGCATTGCAAATTTGGAACTGGAACATCTATGATGTTTCTTTGAAATATCGGTTTGATTTCTTGAACGGATTTTTCGTTCAGCCTCTAGGCCGTTACCGCCAGGGAACTGGAGCTGATGATCTTGATAATGATTTTGAAGCTGACCTTTGGGAAGGCGCTTTTAGAGTCGGATATAACAAGCAAAAAAAAGTGGATGCCTTTGCGAATTTTTCTGTAATCCAGGTGGACGACCGGGGGGATTACATCCCCTATCAGGTCCTGTCCGGTTATAGTGATGGCCGTACCTATCGTTTTGAATTCTCCCTTTCCATTGACATGAATGATTTTATTTCTCTGGGCTGCCATTACATTTTGCGCTTTGGTAACTCCGAGGAAAATGTTTTCCAGAAACTCAGCACAGAAGCCAGAGCGGTGTTTTAACAGTTAATAGTGATGAGTTGGTGTCATTCTGAGCGAAGAATCTAGTATCTCATAATTTGTATCTTATATTTCGTTGCCTTGATTAGATTATTCTTGACATTTCTTCTTTTGGTGAGCATTGCCTTTGGTGGTGAATGTCGTATTTCTGACGTGGTGTGGAATGGCGACCACGAGATGGCTGATGAAGCTGATGCTGCGAATCTTGTTGGAATGCCCTGCGATGGTTTGAACGGCCCTGTCTGGAAAAACACCTCTCGAAAAATCCAGGAACGTTATGAAAATGGCGGATTCCTTGCTGCAAGTCTTGTTGGCGAACTTTTGGAAAATCCTGCTGACTCCAGTGAGGCAACGAATACCGCTGTATTGCTGTTGGAGTTGAATCGTGGCAGTGCCTGGGTGTGGGGACCTGCAGAAAATATGGATTCTACCGGAACCAAACCTGAAGTGTTCCGTAAATTGACTGGACTGGAAGTGGGCTCCTATGTTTCCCCCAGAGATCTGGAGCGGGCTAATTATAAACTTGCCCGTGTGGGGTACTTTGAAGAAGTGGGTAAACCCCGCATGTATCGAGATGCCTACCGGAACCGTATCATTCCCGTGTTCAATATGCGGGCTGCAGCCATGTCCGAGGCGGAAGCCTTGCTGACTTATTCCAGCGAAAATGACTTGTGGGAAGGTAATGTCAACGTGTCGCTGTACAACATTTTGGGGACAGCCCGCGACCTACAACTGGAAGGTTATACAGCCGCAGATTCCCGCCGTCTTGAAGGCTCCTATAAGGAACCCTGGATTTTTGGCTCTGCCTGGAACGTTATTGCCCGCGGCTATTTTGACGAAGATTCCTCAACCCGCGAAGCTTACGGCGAAGTGGGCATTAGCCGCGATATCGGTTTTGATTTTACCATTGGGGTCTTTGTAGGAATCGGTGATAATGAAAAGACGTCCTCGTTGGAGTTGACCTACACGTCCCTTGACCGGTTTGCTTTACCTCGTAGCGGAACCAAATTTTATGGACTTGCCTCTTGGAATTTTTCCCGTCCCGATTCCCTGGATCATTACTTGAAGGTGCGAGGCTCCCTGGTGCGCTATGTACCGGTTTACGCAAACTGGATTACAAGATTCAGTGGTGCCGCCGGTGGAATATTTGCTCCCGATGCTGACCTTGATCGTCAAGATCTATTTGCCTTGGGAGGCATGAACGATTTTCGTGGAATGGATTATCGATTCCTGCGTAGTCGGGCCTATGGCTATACCGAGTTCGCTTTGCTTTGGCAGGATGGTTATGACCTGAGCATTGAAGGCTTCTATATGCCGGGCTTGTATCGCGCTCCTCGTCCGGATCATGGCTGGAAGCGTGAACAGGAATACGGCTTGGCCTTTACTCAGTATCGCAAGAATTGGAGCGTCAATTTTTATTATGCCCTTCGCAATGGCGAAAGCTACTTGGATGGTATTGTGGGCGTCGGTGTCAAAACGCTGTTCTAGAATTTGAATTGAAAAAGAAAAAAGGCTTGAGTGGAAAACTCAAGCCTTTCGCATATCCGAAGGTAGAAAATGTTAGAACCAGTAGGTTACAGTAAACTGCATCTGGTAATTCTGAATATCGACTTCGGAAGAACCGAGGGGGCCCAGGTCTAGATCGTCAAACACATTGGTAAGACCGAGAATGTAGCGGAAGCCTACGTCAATGTTCGGGGAAACATCGTAGCCGAGACCGAATACCAAGCTGAATTCAAAGGTGTTCTTCTTGTACATGTCGTCGAGGAGGTTGCTTGCTGCGCTAGATGCTCCGTAGCCATAGTCATAGTCGTCCCAACCATAGTCGTCACCATCGTCGTAGAAGGAACCGCTGCTAGAAACATCCCAGGAGCCAGACTGGATCAAGGCTATCTGCGGACCTGCTTCTACGTAGAGGTTCATGACTGGGGTATAGTGGAAGAGAACGGGAACGTCAATGGCCCATGCGGTGTAAGAAACATCGTCGTTACCAACGCGACGCAGGTCCAAGGTGACTTCGGGGATGACGGATGCCTTTTCGGAAAGGGCAATCTTTGCTGCAACACCGGCGTTAAAACCTACGCTCATGCCTCCGTCAGTGGTGGCTTCACCAGAGACATCCAGTCGGTAAGGTTAAGGGCTGCGTGGCCGCCAAACTAAATGTTCTGTGCGCTGGCGAAAGATGCTGCACAGGCGGCTGCTACTAGAAGTTTTTTGAACATAAGTTCTCCTTGTTTGATTGGTTAGCGAAATGTAGATCGTTTATTTCTTCTTTGTGAATTTAAGTGAAGACTTTCCGTTTGTAGTTTGAACTTTTACTACATAAACTCCCTGATTTAGGATTTCTAAATTCATGACGGGATATTCAAAACCTGTTTTAGAATAAACCTTATTTCCGAGGGCGTCATATATAACGATTGACTTTACTTCGTGGATGTCGCCTGTGTAAATGAGGTTGTTTTCCGCAAATTTGACTGTTGCACTGGCGTTGTCTAAAATTTTCGCAAACGAAGCCTCGCTGGTATCCTTACCAGGATCTATAGTTGGTTCTTCCTTGTACATGTCCGGGTTGTATGTTGCCACAATTTTATAAATGGCGGTCTTGCTGCTATCTGCGGAATGGAAGTCAAAGTCAATGGTGTCGCTTAAGTCATATTCATGGAAAATTTTATAATTCTCAGAATAAGATTTATGGGGGCCGGCAAAAACGATGGTTGCTCGCTTCAAGTTTATTTCGAAGGGGAGGTCTACGTGAACAATCTTGTTTTCCTGATCAATTTTACCTTCAAAATATGCAAGCCCTGCTTCGATGTAGAAGGATCTTAACTCTGCGATACTCTGGTCTTTATCTTGATGCGATACCGTAGCAGAAAGAACTCGCCTTTGCTTGTCTTCATTGGTTGTGGTGACCTTTAGAATGCTTCCGTTTCCCCATACAGGAAAGTCATAGTCTGCAGGTTCATAATCAAATGTGGCAAACGGATCAGAAATGGCGGCGTAGACGTCGTAGTCATAGTAATTGATGCTAGACCTTTTTTCTGCTAATGGCAGGGTGTATTTTAAGGCTGAAGTTCCCTGTTCTGCGGTGATTACAGAAAAGTGATTGTTGACATTATGGTCTATGACGAACAGGCTTGTGATTTTGTAATCAGGCCAGGGTTTTGACTGCTTGACAACCTTGAGTGCGTAAGTTTTCTTGTCGTAGTCCTTGGTCAATGTGGCGTATATGCCCGATGTGCCTGACATCTTTCCGGTAATCGTCAAGAAGATGCTTGTGTCGGGGAGCGAAAAAGTCTTTTCGCAATTTCTCCAAAAGGTGCGTTCGGCAAAAAAATCTTCTCCGGATCCGCAGGCGAATAATTTGGAAGCGACCGTTGCATTATAGGGCAAATCATAAATGATTGACCCGGTATCGTTTGGGGTTTCTGGATCGTAAATGGTTCTTGGGTAGATGTACTTCTGTTTTAACGTGTCGATTAACAACAGCTGGTTTAAATAGTTGTTTTCTTCAATGACGTCAACAAATTTGAATTTGTAATAGTGAACAGGATCCCCGTTTTGTGAAATGACTTCTACAACTGTGTTTTCTAGATCGATGGGGGTATTGAACAAGTCAACACTGATTGGCTCGCCATTCTTATACCAATTCCTTTTCGCCAAGCCGGAAAATTTTAATCCGGCGTAGTCTGAATTTGATCTGCCGGCACTGTATCGGCCATACAAATTATGACGAATGGAATCTGGTACCCATTTGTAAAGCTTTAACTCGACCAGCCCTGTGTCGCCAGAATTTTGGGGATGGGTGATTTTTGTTCCCTCTGTGCAGTATGTGCCTTGTTTAGCCAAGGTACTTTTTGTAACATCAATAATGGGGGAGTCTGAATATGTTTGGTACCACTGATAAACTTTGCTTTCTGAACAGAAGTCAAAAACATTGACAATTGCCGCATTGGTATCGCCTGGGGTTCGGCTTATGTTTAGGACGATGTCTTTGGTGCTGAGTCCGCTTTTGGACTTGAATGTATAGGTAACAGGCCCCTTGCTAAAATCTTGTGCGGTACTGGGAGTGACCGAACTGAATAATCCCGTAAAGTAAGGGGTTATGCTTTCCATCTTTGCAGTGAACGGTACCGTGAAGTAGATGGTGTCGTTGCTTCTGACGTAATTGGTATAATCGCTTGTCACGCTGGCTTTTGTAATTATAATATCACTTGGGCCGCCAATGGCAATAGAATTGATGGATACACTACATTCCTTTGTAGAGGAAGTTTGTGCCTGGAAGGCTATTTTGGAATAGTCACATTCGATTGACAACGCCTGACCACTTGAGAAGGCTCCGATTTCGTACCAGTAGCCGTCGTAATAGCCATAGGCGGCAAGACTGTTGCTTCCGCAGGTACCGCCGTAATTGACGATGCCGGTAAGGTAGCCTTCGCATGTTTCATTCGGGGTGACAGTCAAGCCAGAGGAGAACTCTGAACCGGTAATGGTTGTGGTTACGTAGCCTTTTTCCTTTACCCAGGGAGTCCAGGATTTTTGATCCAATTCAAACTTGGCGTTGGTGGTGGTGTAACCGTCTGTCTTTTCGTAAAAACTGAGGGATACCGATGCGAAGGACATGCCTGCGGCAAGACCTAGCGTTAAGGCTATTTTGCGACAATCCATAAAAACTCCAGAGTTCAGTCTTTACAAATGTAAGTTTTTTTTTTACAAAAACAAGGGGTTTGGTATACCTAGCAAATACTAAAAAAAGAAATCCTTGTTACACAAGGTCCTTCCTAAAAAATTTTACGTCAAAAAAGGGCTTTGTTAAAAATTTGGATGTCATATGATTCAATGTGAATCATATGGGATGATTTCTAGATCAATCCCGCCATGTATACCGGCAGGTAGGTGAATCCGTCCTTGACTTCCAAATTCTTTGTGTAGACGATGAACTTGTCCCTCAGCTTTAGCTGGGGGTATTTTTGCTTTAGATAGTCTATAGATTTGTGTTGCCTGTAGTCCGAAGACTTTACCTCTACAGGCACGATTCGTTTTTTTGGGGTCAGTAGAAAATCAATTTCGTATTTCTTTTCTTGCACCTGGTTTTCGGGCTGGTACATAAATTCATGGAAGTATAAATTGTGTCCGGCCACGGTAAGCATTTGCGCCACCATGTTTTCGTAGAGAATCCCGAGATTCGTAGAAATCTTGTCGAAGATAATGCTCCTGTACAAGTTTTCCTTGTTCTCCATTTTCATCATCTGGGTAACAAAAAGCCCGGTGTCGCCAAGGTACAGCTTGAAATTGCTTCGGTCTGCGTTCAGTTCCATGGCCATGTCGGGTTCAGTCACATTGATGCAGATGTTTCCAATCATGGATTCCGCCACAAAGTCAACGGCGTCAACATAATTTCGATAACGGGCGTTCTTGTCAATCAGCGAAAACTTGAAGATTGCATTTCGCTTGGCCAGCTGCTCCGGGATTACCTTGAAAACCACAGAAGCTTTCTCTCGATTTTCAGAGTCATACTTTTTTAGGTCGTTTTCGTAGAGCGTCAGAATGTCCTGCTTGATGGAGTCTATTTCCGCGTAGGACTTTCCTTCGATGTAGGCGACTACGGCTTGGGGCATTCCGCCTACAGCCATGTAGGTTCTGAATAGTTCCATCATCCGACGATGAATGGCGTCATTCAGAGGAATCCTATTTTCAAAAGCTTCCTTGATGTTCCTGTAGGCTACGGAGTTTCCGGTGGATTCCAGAAATTCTTCAAAGTCCAACGGGTACATTTTGAGGAGATGTTCTTCCGATGGAATTAGAATGTCCTTTACATTTTTCTTGATGGAAATGAGGGAGCCTGTTTCTATATAGTCGTAGCGACCGTCTTTTACCAGCTTTTTGATCGCCTGCCGTGCTTTCGGGAAAAGTTGCACCTCGTCAAAGATGATTACTGATTTCCGTGGGGGCAGTTCCTTGCCTTTAAGCATGAAAAGATTCTGAAAGAACTTGTCCGGCTTTCCGATATTCTTGAAATTTTCAAGGACATCTTCTTCCTCTTCGGAAAAGTCCAGAAGAAGGTAATCTTCGTACTCGTTCTGCGCAAAAAGTTCTGCGATGGTGCTTTTGCCGATTCGGCGGGCACCTTCAATAAGCAGGGCCGACTTTCCGTTGCCCTTTTTCCACTCTAACATTTTATTATAGAACTTTCTATGCAGATTCATATACCGAAATATACAAATCTTTTTACTTACTTTTTCACGAAAAATAAAAATCTTTAGCAAAAATCACGAAACATACAAATCTTTTTGTATGTTTCTTCACGAATTTTAAAAATCGCTCTTTTTGTAGAGGGGTTTATTCGTTGTCGTCTTCCAACTGTTCTCCGATGGAGCGGAACATCGGGTCCCATGTCATTTTGCC
>JAKSIE010000017.1 GCA_024398995.1 Fibrobacter sp.
GATAACGAATTTGATGAATTTAGCCTTTGTCATAGTGCGCCCAAATTTAGAATAATTGGCACACCATGGCAATGTTTTGTTTTGACTATTTTACCAGAATTTTTCCGGAAACCTGCTGGCTCGCCACACGGACGCGGAGCATGTAAAGTCCTTTTTTGGGCGAATTTAGGGCAATTTGGTTATTTCCGGCCACAGAACGGCCCATATAGCTGGACACGACCTTGCCATCCATATTCAGAATGTCCACCACCATACGGGCTCCGTCCAGATTTTCGGTCGCGGTAAAGCCCACGTTCAGCCTGTTACCCGCCTGAACCATACGAAGACCTTCCACAGCAGTCCTAAAGTAGAGCTTTTCCTTGGAAACGCGAACCGTGGCAGTGGATCCAGCAGCCTTGAGGCCCACCTGCAAGGTATCACCGGAGGCAAGTTCAGAAGTCTTGCCGTCTACAGTCACGTACAAATGGTAGCCGTAGGCTTCAATCCCTTCCAAGCCTTCGAAATAGAGCTTGCCCTTTCTGTCAGAAGAAGCGCTGAGCACAACATCCCATACCAGGTCGGAACTATCCGTAGAGGAAACGGGAGCAGCCTTCACAGACTTGGCCAGGTACTTTTTGCCATCCTTGACAGCAAAAGACACGATATCGCCCATGCCGGAAGGCGGTTCATAGCCTTCCTGAGCCTCGCCCATGCCTAAAACGTTCCAGGAGTCCATCTTGCCCCTGTTATCTGCAAGAATTGCGCGAATAGTCCAGTTTTCGGCGTTCTTAGCCTTGGCCAAGGCTCTCTTCTTTATACTAACAACGGAATCGTCAGCAAAGAAGGGCTTACCATCCAAGGAAACGCTCATTTTCTTTTCTACCCGGACCCAAGCAGCCTCGAAGGGCTTAAGGTAGCCGCGGTTCGGAGCGTAATCGCCAGTTTCAGGGTCCCACATAACAATTTCCAGGTCATCCGGCACCTTCACGTTCCAGTTATGGGGATTACCCACCATGTTCCAACCACTATAGCCGTTCACCAAGTTCCATTCAATGTCATAGACGCTGTCCTTGTAGGAATCACTAAACTTCAAAGGACGGCCTTCCAGAGAACTGTACCAGTAGCCACCGGCGCTTTCAACATCATCGCCAGGCAGGAATCGCAGATAATGCCAGAACTCGCCCACTTCGGCCTCATCATCCCAGCGGTAGAAAATTTGGTCATCGTCCTTACCCACAGCACTCATATCCACAGGATTCAAGGAGACCATCTGCCAAACATCCTTCGCAACAGGAATGTCGGCAGCCACGTTGGATATAGCCGCAAAGGACGCCGTAGAATCCAGCGCGTCACTCATCAAGCCAAGAACAACATAACTACCCGGCTGTACAAAGTATGTTGTATCCAAGACATAAGGAGTTTCATGTACAAGTTTTCTAGTAGTATCGATCAAATTACCAAGATTATCCATGAAGGTAATCAGCAACTCCGCATCACGACCAGCAGCGAACTTCGTTGTAGATACCTTGACACGAACCGTCGATCCTGTAGTTTCTACGAGGGTATCCACAAAGGCCAAGGCTGTAGTATCCACCATCTTAAATTCGCCTGACAAAAGCGGAACACCTCCATACAGATAATCCGAATAAATCCATTCACCATTTTTCAACCAGATTGCCCCTGTAGAAGCAGGCGAGTCGCCATTCTCAACAGACAACAATAGAGAATCCGGAGCTTCAAAGCCATCTTTAGCATTGTAGGACAAGAACCATTCTTGAGCATAAGCTGTGCTTAGAAGCATTTGTTTACTAGAGCCAAAGGTATGCACCACCGACGTATCTAACCCAACATCTCCAGAGGGAAGATAAACATATCTCGATTCCTTAAAGTTGATATCGGCACCAGCCACATTATCCACCATAACACGAAGATACCGATTCTTCGACATCATTCCTGCCCAGCCATTCAAGCTATCCACCTCTTCCGCGCGAACATCTTCTGAGCAAAGAACTGCAGGAGCCAAAAGCGGATAGAGGTTAACTTTTCCCGAATCAAGAACCCTTGCAAATTCACTAGGAGCGTATTCAACTAAAACTTCACCCCAGTCTAAAGGAGGCTTCGTTCCATAATCCGTTTTAGTCCAGCCTACAACACAATAGTCATTACTATAGACATCTCTGGGAAACGATCTATTTGCGTCAGTATTTTTCACATTAAATTCCGACGTCTTTTCAAACGGTCTTTCAGAATAAAATTTCATACCATCCGGCAGCATAAATGTTACCTGATAGTTGAGAACCTCCGCATCAATCTTTGGCGCCGCATAAAGTTTATAATTCTTTATAGACCAACTTTTGGAATCAAATTTCGACAGAAGATTCATAGCAATTATCAGACTGTCAAAGTCCATTTGCTTTGTATCGTCCAAAGTTATTGTCCAATAAGCAGCATCATTTGAAGCAAGCGCCGCAAAAATAGAATCAACGCTTCCTAGGTAACGGGGCGCCTTTTCAAAATGACGGCAGCCTTTAGCCTCACCATTTTGCTTGCAGTCCCCATAAACTGCATCGCTACGATATACCCAAAAATCAACCTCTCTAGATTTCAGATTATAACCTTCGTCATCAAAATTCAATCTCAAATGGGATCCAAAATTAATTTCCACACTGTCCAATTGAGCTGCGTCCACATTATCTATAGTAACAAGGCTTTCATTCGCATCATAGCCAAAAGATGTCAGGCTAACATTCAAGTCTGTTTCAACAGCTCCAACATACAATTCCATATCCTTCGTGACCTCCGGATTTATGCTTCCAACTTCACTATACGACAAAGTGATTTTATCGTCACTTAAACAACTTTCATTAGAATTCACCTGATAGAAATTCCATGAAGAACCATTTAAATCCACTGGCGAATCAAGATATGCATCACCGAAAAATGATATACAAGAGAAATAGCTTGACGTTGCACGATACTCCTTATGATTATCAATATCATAAACCACAGGAATAACGTTCATTGGATCACTCCAGTCTAGATAATCTTGCTTCTTCGGATAATATACAAGGGTTCCGCCCATACTAGGAATATTGTATTCAACAGATACATTACGAAGAGGGGCAATAGTATAGTCAAGATTCTCACCATACGCTTTGTCAACGTCCAACATAACTGGAGTATCACCCCAAAGCAGGCTATACTTTATCCTAAAGTTTTCATTAATAGATTTTACAAAATCATCGGGAATTTTACTGTTTCTGTCCGTGTAGGCGACAAAGGAATTCAAGGTATCCCACGGCGCAACAAAATATGATTTCAGTGAGGTTTGCACCTGATCATACAACTTATTTGTACATTTTGTTTCCGCCTCATCGCAACTTCGGAATCCTTTATTTGCCATTAACCGAATTTGATAGGCGGTACGTTTATCCGTAATATATGGTAAGCCAACATTTGTTGAGTCATTTTCCCAAAAGATGTTTTCATCATTAGCCAGTACTCCACTATTATTCAGCAAATACGTAAAAGAACGTTGACGCATATCCTCAGGGCGCATTACGGCATTCCTGAAAAAATCCACTTCAGCTTTACCTTCACTAAAAATGTGGACTTGACCATCAACGCTTATTGGACCGTACTCCTCCAGTAACGCGTGTCCCATTTCGTCATAAACCGCATTACGGAAATTTCTGGCAAAAAAACTATTAGCCTTGGGATCCCCAAGATCATTCGACGATTCAGTTCCCATGTATCGAACGGCGGATTCCACATCAGCATCAATGTTACTGAAATGGATATTTGCACTATAACCACTACCAGTAGAATAGGTGAAAATAGCCCCTACAACATATCCCGCATAACAAACTTTTGAATCACCAGGTACATTCGGAGCCATAATGCCCCCAATAACACTGTTGGACAGTATGTACACTCCATTTATATTTTCCGCATTTATGTAACCAACAATGCCACCCAACGCACTTGCATTGGTAACATTAGGAACAGTTCCATCAATTCCAAAAACACTTGCATCCGTTTGGATCGTTCCCCAAACGCTATTACCCGCTAACAAAATATCACTTCCACTTGATACACTCAGTTCACCGACAACGCCACTAATACGAGTTCGAACATTCATCGATGCAGAAAGATTAATCAATTTCGTATTATCAGCATTGGCAGAGTTCACTGAAGAATCCGGACGAATCTTATTTCTCAGCAATTTAAATTCTTCGCTTTCATTCAGTTCGACATAACCGATCAAGCCACCCACACTCATTGCCGAGGTATAAGGCAAGTCTATTTTTACCGACACGTCATTATCATTAACCGTTTTTAATCTATTCTTTGTATGGTTCAAGTATCCCACTAAACCACCAACGTAGAACTTCTGATCTATGCTTTCGCCGTCTTGGTCATCGCCAGAAACAACTACGTTTTCAACAACATTATTTTCAAAAACAACATTTTGGGAGTATCCAACAAGGGTTCCCGCATTGTACGACCACGATATGGTTTCGTGAGAAGCTAAACGCAACTGGGAATTTTTTACAGTTACATTTTTTATCGCGCATTCATTTCCTGATTCGCCAATCAAAGAGTCAGCAACAACACCTACACCAAAATTCGCTCCATAGTTACTTTGGGGATTCAATTCCACATACGCCCCATCAAACTCCAAATTTTGGATTGTTACAGAGCTTCTATTTCCCTTAAAAAAGGACGCAAACTGGTCACCCACCATACAAAAGTTATTTATAGAATAACCTTGTCCATCAAAAAAGCGCAAAGAACTTTTGATAGGGAAAGATTCGAAGTCCTTATCAACGCAAGCCTTGTTTTTTGAATCGTATCCATCAAAGACAACGTCTGTACCCAAATACACATAAGACACCATAGCCATGGCTCTATTAGAAGCTTCGTCATAGGCTCCAATTAGTTCTTTCCAGGTGTAAGGGCCCCTAGGAACAAAATTTCCATCTGGCAAAGATTTAGGTTCAGCACCTTGGTGGATATAACAGATGTGCTCTTGATTGGCATCCATGACACAGCTCAGCCACAGTTTTTCCATGGCACCAGCAACTGTCGCCATTACTAATATCAACGCAAACAATAATTTTGAAATTTTTTCCATACATAAGGAATTTAACTAATTGTAAGAAAAAATTAAAGTACAGGTTGTTTAAAAATGCAAGCATAATCAAACAAAAAGGCCCCGCATTTACGGGGTCTTTTCGTCTCAACAACCAAATTCGTTTGTTTTAAAAGATTACTTCACCAGGACCTTGGCGGAACTCATCTGGGAGCCAACCTTCAGCTGCATAAAGTAGATGCCGGCCTTCGGGGCAGATACTGCCAGGGAGTTGCTGCCGCCGTTTGCAGTAAAGGAACCGGAGGAGATTCTCTTACCGTTTACGCCCACCAGGGCATAGTGTACGGAGGCACCAGCCAGATCGTTGGAGGCATCAAACTGCATCTGGAGTTCTCCAGCGGATTGAACGGCGCGGAAACCGCTGATCTGCTTGGCTGCAACCTCAGCCTTTGTAGAGGCAGCCACACGCACGCCCACATTCTTGGAGGTCTTGGCCAGAGCCACGGCTACAGCTTCGCCAGCCTTGACTTCGCTTGTAACGCCGTCGACGGTGACATACAGGTGGAGGCCCTGAGCATTCAAGTCTTCAACACCATCGAAAGAAAGCTTACCGTCGCGAGCACTAGATGCGGCCACGGAGAAAATCCATTCGTATTCATCAGCCACGGTCTTCACGGACTTAGCAAGGGCCTTCTTGCCATCCATCACAGAAAGGTTAACATGGTCACCCATACCTGCGGGAGGTTCGCCAACGGAATCATCCTTGTCGCCTGCGCCAATGACATTCATAAAGTCGGTTCTGCCATTTCCGTCGGAAAGGGTTGCCATTACAGACCAGCCCTTGGAGGAAACCTTGCGAAGGCTCTTGCGGAGAGCAGCGGCCTTCTTGCCAACAGAAACATCTTCCTTGTTTGCTTCATAGAACGGATTCGCAGGAACAATCACCTTTGCAGAGGAGCCCTTCTCCAGCTTTGCCCAAACGGCTTCGTAGGGGCCAATGGAGGTAGCTACCGCATAAGTACCGGCATCGGGGAGCCACTGGTAGTAAGTTACACCAGCGCCGTTGTCGTCAGCCTTAGTCAGGTCAATTGCCCAACCATAGGGATTTGCCACCATGTTCCAACCGCTGTAGATGTTGTCCAAATTCCAAACAATGTCTTCAACATTCTGCTCTGCGGCGGGGCGAATGGTCAAGGTATTGCCCTTAGAAGCACCGAACCAGTAACCGCGAGTGGGATCAACGTCGCCACCCCGGAAAGTACGATACTGCCAGTATTCGCCAATGGGAGTGGATTCATCCCACCAGTAGAGGATACCACTACGGCTCCATCCGTCAGCCTCGGTTTCCAAAGCAGACAAGGCGACCATTTGCCAGTTCTTTGCAGCCACAGTGTAAATGGAATCCACAGTGTAGCTCTGCTTGTAGGAGGAGTCAACCCAATTGCCGTTTTCGACGATTACCTGGATGGTGTAGTTGCCAGCAGCTGCAAAGAGCTTTTCCCATTCAGCGTTGAAGCTATCCATCACGTCTTCGGCCAGGACAGAGTCGAGTACAACTTCATTGCCCTTGCGAACAACCAACTTTGCGGTGGTCACGGCGGTGGTATCAAGATCCTTGACACCATACTTCACCTTGAAAGCATTACCAGTAGACTGGAAGGCCGTGTCAGCGAGGGTTGCCTTGGAGGGCTTTGTAGGAGTCACAACAATTGCAGTATCCAGCGGAGTAGTTGCAATTTCATAGCGGGCAATTACAATTGCATCACCACGAACAGTTTCAGGAGCCGGATCCCACTTGGTAAACTTCAATCCAGAAATTTCGGGAGCGTCCGGATACTTGATAGAATCACCGAAATGCAGCGTATCCGTGTAAATCAGGTTTCCTTCCATGGTCTGGAAAGTGATGTAGTAATCAATCAGGGATTCCGTATATTGAGCCTGGTACACATTGCCCGGGTACTTGTCGGATTCCACAACGTACCAACCATCGAATGCATACTTGTACTTTTCGTTATCGTAAACGGTTTCCGGTGCAGCCTGTTCTTTGCGGCTATCGTTTCCATAAACGGTATCAGCATCAAAGAATTCACCATTCTTATCCAAGTAGGTATAGATGATTACATCCGGTTCATACATCGCTACAATTTCCAAGTTACGATCGATGTACTTGAAGGAAACGGTATCGTTCCAGCCTACAAAATGATATCCAACAGAATCAAGCATATAAGGCTTGACATTCGGCAAAGTTATGCTAGAACCATGCGTCTTCACATAGGGTCCAGCAACAATCGTCCCATCTACACCAGCAGATTTCTTAAAGTAAACAGTGTACGTATTCAAGGAATACTTAGCATAGAGCGTTGTATTCTTGGTGATAGGCGAGGTCGCATCAAAGTCCACCCGTTCGCCCTTGGCATCAAGAACTTGCCAGCCAGAACAATGAGTGCTGTCCAGAACGGGAACCTTGGCGGTATCCACCACCTGGATCAAGGCGCCCGAGGCCACGCACATGGGCGGAACAACCAGATCGTTATTTGCATTAACAAAGTTTACGGTCAGCACACCAACGGCGCAGCCCAGATTTTCACCTTCCACATAAGGCAGGTCATTATACTTACCAATGACTTTGTTCCAACCCGGGTTCTTCTCGGTAGAGAACGGAGTCTTCAGGAATGCCAGGAATTCATCGTTCTGCATCTGGCTCAAGGTCTTTGTACCGTTAAACTGAATTGCATTCATGTTTTCCGTTTCAGCGTTTCTTACGACGTAGGAAACACTTACATCAGCCATCCAATCGTTAGAGCCTTCATTACCCCTATAGAGAAGGCTACCGAAAGGCTTTGTAACAGTCTTGTCGGAGGCGCCATAATGGTAAGCAGATTTAACATTGTAGTTTGTATTGAAGTTCGAAGAACCTACCAAGAAGCCTACCTTCGTCTGTTCAGGCATATCCGGCACAATAACGTCGCCGTCGACGAAAGCCTTTTGGATATGGGCATAAGGAACACCAGAAGCATAAGCCTTACCAATAAGGCCGCCAACCAACAGGGAATCTCCTGCAAAGTTTCCAGAGACTTCAATAGAGCCTCTCACATTGGAAAGTTCCAAAGTATAGAGTTCATCGCAAAGGCCGCAGATACCGCCAATGTTTGCAATCAGAGGAGATACGGAGGGTTTGCTCGGGGCATTCACCTTGTAATCGATCAGCTTGCCAGAAGCAGCTTCGGCCTTAACGCCGGAGAATTCCACGGCATGGCCATTACCACCCTGGGAGTTGTTCACACGCTGCATCATACTACCAACGATACCACCAACGTAAGAAACGCTCAAGCTGTCATCAACAGAAATTGATCCACCAAAAGTAGACTTGGAAATAGACAGAGCCGCAGGAATAGCAACGCCCGTGTTAAAGTAACCAGCCAAACCACCTACAAAAAGGGAATCGTAAAGATTTGCGCCATTGGACACGTACTTTTCATCTACGGAAGTTCTGGACTTTACGGAAATTTTCATAGAAGAGGAATTTTCCTTCAAGCCCGTACCAGAAGACAAACAAGCAGCACCCACAATGCCACCTACGAAACTCTGCATGTGCAAACTTTCGCCGGAAGTCTTAGGAGCAGCAGAAAGATCAATGGAACCAGAGGTCTTAGAATTCACAAAGGAGATAAAATCCGTCGGTTCCTGGGTGCCATTGCGGCAAGCGCCTGCACCACCGTACCCCACAAGGCCGCCGGCATAGTAATGATAATTACCAGCAGAGCGAACGCTGTCAACCAGCACGGCATTAGCAGAACTTCCAGAAATGGTAACGGACATGCCGGCCATCAAGGAATCGTAACCGATAAGGCCGCCCACGGCCATGATACCAACAGCCTGATCCGTAGAAGAAACTGAAGCTCCAGTAATGATGCCTTCAAAGGAGCTGTTCATCATGGTAAAGTTACCACGAACCGGGGAATTATTTTCATGATAAACAGTCATTACACCAAAAAGACCGCCCATGGAGCTACCACCGGAAATAACGCTTTCAATAGTATCGATAGGGGTAGAAGGAGCTGTATAACCCCAACCCCAACCGCCGGCACTCTGTTCGTACTTGATTTTACGGCTAACTTTTACACCCGTAATGGTTTCGCCAATGGTGCTGTACAAACCAGCAACACCACCTACAGCGGATTCCTGGTTCTTGGCCAGATTTTTAACATTAACGGTAACGTTTATGGCATCAAAGGACGCATCGTCTCTTTCAGAACGAATAGCTGCGCCAACTACACCACCAATAAAAATCTTGTGATCGGTAATTTTTTCAATGGAGTTGGAGCCAGCGAAACCCGTTTCAATAGAGGTACTGTTGCTCACGAAAATATCGTCATTGAAAGTTGCCTTTTTCACAGTAGAAGATTTCAATAAACCGACCACAGAACCTGCGAAGGGAGCATCGATTTCAACATCTTCCATTACAGGGTTTTCAATGGTAGTCAAGGCAGCCTCGCCAGCCAATCCGCCCACAGGATAATAGTCGGCACCATTGGTGCTGCCGCCGACAATGATTCGGACACCCTTCATGGAAAAGTCAGCCATATTGGCTTCGTTCAAGGAAGAGAACAAGCCAAAGGGAGCTGTCATAGGGTTTGTGCTGACGTAGCAGAGATTCTTGACCGTATAGCGGGTAGCGCTACCGTTGGAAGCATAAATCTTCACACCCTTAGGGGAAGGCAAAGCCACATGGTTCACATCGCACTTACCAGCCGGAGTCCTTGCAGACATTTCACCCAGGTCAATGTCGGAACGCAGGAACAAGTCTGCATTGTTGTAATCCTTCTTGTCAATCCAGTTTTTCTGCAAGAGATTTGCAAGTTCCTGGGGAGTATCCTTGACGGAAGCAACGCAGTTGCCTTCGCCATAGACCTGGCCTGCGGTACAGGCAGTCGCAGCCTGATAAAGGTACAGGGTTCTTGTAGTCTGAACGGCAGGACCCACGCCTGAAGTAGTACTCTTTACAGCCAGGTTATAGAATTGAGATCCGTTTACGGCAAAAGCCATGCTGCAGCTGACCAGCACGGCTAATTTGGCTAAAAGATGACCTTTCTTCATAAATTCCTCGGATTACTTTTTATTTACATATTAAAGATATCCTAATTTATGTCGAATTTATAGTGATTTTAGTCAAAAAACGCCGTTTTGTGACTTTTAACAAATTCCCAAAATAACGTGCAAAAACGTGCAACTTCCCACAAAATTTGTGTAAGCCCCGCCTCAACAGCTTACAAATAAGGGAACTGGGGTGATTTGTTCCACAAAAAGTGAAGAATATCACAACAGCCTTTCTCAACGGGTTGAGTATTCCAACTTGGAGTACTATATTTTGCATATAAACTTTTTCTCAAGGAGTAAAAAATGTTCAAGAAGATCCTTTTGGCAGCAGCTGTTCTCGTTTCTGCCGCTTCCGCAATCGAATTTGGTCCCCGTGTTGGCGGCAACTTGAGCACCATGTGGGGTGACAACGCTGAAAAGGTTACCACTGGTGTCGGTTTTAACGCCGGTATCGCAGCAAAGATCGCATTCAAGGACTCTCCCATTTCCATTACTCCGGAAGTTATGATTGATATGCGTAACACCGGCAACGAAGTTAAGGAAAAGGTCACCGATGAATATTCCATGACCGAATGGGCCTTGGACATTCCCGTTATGATCCGTTGCGAACTTCTTGGCCTCTTCTACATCGAAGCTGGTCCGTCTTTCAACTTCAACCTGTCCACAAGTGAAACTGCAAAAACCGGAAAGATTGAAAAAACCACCGACTTCGACATAAACACCTTCGAATTCGGCCTGTCCTTCGGTCTTGGCACCAACATCATTTCTGCCATTGACCTGGACTTCCGCGTAAACCTGGGTATCACCGATATTTTCCAGGACAAGACATTCGCAGGTTTTTCTTCTCCGATGTCTGACAGAAAGAACCTCCAGTTCGCTCTGGGTGCTTCCATTTGGCTGTTCTAATAGCTTAGGCTAGTCAAGTTTAAAAGCCTGCCGCAACAGCGGTGGGCTTATTTTGTTTTATTAAATTTTGGTCAAAAGCAAAAGCATTCTCAAGGAGTTTTGAATGTTCAAGAAAATCGCCCTACTGTTGGCACTCATAGTCACTGCAAGCTTTGCAACCTGGGACTACTACCCTATTCCCAAGGAAGGCGTCGGAACTGTTGAGGCAGGTTTCTACTACGACGCTTACGACAAGCACTTCAACGGACATGATGACTGGTCTCAGATGGGCCTGGCGGTTGGTGCCCGAGTTTTTCTCCTGCAGAAATTCGAACTTTCTGTGCAGAATTGGGGTTACCAGTTCTGGAATGAACGCGACTGCTACAAGTGCGTCAATGGTGGCGACGGCGTTCGTGACCTGACCATCGGCGGACGTTTCGCAATCGACCCCATGATTACGGCCTTTATCGACTTCAACCTTCCCACCGGCAGAACCGAACACGACGGCGGCGAAACTAATCCTCCCTCCAAAAACGAATTTTCTATCTACCTGGGCGCACAGTTTTCCGTAGATACCAAGGTTCCCGGCTTCAAGATCGGCTCCGAAGCCGGTATCCTCTGGGGATTTGAGCACGACCATTTTGAACGAGGCCTTGAGATGCATGTCGGCATCGAAGCCGGCTATACCATTCCCAAAGTCGGTCTCACACCCTATGGCGGTTTCCAGCTCAAGTTACGAATTTTCGAAAGCGAATGGGATGACGGACACACCGAATACGGCTACGACGACAATGGTTCCACCCAGTTCAACCTCTGGTTCGGCGGATCTTACGACGTGACCAAGGAAATCTTCGTCAAAATGCACTTCATTTACCGCAACCAGCGTTACAGAGGCTACCATGACCATTACGACTGGTTCTCTATGATGGACGGAGACGCCTGGGGAATCTACCTGGGCGCAGGCATTAATTTCTAAGAAAAACGCCACTGAACGGCATTTTTAAGGCGCAACTAAAAAAAGTTGCGTCTTTTTTTGTTTTTAGAAATACACTTTTGTACTTTGGGGCAAACCAGTTAGGAGGATTATATGATTAAGAAGGTTTTTGCAACCTTAGCACTTGTTGCTTCTGCAAGTTTCGCCCAATGGGATCTTTACCCTGTGCCCCAGGATGTGAACGGAAGCGTCAAAGTAAGCACCGGCATGAAACTTTTCAGAGAGTTTTCCAACATGCCCGCAAAAGAAAGCCACGACAGTCACTACGGTGTAAGCTTCCGGTATATATTCAACAAATCACTGGAACTTTCCATCGAAGGTCTGGGCGTAAGTCTTTACAAAGCCGGAGGCCTGTTCGACCCCGATGCCGAAATGGATGTGTCGCTAAGCGCCCCTGTACTTGAAGCCCGCTACCAAGTCATTCCGATGTTGTCTGTGTTTGCCGAAGTCGGCCTTCCCTTTTGGGAACCTAGTCGTTTCCAATATGACTATAACGCCGAGCTGGGGGTACAGTTTGGAAAGGTTTACGAAAACCCCAACATCATCTCGAAATTCGGTGTAGCAGCAAAAGGCTATATTGATTACGACATGGCCGAGTTAATGGCTTTGGGCGAAGTCGGCTTCAATCTTATTGACAACAGGCTGAATCTGTTGGCTGGCGCCAGTATCGCAAGAAATTGGGCTTTGGAAGAATCAGACGATTACGAAATCGCCAAATTCAGTGGAGCCGCATGGCTCGGCCTTGAAGCAATCTTTAACAAGAACGTTAGCCTGGTCGGAAATTTCACTGCAGGCTTCGGAAAATTTAAACACGAGAATTCCTTCTCCGGCCACGTTAACGCAAGCGTCCAGTTTAACTTCTAAACGGAATCAACATATTAAGCAGCAGAAAAGGCGCCACTATGGTGGTGCCTTTTTCCTTATCTATCGCAAACCCCCTGCATCATCTTACATCGTATTCAGGAACGGGCAGTGCCTCGCCAGCCTTCATGGCTTTGTCGAGGGCGGCAGACTTCGCCGGGTCCACCCACCAGTAAACAGGGATGGCGTCTTCACGATTGAAGTTGTCCAACACCTTTTCGGGCATGCCGTAGCGGTTCCAGTAGAGAATGCGGTGATGGTCACACTGCCACATCAGAACGTAGGGCACGATTTCAGAAAGGCGGTTGTCCAGTGCCTTCAGGATTTCGTTACGCTTGGCCAAATCAAACTCGGTCTTCTGCAAGTTGATAAGGCTATCCACCACGGCATCTTGCAAGCCGCTCAGGTTATTGGTTCCCTTCTGCATTGCGGTAGAGGAATGCCAGCTAGCTTCAGGATCACGCAAACGACCTGCGCCCCAGTTCACCCAGTAAAGGTCAAAGTCCGCATCGTCCAGGCGCTTGCGCAAGGTACTATGGGACATCTGTTCGATGGTTGCCACCACACCGATCTTCTTCAGGTCTTCCTGGAAGAGAGTCAAATGACGCAAGTCTTCGCTGCTAGTAATAAAGTTGATGGAGAACTGCTTGCCGTCCTTTTCAAGAACGCCCTGGCCATTCACCTTGTAGCCGGCTTCAGCAAAAAGGGCACGGGCGGAATCCGGGTTAAACTTGTACATGGTGGCCGTGGGGTTTGTGTTGTTGGGCCACAAGTCCGGGTAGTAGCTGTTCTGCAAGAAGTACTGGCCGTACATGTACTTTTCGTTCATGGCTTCGCGGTTCAGCATAAAGTTCAGGGCCCGGCGGACACGAACGTCCTGGTACTGGGGCTTACGCAGGTTGATGGCCATGCCCTGGAATCCGATAGGTTCCTTGTTGAAGACGCGCTGCTTTACAGCCCAGCCCTTCTGCACAGCGTCGAAATCAGTCTGCTTCATCCAGATGCTGCTGGTGTAAATGGCGTAGACGTTAAAGTCCTGCTTCTTGAAAGCTTCCAGAGCCTTGGTCTGGTCATTCATGAAGCGGTAACGGATCTTCTGGAAGTTGTACTTTCCGCGATTCCAGTTCTTCTTGAAGCCCCACCAGTCTGCACGACGGGCAAGTTCCACATAACGATCTTCACGGAAAGTCTTGATGATGTACGGACCAGAAACCACCGGGAAATCATAACGAATCTGGTTAAAGTCCTTACTCTGCCAGGCGTGCTTGGGGAACGCCAGCATACCAGCGGCTTCCCAGAAGTTACCCCAATGGATTTCCTTGGCCACCATCTTGATGGTCAAACTGTCCACAATTTCCGGGCGGTCGAAACGGCTGAGACCCACCTTGAAAATGGGAGTCAGGTTCTTTTCGTCCATGATGACATCGTAGTAGAACTGGACGTCTTCTGCGGTGATGGATTTGCCGTCGCTCCACTTGGCTCGCGGGTCCACATGGAAGGTGAAGGTCTTGCCGTCTTCGCCAACGGTCCAGCTGTCAGCAAGGATGCCAACTTCCTTGTCTTCGGTGCTGTGAAGGCTGACCAGCGGCTCGAACATCATGCTCATGAGTTCCGCAGAAAAACTGTTGTAGTCTTCCCACATGTTGAAGGACTTGGGCATAGCGGAACCCCAGAGGGTAATACTTCCGCAGGCGCGGGCGTCCTTGCCGGCCACCGGGTCGAATTCACCTGTGGCCTCGGGATCCTGGGGAATAACCGGGCAGTCCGCCTCGGAAACAGCAGCAGCTTTCTTTCCGCCCTTGGATTCCTTGGAGTCATTGCAAGCAACAAGACCAAAAGCCAATGCTGTTACTGCAGCTAGAGTAATTACGTTCTTATAGAGTTTCATATTCTTTCTCAAGGAGATCCCGGCTCAAGGCCGGGATGACAGTTTACTTGGCCGGGATGACAGTTTACTTGGCCGGGATGACAGTCAGTTAGGGTAATCCCACGTGGCGCTGTTTCTTGGTTTTGGAGTTCGCGGCATCGGCAGGTTTGTTGGCTTCTGCCTCGGCCTTCAGCATTTCCAGAGTCAAGCGGGCAGCTTCCTGTTCAGCCTTTTTCTTGTTGGGGCCGGAACCTTGGGCGTAAGTCTTGCCATTCACATGGACTTCGGTAGTAAAGACCTTCTGGTGTTCCGGGCCTTCTTCAGCAACGAGAATATATTCCGGAACCGTGCGCAAAACTCCCTGGGCATATTCCAACAGGGCGCTCTTGTGATTCACAAAGTCTGCAGCGCTGATAATCTCAGGAATGCGAGGGAAATGGAACTTGTTCAAAATGGTGCGGACATCTTCCAACCCGCCATCCAGGTACACCGCCCCGAGAACAGCTTCATAGGCATCGGCAAGAATCGTTTCCATGCCGCGACCACCCATGTTGGCTTCGGCCTTTCCCACCTTGACGTACTCACTCAGGCTCCAAGCCTCGGACGACTGGGCGCAGGCGTGGCCAGAGACGATGGCACTCTTGCGCTTGGAAAGGTCGCCTTCCGGATCGTCGGGGTACATCTTGTAGAGGTATTCCGTGGTAAGCATGTTCAGCACGGAGTCGCCCAAAAATTCCAGGCGTTCGTTGTTACTTTCATAGGGCATGTCCTTGCCCATAAGGAAAGAACGGTGGACTAGGGCGTGAGCCAGCAGTTCTGGATCCTTGAACTGGTACCCGAGCTTCGCCTCAAGCCCGTCACCGGACTTCTGGCGAAACCAGAGCTTTAAAACTTTATGCAACAGGTTTTCGTTTCCCAAATTTGTCTCCTTTGTGGACTGCGGATTGGGCCGCGGTTTTGTTTTTACAAAGTTAAATAAAAAGGAGATCCCGGATCAAGTCCGGGATGACAGAGTCTAGGCAAGTCCGGGATGACAAAAAAGGTGACCCTTTAAGGATCACCTTTTTAAGTTCAAGAGAACCTAGAATGACAATTAATTATGCCTTCTTGGATTCGATGAAGGCAACAACGTCAGCAACCTTCTGGAACTTTTCTGCATCGCTGTCGAGGATTTCGACTTCGAATTCGTCTTCGAGAGCCATGACGAGTTCAACGCGGTCGAGGGAGTCAGCACCGAGGTCGTTACCGAATTCGGATTCCGGCTTCACATCTTCAGCCTTAACTTCGAGCTTGGCAACGATAACGTCGACAACCTTCTTAAAAATTTCTTCGTTCATTTTATTCTCCATTTGTTGGATTAAGTGTTTGTGTTTAATATAGTAAAAATTAACTAAGCGTTCAAGCCACCGTCAACGCCCAAAACCTGTCCGGTAATGTAGGAAGCGTCGTCGGATGCCAAAAATGCCACTGCCTTGGCCACATCTTCGGGGTTGCCAATGCGCTGCAGGGGGATAGAAGCGGCGTACTTTTCCTTGGTAGCGTCGTCCATCTTGGCAGTCATGTCGGTGCCGATAAAGCCAGGAGCCACAGCATTCACGGTAATGCCGCGGGAAGCGAATTCCATGGCGTTGGACTTGGTCATGCCGATAACGCCAGCCTTAGCACCGGCATAGTTGGCCTGTCCAGCCTGACCGCGGATAGCGTTGATGCTGGTAATGTTGATAATGCGGCCTGCGCGCTTGCCCATCATGGTGCGAGCCACGGCGCGGGTGCAAAGGAACACGGAGCGGAGGTTGGTCTGGATGACGGCGTCGAAGTCTTCGTCCTTCATGCGCATCAGGAGACCGTCGCGAGTGATACCTGCGTTGTTCACCAGGATATCTACGGTACCCATGTCGGTAATGATCTGCTTGAACACATTCTGCACGGTTTCGGAGTTGCCCACGTCGCAAGCATAGCTCTTGACCTGCACGCCCAGTTCGGCGCTCAACTGGTTAGCCAAGTCTTCCTTGACGGAGGTGGAAAGGATGGCCACATCGGCACCTTCGCGTGCCAGTTCAGTTGCGATAGCCAGACCGATACCGCGGGAAGCGCCAGTAACGATTGCCTTCTTACCAGTAAGTTTACCCATAATTATAATCCTTGAAAAAAAGTGGTTAGTGATTAGTGGTTAGTGATTAGCGATTTTCTTTCTGCGATTTACTAATCACTGTTTACTAACCACTGTTTACTAATTAGCCCTTCAGGGCTGCAAATGCTTCGATGGTTTCGACGGGGGTGACCTTCACGTCGCGGCTGATCTTGCGCATGAGGCCCATGAGAACCTTGCCGGAACCCACTTCAACACCCTGGGTTACACCGAGGGAGATAGCCTTGTTCATGCAGTCGTTCCAGCGGACCGGGGATACCAGCTGGCGGACCAGCAGGTCTGCAATTTCCTTGCCGGAGGTGACAGGTTCAGCGATCACGTTAGCGATAACCGGCTTAGCCACATCGTTGAAGGTAGTCTTTGCAATAGCTTCGGCGAGACCCGGCTGAGCGAACTGCATCAGCGGAGAGTGGAAAGCGCCGGACACAGCCAGAGGAATAGCCTTGATACCGGCGGCACCGCAGTTTTCGCAGAGCTTGGCAACGCCTTCCTGAGCACCGGACACGACGATCTGACCCGGGCAGTTGATGTTTGCGGGAACCACGACGCCAGCATCCTTCACGGATTCGCAGAGTTCCAGAATCTTAGCTTCTTCCTGACCCATGATAGCGGCCATGGCACCCGGGTTCTTGGAACCGGCAGAGGCCATGAGTTCGCCGCGAGTGCGGACCAGGCGGAGACCGTCGGCAAAGCTGAAACCGCCGGCGGCATAGATTGCAGAGTATTCACCCAGGGAGTGACCTGCAACGTAGTCAAATTCAAAACCTTCGGACTTCAGGAGTTCCATGACCATTGCGGACACGGTGAAAAGAGCGGGCTGAGTATTGTCGGTGCTCTTGAGAACATCTTCCGGACCTTCAGCCATGAGCTTGGACAGAGAGAAGCCCAGGATTTCGTCAGCTTCCTGCATGATCTTCTTTGCAGGTTCAAAAGTAGAAGCGAGGGTCTGGCCCATACCGACGTACTGTGCGCCCTGGCCAGGGAAAAGAAGAATAGTCTTGGACATTGTTATTTCCTTAGTGTAAACAACGACTTGTAATATACGTCACAAAATTACAAAAATCATACCGCAAACAGGAGGGTCAAGTTCAAATTCAATGATATAAAAAGGTGTCTAAAGGCTTACGTCGCCAAAAAGGCTATCTCTTTGAGCATCAAAGGATTAAGCGCATTAGAACAAGGTCAAGGATTTTATATTTTACGCAAAACATCATCGGGACGGGCCTAGCCCTGGAGCCTTTTTGTTGAATGTTTATATCTTTTTTCTGGGAATAAATTAGGAGAACATATGGATATATTCAAGAATCTTGCCGTGATGTCCATCGCCGCGATCATGCTTATTGCCTGCGGTGGCGATAACGGCTCCAGCGCTAGGGACGACGATTCCTCTAGCAGCGTTGCTGACGAGGAAAAATCCTCCTCTAGCACAAAGAATAGCTCCTCTAGCGATAAGGAATCTTCCAGCTCTGCTAAGGAATCTTCTAGCTCCAGCGTAGCAAAGTACGTCTGCGACATTTACACCTTGGCTGATGCCTTGAGCTGCAAGTGTGACGAAAACCGCGAAGGCGAGCTTTCTTACAACTACGACAGCGACGTCGAACTGGTCTGCATTCACGACGAAGAACTCAACAAGTGGGGCTGGGTTGTAAAGAAGGAAGAAAGCTCTTCTTCCAGCGCAGCAAAGAGCAGCTCTTCTGCAGCCTCGAGCTCTTCTGCAAAATCTTCCAGCTCAGTGATTGGCTCGCAAGCCGAGAGCAGCGGCGATGCTTGCATCGACATTGCCGAGGCGCAGTGTCAAGGCTCGGAGAGCAAGTCCTCTTCTAGCACTGCCAAGAGCAGCAGCTCTAGCGCCAAGTCTTCTTCTAGCTCTGTGAAGTCATCTTCTAGCTCCGCCAAGAGCAGCAGCTCTAGTGTGAAGCTCTCTTCCAGCAGCTACGAGCCTTATGACCATACTAGTGACCTGGGGCGCAGCCATTTTGCGGTGGATCCTTACAAGCAATTCACTGATGAACGTAATGGCCGCAGCTATTATTACATAACAATTGACGGTGTGGACACCAGTGGTAACGACGCCTCCGTTACAATCATGGCAGAAAATTTGAATATCGGTGTGATGATTGATGGCGAAGATGTTCAAGAAAATGATGATGTTATTGAACGTTTCTGTTACAACAACGATACCACCAAATGTGATCGATATGGTGGCTTGTACCAGTGGGCCGAAATGATGCAGTTGCCCAGCCGTTGTAACATAGAAAGCTGTGCAGATTCGATTCCTGCAAACCAAATTCACCAGGGAATCTGTCCCACCGGCTGGCGCTTGATGACCTATAATGATCTTTATATCGCGTGGCATGCTAAGGGCAACGAAGACGGATTGAAAGGGTTGCGTTCAGCAAGTTTTAATGGTTTCAACACCACAGGTCTGTCCCTTACCGGAGCTGGTTATAGAGAAACTAATGGTACATTCGTAAGATTGACTGAATTTGCAAGTTTCTTCTATCCTAGGGAATCTCTTGGAACAAAGGTTGATCGGTATGCCGGAATGGTTGTCATTACAAACACCCCTCAATCAGATCCCACAGAAAATTCCATAGACAAAAAACTTTTAGGTGCATCTGTCCGTTGTGTAATGGTGGAATAACTCCAATCTCCTAATACATCCCCAAAAAATAATCTAGGGAACCCTCCATAGAGGGCTTCCCATTGTGCGTGTCATCCCAGGCGAATACCTGGGATCTCCCCAAACTTTTTAATAATAAGCATGCAAGAGCATGCCAAAGGCTAATCTCATGTCTAAATAGCGTGCTAAACGAGCGTCGCAAAATCAAGTTCACTTGATTTTATGACCGAGTGACGCCGCTAACGCCGCAGGCGTTCAATGAACAACAACTCCCGTAAGTCCTCCAAGAACACCTCTTCCAAGTCTTCTAAGGCAAGAAAAAATTCTAAGAAGAACTTTAAGATCGAAAATCTAGAACCACGCTTAATGATGGACGCGGCCACTAGTTTTGAGGTGGAAAAACTGGATGCTTATGCAGAACAGTTTGAGAGTCTGTCTGCGACAATCGGTGATGAAGTTACAAAGGCTATTGATTCCATTTCAAGCTTTGACATTTCTTCTCTTGGCATCTCTGAAAAAATTGATTCTGTAACATCTCTGTTAAGCGATTCCGCCGAAAAGTTTAAGGGAATTGAATGCAGATGGTGATGAAAACCTACTTGAGTTTTTACAATTATTTTACCTAAAATCGTGAAATTTTCGACTGCTTCAAACGTGTTATAGTATGTAGGGCGAATCCGCCTTACGCTATTGCGGGGGCGTTCCCGCCTGGATAAAACTATGGCAACTTTTGAGGAAAAAGTCGAAAAGCAAGTTGAAATTTTAAAGCAGCATACGTTCCTGGATCCGACCCGGGACAGGGTCTTCAAGGAAATCTTTTCGAAGGATGCAACTCTAATCCATTTCTTGAACGCAATCTTGCACCTGCCCGAGGAACGCAAAATCGTGAGTATCGAGCGCAAGAAGCCTGCGTCGACGTTGACTTCCGCAATCGATGTGGAGGAGGTCCGCTTTGACGTACACGCGAAACTCAACAACGAAGAATACGTGGATCTGGAGATGCAGCGGGCGACTCACGAGGATTTTGTGGACCGTGTGGAGCTTTATGCAAGTCAGCTCTCCATCGAATCCAAGATTCACTTTGACAGCCAGCGTACCGAGACCGAGAAGGAGGATCACCCCTACCTGATGCCCTCCACCTACAGCATCTGGATCTGCAATTTCCCGGTCCGTTTTTGTGAATGCTACCGCGAGGAACTGGGCCTCTTCCGCTTTTCTAGCATCGGTGACCCCGACGCCTTGCCGGTTTATGACAAAAAAAGGTATATTGTTGTTGATCTTTGCAAGGTGGATGCGAAGGTCTTGAACCTGAACACCGCCGAGACGGAATGGCTGGAACTCTTCACCAGGATGGCTTCCGCGAAGGACGCCCCCAAGACGAAGGATCCCGTCATTGCGGATGTCTACCGCCGGATGATGGTGAACGCCCTCGAGAAGAACTTTATCAAGGAGATTGCAGCAGGTATGGTCACAGAGGCTGAAATCAAGACACGAATCGGAACCGCCCGCCGCGAAGGCCGTGAGGAAGCGAGACTGGGTGACGCCGAAGCATTCCTTCGTGATGGTGATTCTGTGGATCGTGTTGCACGCGTTCTCAAGCTTCCTCTTGAAAAAGTGCAGGAACTAGCGGACAAGATTGCCTCCGGGAAAGCCCAAAGCTAAACCTGCTACTGAACATTGATTAAAAGGCTCCGGTGATTGTTCATCGGGGCATTTATTATATTTTAGAGAGAAAGTTAGGAGAACATATGATCGAATATCTGTTTATGTTGTCCATCGCCGCGATCATGCTTATTGCCTGCGGAGGCGATAACGGCTCAAGCGCTAGGGACGACGAAATTGACAGCTCTTCCTCAGGCGTCATTCTGAGCAGCTCTTCTGATGTCATTTTTAGCGGAGGCTCCTCCTCTGTGGAAGAATCCAGTTCCTCCGTTGTGAAGTCCTCTTCCAGCGCCAAGGAATCCTCTTCCTCCAGCGAAGCCAAGAGCAGCTCCAGCTCCGTAAAGAGCAGCAGCTCTTCTGATGTCATTCTGAGCGGTGGCTCCGCCGCAGTCGAAGAATCTAGTAGTAGCTCTGTTGTGAAATCTTCTTCCAGCTCTGTGAAGATTTCCAGCAGCAGCTCGTACGTGCCGTTTGATCATGCAAAATTCTTGTCAAAAGCAAAGTATGAAGACGGCGTGTACAAGCAGTTTACTGATGAACGTACTGGCCGTAGCTACTACTATATCACCATTACAGGTAGGGATACCAGTTACAAGGCTAATTCTGTGACCGTCATGGCCGAAAACCTGAATATTGGTGAAATGGTCCGCGGAAGAACAAACCAGGAAGATGATTCCAAGATTGAACGTTATTGTTATGATAACGACACCACCAATTGCGATAAGTATGGCGGTCTTTACCAGTGGGCAGAAATGATGGCTTTGCCTAGCCGCTGCAATACGGAAAGTTGCGCCGATTTGATTCAGGAAAACCATCAGGGCATTTGCCCCGAGGGCTGGCGTTTGCTGACCTATAACGATATGTACACCATAGTCCATGCAGATGGAAATGAGGATGGTATCAAGGGTGTTCGATCTGAATATAGATTTGGTGGTTATAATACTACTGGATACTCTTTGGTTGGTGCTGGGTATTTGTGGAACAATCGATTTGAAGATGTAAATGCAATTACATATTGGTATTATCCTGAAGAAGGTATTCCTACTAGGGGTAAAGTATCCTCCACGAGTAATACAGGAACTAGTTTCCAACTAAGTGCTGTAGATAAAACAAACGGTCTTTCCGTCCGTTGTGTAATGGTGGAGTAACACCAATCTCCTAAACAATTCTCCCCAAAAAAGATTCTCGGGAACCCTCATGGTGAGGGCTCCCATTCCCAAGTTTAAATGATAATGATACGCAAAAGGCGTATCAAGGGGAAAATTGACACTCAGGATAATTAAGCCTGAGGAACTTCCGCTGCTGCTGCAGCGGTAGCGTCGTCCTTGATTTCAGACAAACGAGCGTTCACAGCCTTGGCCACGCCGAGGCGTGCATACTTGGCAGCCACTTCAACAGCCTTTTCGATTGCCAGAGCGTCGGAACGGCCGTGAGCGATAATGCCGGTACCGTTGAGACCCAGGAGCAAGGCGCCACCGGTCATGCGGTAGTCCCACATTTCGTCGAACTTGCGGCCAGCTTCGGAATCGATGTTGCCGAACATCTTGTGATGCATTTCGTAGAAGCCTTCGATCATCTTGAGGATTACGTTACCTGTAAAGCCAGAGGTAACAGCCACGTCGGCCTTGCCCATGATCAGGTCTTCACCTTCGATGTTGCCGATGAAGTTCACGGGAGCGTTCTTCAGGAGCTGGTAGGCTTCCTGACAAACTGCGGGACCCTTGTGTTCTTCTTCGCCCATGTTCACCAGACCGACCTTCGGCTTTTCGCGACCAAAGTAAGTTTCGGCAAAGGCAGAACCGGCGATGGCAAAGTCAACGAGAACAGATGCGCGTTCGTCTACGTTGGCACCAGCATCCACGAGGACGATGGGCTTTTCAGCGGTGGGAATCACGCAGCCGATAGGCGGACGACCAAACTTTTCGGTGGTCTTACCAAGAAGCATAAGGCAGCTGGCCATCATAGCGCCGGAGTTACCAGCACTGACGGAAGCATCAACCATGCCCTTCTTCTGAAGAGCAACGCAGGTCACCAGACCGGAGTTGGGCTTCTTCTTGAGAACCATGACAGGATGTTCGTCCATGGCGACCGGCTCCGGTGCATCGACCACAGAAATACCGTTGCCGGTATAACCGCGCTTTGCAAGACCAGCCTTGACCTCGGCCTCAGGTCCGCACAGAACGATATGCAGATCGGCATCCTTATTGGCAGCGTTAATAGCGCCATCGATCACTACGTCGGGGGCAAAATCGCCACCCAGGGCATCCAGAGCTACTTTAACCATGGTAGACTTCCTTATACATCAAAAACTTTTGACCCTTATAAAAGGTCCCTTAGAGAAAAAAAGGTAAGCCCCGGATACACCGGGACTTACCTTAATATACACTAAAAATTAGGCTTCAGCCTTCATGTCGACAACTTCGACACCATTGTAGTAACCGCAAACCGGGCACACACGGTGCGGGCGCTTTACGGAACCGCAATGATCGCAAGTAGCCATAGCGGGCACTTCCATCTTCCAGTGGGTACGACGCTTGTCACGACGAGCGGTGGAAGTTTTTCTTTTAGGTACTGCCATTTTTAACTCCTGTTTTCCATTTTGCTCTTAAGAGCTTTGAGTTTTTCCCAGCGGGGATCCAAGGGTTTTTCGCCGTCGGCTTCCTCTTCTGGCTTGTTGTTTGTTACAAAGATAAAATCTTCGTCGGGATTTTTCACGGGTGCTTGCGGTTCTTGCAGTATAATTAGCTCACGAACGCACTCGGAAACATCGACGAAGTACTGCCCCAGGGGGATTTTGTAGGCATAAACGTCTACGTCCTCCTCATCCAGTTCTTGCTTGGACACCTGGATACGTTCCACTTCGACCACGATTTCAGTGGAGAAGGGTCGGTCGAACGGTTCCAGTGTGCGGGAGCAGGTCAGCGTCTGAACGCCAGAGATAGAGCCAGTCACAAGCCACTTGTTGTCGCCTTCGGGGCTAACCAGCACCTGAGCTACCAGATCGCCCTTTAGGTGCAGTTCGTCGAAGAGTTCAGGGGCGTCGGCATGGGACCAGACCACCTGGCGGTCTTCGGGTTCAGTCAGTGTTTGTGCAATATCGAATCTCAAAGTGGCACAAATTTAGTAAAAACCCAATTTTGAGTCAATATAGAGCCATAATGTTCATAGATTTAGGTCACTATGATTGAAAATCGGACAAATTTCAAGAATTCCGGCGAGCAGGCCACGGACTGGTGGAAGCGAACCATCGCCTACGAAATATACCCCAGCAGTTTCCAGGATTCCAACGGCGACGGCATCGGCGACCTGGCGGGAATCCAGTCCCGACTGGGCTACCTGGAGTCCCTGGGGGTTGGGGCCCTGTGGCTTACCCCGGTGTACGCCTCCCCCATGGTGGATAACGGCTACGACGTGTCCGATTTTTACGACATCAATCCCATTTTCGGCACCATGGACCACATGGACAACCTGATCCGAGAGGCGGACCGCCACGGCATCAAGATCGTGATGGACCTGGTGTTCAACCATACTTCCGACCAATGCAAGTGGTTCCAGGAATCCAAGTCCAGCCGTACCAACGAAAAAAGTGACTGGTACATCTGGCGCGACCCTCGCCTTGTAAAGGACGAAGCTACCGGCGAACTGCGCAGGTGCCCGCCCAACAACTGGCGTGGAATTTTCGGAGGCTCCGTGTGGGAATGGAGCGAAGAGCGAGGCCAGTACTATATGCATACGTTTGCAACCGCACAGCCCGACCTGAACTGGGAATGCGATGACGTACGAAGGGCCCTTTACGACATTGCGAACTTCTGGATAAACAAGGGCGTTGGCGGGTTCAGAATCGACGCCATCCCCTACATCAAGAAGCCTCAGGACTTTAGGGATGGCGAGCCGGACGCGGGGGATGGTCTTGTAAGCGTCCACACCATGACTGTAAATACCAGCGGTATCCTTGACTTTCTATACGAGTTCAAAAAGAACGTTACCGAAGGTAAGAACGTGTTCACCGTGGCAGAGGCCAACGGCGTCGGCCCCGAGGACTTGAAGTACTGGGTCGGCGATCAGGGCGCATTCGATATGTTGTTTGAATTCGGCCACCTTCACGATGTGGAGCTTTGGTGCAAGCCAGGTCCCTTCGGCATTATGGATTTCAAGAAGGCGCTGATAGCAAGCCAGAAAGCCACCGCACAAAACGGATGGTACCCGGTATTCTTCGAGAACCACGACAAGCCCCGTTGCATCAACAACTACTTCTCCCCTGCCGCAGATCCAGCTCTTGCCGCCAAGGCCATCGGAACACTGATGTTCACCTTGCGAGGCACGCCCTTTATTTTCGAAGGCCAGGAACTGGGAATGACCAACGTGAAATGGGATTCCATCGACACATATAATGAAGTCAATTCCAAGGCCCAGTACAAGTTCGCCCTGGAGGAAGGCTTCAGCGAAAAGCAGGCTCTTGAGTTCGTGCACCTTTTCAGCCGCGACAACGCCCGCACACCCATGCAGTGGAGTTCAAGTGCAAACGCAGGTTTTACCACGGGAAAGCCCTGGCTACCTGTGAACGAGAATTTCGTTACCCTCAACGTGGAGACCGAGTCCGCGGACGAAAACTCCGTACTCAGCTATTACAGGAATTTAATCCAGTTGCGCAATCAGTCGCCCGTCCTTTTGGAAGGCGCCTTCGAAGCCATAATCCCCGACCACAAACAAATTTTTGCCTTTAAGAGAACCCTGTTGAACGAATCCTGGATCGTAGCGGTCAACCTTTCTGAATCCGCAACAAAATTCCAGTGGGAAAATTTCGACATCGACATGAAGCCTCTAGAAGCCATAATTCTCAAGAGTGTTTAAATAAAATTACACTTCAAAAAAAAGATGTTCTCTTTTCGTTCCACAACCCTAGCAAGGCTCGCCAAATAAGGTATCTTTGCAAAACAGGTGTTTTGGAGTAATCGGAGAGTATATGAAATTGAAAAAGATTTTGATGACAGGTCTCGCTTGCTTTGGCCTCGCCACAGTAGACTCCCTTGCCGCGCTTAGCACGGACGACTACGTTGAAGCCGCATGGATGACAACCCGTTTCTACGGAGCCCAGCGTTCCGGTAAGGGGCCCAACTGGCTTTCTTTCGGCACAAACTACACTACCAGCTTTACTAAGGACAACTACCAGGGCAAGGATGTTTCCGGTGGTTGGTTCGACTGTGGCGACCACGTGATGTATGGTCAGTCCCAGGGTTTTTCCTCCTACATACTAGCCCTATCCTATGCTGAATTCACCGAAGGTTTCTATGACCTTTACACCGGTGACTATTCCGACTATAAGGCCGCCAACGATTACACCCGTAAAGGCGGCAAGCCCAACAAGATCCGCGACCTTTTGGAAGAACTCCGCTACGAAGCAGACTTCTGGGTAAAGGCAGCCATCAGCTCCAGCGCATTCGTCACTGTCAAAGGCGACGGTAACGCAGACCACACCAAGTGGGTGACCCCGGGCAAGATGAGTACCCTCGGTTCTGGCGAAGGCGGAGAAAACCGTTCCATTACCGGCAACGCAAACGACAGCTACACCCCCGGTATGGCAGCAGCAATGCTCGCCGTGATGGCACGCGTTGACCCCGATGAATCCAACCGCACCAAGTACCTGGCTGCTGCAAAAACTGCATACTCCTATTCCAAGAGTCATAGCGGCGTCACCAATTCCGCCGGTTTCTACGAATCCAGCTGGTGGGATGGCAGAACCACCGACGGCGTATTCCTGGCCGCTCTCGAACTTTACCGTACTACCAAGGACAAGACCTACGAGTCCGACGCAGAAAAGTACTTTGACAAGATTGCATTCGCCAAGGGTTCAGACACTCGTTTGAACTACGCTAGCGCGGTTCCTCTTTCCGTCGTAATGGGCCAGTACGTTCTTGATCTGTCTCCAGGCGGAAGCTACCGTGACGCCTTGTACCTCCTAGACCACATTTACGCTAATTACGAAAAGAACTCCAATGGAATCTTTATGCGTGAAACCGGCGGTGGTGGTTCTTTCTCCGTACGTACCCCGTCTGGCGGCGCATTCCTTTACGCCCTTTACTCGAAGCTTTCCGGCGACGCCGACTACGATGACGTTATTGAAAAGAACGTTGCATATCTCCTGGGCGACAATAGTAACAAGAAGTCCTATGTGGTAGGTTTTACCCGCAATAGCGCAAAGGCTCCCACCGCACCGCACCACCGTGGCTACTACGCCAACGAAAACCCGGACAACGACGTGAACGGTTACTTTAACGTTCCCGAAAAGAACAAGCTGCTGGGTGGCATGATTGCTGGAGCCTTCAGCGACGGTAACCATAGCGGTGACAAGTCCAAGTGGAACGTGAACGAAGTCTGCGTCGACTTGAACGCTCCCATGGTGGGCGCCTTGGGTTACATCCTGAGCAAGAAGGCCCCCAAGACCGACGTGGATCTGGGTATCAAGGAAGCTGAAAAGCCGGCTGACACCACAAAGAAGGACACCATCGTCAGTGCCATCCATTCTGAACTGCGCCTCGCTCCCTTCACCATGAGCCAGAGCGGCCTGGAAATGTCCGTTGTAAACGGCATGGGCGAAAGCTTCAAGGTCCAGGTGTTCGATATGCAGGGCAACAAGGTTCAGGAAATCGTCAGCAACGGCAGCAGCGTAAGCTTTACCCTCAAGGCAAAGGGAGTTCTCCACATGATGGTCTCCTCCAAGAGCTTCAAGCAAGCTTACACCGTTAAGGCTCTGTAAGCCCGCGGCAGTTTCGACTCGGCACCTACAGCGGCTTTTTGCCTCGACACTTATATATAGACAGACCCGGCTAATACGGCCGGGTCTTCTTATTTTAATACACATTTGTGCATTATTTTTTAAAAATCTCGGGCTTTTTAGGCAGCCCCGGTTTTTGTTCCCTAGGAACTTGAACTACATTTGCTGCGAAAAATGATTTTTGACGTGGTTACATATATAGTCATAGCCCTGCTCGGAATTACCGGCCTCTACTACGTGGGCCTGGTGTTCCGCTTTTTCTTCGTCCTAGGAAAAGTCCGCGGCGGCAATAGCGACGTAACCCCCGCCCCCAAGGTCAGTATCCTGATTGCGGCCCGCAACGAGGCAGAAGGTATCCGCGCCTGTTTGGACTCAGTCATGGCCCAGGCCTACACCGGATTCTGGGAAGTCTGGGTCGCAGACGACCGCAGCAACGACGAAACCCCGAAAATTCTGGCGGAATACGCGGAGCGTTACCCGGAAAACTTCCACGTTCTGACCATCACCGAGATTCCCGAAGGCGTTAGCCCCAAGAAGCACGCCCTCAGCCGCATGATCGAAGTCTGTGACGGCGACATTCTTTGCCTGACCGACGCCGACTGCATTGTGAAGCCCACTTGGATCGCAGGCATCGTCCGCGAATTTGAGCCCGGCATCGAGCTGGTGGCAGGTCACTCCTACATTCCTACGGAACCGGGCAAGTCCAACGCCTTGATTTGCATGCAGGCTGTAGAAACCATGATTTACCGCGTGGCTGGCACCGCCGGCATCGCCATGCACCTGCCCCTCACAAGTACGGGCAACAACCTGGCCTACCGCAAGACCTTCTTTAAGAATGTGAACGGTTTCGACAAGGTGATCAAGCTGCAAAGCGGCGACGACGATCTTTTGATGCAGAAACTTGCCGCAGAGCGCCCCTGGGCCATGCGCTATTGCATTACCGAAGAAACTTTCGTGACCACCGAGGGCAAGGACACCCTGAAGGGCCTTTGGGAACAGCGCAAGCGCTGGGCCTCCACCACCATCCACTATACTCCGAAAATCGTTGCCGTACTCAGTTTGATTTTCCTATTCTTTACAATGTTGTGCGTGGCGTTCCTCCTGTCTCCCTTCAGTTTCAAGATTTTCATGGCCTGGGCTGTGATTTTCGCACTCAAGTGCATTGGTGATTTCGTTTTAATTATCCGTGGGCTTAAACTGTTCAAGCAGCCGCACCTTCTCAAGTGGTGCATCCCTGTAGAATTCGTTATCGCCCCCTTTACCGTAATGGCCGTAATTTTCGGCCTGCTCGGCAGATTCAAATGGAAATAAAAGATGGCAACAACTAAGGCAACGACTACAAAGTCTAAGACCACCGCAGCAAAGGCTACCAAGACCGCAACTAAGACCGCGGCCAAGGCTACTAAGAAAGCCTCCAAGCCCGCTGTAGAAGGCAAGACCCTCATCATCGCAGAAAAGCCCAGTGTCGCATTAGACTTGGTCAAGGTGTTGGGTCAGAAGTCTTTTACCAAGGGTAACGGCGTCTACGAAAGCGATACTACCATCGTGAGCCATGCCATCGGCCACCTGGTGGAAATCGCCGACCCCAAGGAAATCGACGAACGCTACAAGAAGTGGGAAATGAGCACGCTGCCCATGCTGCCGGAAAAGTTCCCCCTGGTAGCCACACCCACCACCAAGGCCCAGCTGTCCATCTTGAGCAAGCTGATCAAGCGCAAGGACGTGACCACCATTGTGAACGCTTGCGATGCTGGCCGCGAAGGTGAATTGATTTTCTTCTACATCCTGGACTACGTTCTCAAGAGCAAGTTCGCTGGTAAGACCATTAAGCGTCTTTGGATGCAGAGTATGACACCTGCGGCTATCCAGGAAGCATTTGACAACATGCGCGACGGCGCCGACATGGAAAACCTGAAGGCAGCGGCCATTTGCAGAAGCGAAGCCGACTGGCTTATCGGTATGAACGGCAGCCGAGGCCTTACCGCCTACAACAGCTCCATGGGCGGTTTCCAGATTACCCCCTGCGGCCGTGTGCAGACCCCGACTCTCGCCATCATTGTGAACCGAGAAGAAGAACGCCACCAGTTCGTGCCCAAGAAGTTCTGGACCATCGATGCCGACTTCGATAACGACGGCAGCACCTACACCGGCAAGTGGTTCACCGCCGACGGCGACAGCAAGCAAAAGCAGATTTTTGACGAAAAGAAGGTCAAGGACATTCTGAAAAAATGCAAGGGTAAAGCCGGATCCATCCAGGAGACCACCGCCCCCAGTTTCCAGAAGTGCGGTCCCCTGTACGACCTGACCACCTTGCAGCGCGAAGCCAACAATCGTTTCGGTTTTAGCGCCAAGACCACCCTTTCCATTGCCCAGGCTTTGTACGAACGCCACAAGGCAACCACCTATCCCCGTACCGATAGCAAGTGCCTCCCCGAAGACTACGTGGGACCCGTCAAGACAACCCTGGGTAAGATTACCGGACCCCTCGGCACCTTTGCCCAGCAGGCCCTGAGCAACAACTGGGTTGTAAAGACCCCAAAGGTTTTCGACAACTCCAAGATTTCCGACCACTTTGCCATTATCCCCACCGGTGTGATGCCCACGGACCTGAGCGAAGCAGAACAGAAGATCTTTAACATGATCTGCCAACGCTTTATCGCTGTATTCTTCCCGCCGGCAAAGTACCTGAACACCACCCGCGTGACCACTGTTGAAAACGAAACCTTCATTACCGAAGGCAAGATCCTGGTGGAACCCGGTTTCAAGGCTGTCTACGGCAAGGATGCCGATGACGAAGCAAATATCCCGCAACTGAAGGGTGGCGACAAGGCACAGGCAAAAACTGTGGATCTGGAAGCCAAGGAAGACTTTACCAAGCCCCCAGCACACTACACCGAAAGCACCCTGCTTTCTATGATGGAAAGTGCCGGTAAGCTGGTGGAAGATGAAGAACTCCGCGACGCCATGAAGGAACGAGGTCTCGGAACTCCGGCAACTCGCGCCGCCATTATTGAAAAACTTGTTACCGACAAGTATGTTGTCCGTGACGGCAAGGAAATGATCCCTACCGCCAAGGCATTCGACTTGATAAAGGTCTTGAAGGCCATGGATATCGAAGCCCTCACCAGTCCTGAACTGACAGGTGAATGGGAATACAAAATGGAGCAAATCGAGAAGGGTAAGGAAACCCGCGAGAACTTCATGAACGGTATTGTGGAAATGACCAAGACCATGGTCAAGAACATCAAGGGCTTCAAGGAAGAAAGCACAACTGGCGAGGCAAGCTTCAGTCCGGTGAACGGCAAGAAGGTTTTTGAAACCGTTAGCCGCTACACCACCGAAGACGGCATTGTCATCCGCAAGATGATCGGCGGCAAGCGTCTGTCCGCCGATGAGATTGTAGAGCTCCTGACCAACCGCAAAATCGGTCCGCTCCCTGGATTCCGCAGCAAGAAGGGCATAGAGTTTACCGCCGTGGTCATTATCAACGACCAGAACAAGATTGAATTCGTCTTCGACGACAAACGCGAAGGTGCCGAAATCGAGCTGGGCGCACAGGTAGGCGTTTCTCCGCTGGATGGAGCCGCCGTGTACGAAACCTTGACAGGCTATGTAAGCGACAGCTACGTAAAGAAGGAGCCTAGTGGTCTGCAGTTGCCCAAGGTTATGCTTGGCAAGGAAATTCCTTTGGAACAAATCCAGAAGATGCTTACCGGCGTAGGCGTCAAGACGGACTTGATCAAGGGATTCCGCAGCAACAAGACTCACCGTACCTTTGACGCATTCCTCTTCGTAGACAAGAACGGCAAGCTTAAGTTCGATTTCCCGCCCAGGGAATTCAAGCCGAGACGTTGGGGTGCAAAGAAGCCTGCAGCCGGGACAAAGAGCAGCGCCGAAGACTACGTGCCGTGACCCTAGGTTTTAAATCTGTCTGTGTATTTGTTTTGGGATTTTTCTGCGTGGGATTCGCGCAGAAGTTTGATACCGCTGACCTAACCGCGCCCAACGCCCTGGACAGTGCCATCATGCAGCTCCAGCTGGATGTCAGTGGCGACTGCGATGTATCCCAGAACCCTTACGACCTTCCCTGCGAATTAATGGACCTGTGGAATTCCATGACTATCAAGCAGAAGGCCGCCCAGATGGTAATGGTCTATATGACACCCTCGGATTTTATGATTAAGAACGAATTCGGCGGCATTCTTGTCATGAAAAACCACTTGAAAAAATTGGACAACTTCAAGGAAAACTTGCAAAAGGTCAACAGCGCTTTGACCATCCCGCCTCTTGTGGCTGTAGACCAGGAAGGCGGACTCGTCAACAGAGTTTCCGTTCTCAACCCCAAGTGGGAACGTACTCCCAGCGCCAAGGCCATGCGAACCATGTCCAACGAGAAAATCGATTCCATCGCCCGCGATATCGGCGCCGGCATGAAGGAAGTGGGCATCAACGTAAACCTGGCTCCCGTTCTGGATCCTGCCAAGGATAGCCGCCACAAGAATTCCTTTATGGAAGAATCCGACCGTTCTTGGGGTTCTGACACTACGAATGCAAACAAAGTAAGATCCTTCGTCAAGGGAATGAGCCAAAGTGGAATCACCTGCGTTTCCAAGCATTTTCCCGGTTACGATTCCTGGTCTAACAGCGACCATCAAATCGCAGTCAGCTCCACCCCAAAAGAAAAAATCCAAAAGAACGTCGAATTCTTTAAGGCGTTGTCGAAAGACGTTCCTATCACAATGATGAGCAGCGTAGGATTCGTGCGCATTTCTAACAGGCCTGCGGTTTTCGAGCCGAGGATTGTGAAGATGGCCCGCGACATGTCTCCCGAGACCGTGATTCTTACAGACGACCTTTGGGGCGTTTCACTGCGAGCCTGGATAAGCGGGTTCGAGCGTGTGCAAAGTAAGAACTACCCCGCCAAGGATTTTAAAAAACTAGTGTTAACAGCATTGAACGCAGGCAATGACATGTTCATGATTACCTACCCCCAAAAGGCTGTGGATATGGTGAACATTCTTACCAACCTTTCTAAGCAGAACAAAAAATACAAGCTACGTGTCGAAGAATCCGCCGCCCGTATTTTAAAGATGAAACACAAAGCCGGGCTAATATGATGCAAAGGGGTTACCACCCCTTTGGAATTGAATCTAGGGGGCATTCCCTCACGTTATTGGAACATCACTAAGGTTTCTGCCTTGGTAATATTCTTTACTTCTTTCTGTATTTTTTCTGGTCCTGCTTTTTGCAGGGCCATTTTTAACAGTTCCGCAGCAGCCATGGCATCGTCCAGGGCACGGTGATGGTTAAAGTCCGGAAGTCCTAAGGACACCGTCAAATTATGCAAGCTGTAGCTGGGTTGCCCCGGGAAAAATCGACGGGACAGTTTTACTGTGCAAAGGCGGGGCGGGTCATATTTAATGGAACAGCGTTTCAATTCCGCGCGAATGAACTTGCTGTCAAACAGCACGTTGTGAGCTACAAAAATTCGACCCTGCAATAGTTCCGCAACCTCTTCGGCAACGGCGCTAAACTGCGGCTTTCCGCAGACCATTTCGTCGTTAATGCCCGTCAAACCTTGAATAAATTCAGGAATGGGTTGACCCGGATCCACCAAGGTCTGGTAGGTCTTCACCACTTCAAAATCATCTAGCAATACTATGCCGATTTCAATCACGCGACCAAAATCCGGCTTACCCCCTGTCGTCTCCAAATCAACAACAGCAAATTTCATCTACTTAACCGGGATATCAAATTCCAATGTCTGGCGGCCTGTTTCGCTAACAACTTTAGCCTTCATAACCTTTGCCTTGGGGCGAGCATAAATGGGTACAACCATCAAATTGGAAACGCCGCTATCTTCACTGGCAGTGGCCTGATCATCGCTAGCTCTCTCGGTAAAAATCGGATTTTTACCAGTATCATAAACGCTGTAAATCAAGTCACGAACAAAGCCCTTTTTGATTTGCTTGGTAGGCACCTGGAAATAAATGATACCACCCTTAGGAACCTTACGAAGGCTGTCCTTAATTTCTTCTTCGGTGGCGAAGTCTGCTTCCATGGCCATGCGCACATCCTTCTTGAGGCGGTCTACACTTTCGTACTTAATAGAAATTTCGTACTTGGCATCCTCAGGAATTGCAGTCGGGCGAACGTCACGAATCTTGGCATTGTTCTGGTAATATTCCCAGCGACCATTGTCGTGAAGAATCACCGTAGAACCGTTAGACGTAGTGGCAATAATGTCATCAGCAAAAGAACAGACAATAAAAATTGCGATTAAGAAAAAGACTTTTTTCAAAATACGAACTCCCATATTTCGTCTATAAATATAATCTCAAAAAAGATGATTTTAACTCATCATATCGTATATTTCCGGACCAATCAGACCGTTCTGCATAGTGGTCACAAGCAAGCGCTGTTCCAGGACCTGCACCGGTTCTCTCAAGCCCGTAAAGGGGAATCCCACTAAGCATTCCGCAGAATCCTTAAGCAATTGTTCACCCAACGCAGCGTGCAGGGCAAGGCTTGCGTCAATGTACTTCAAATGGGTTGGCTCTTCCAGCATAAAATTCAGCGGAGACTTCTTGTTCAGCACACGGTTGGCCGGTACCATTTCGCCAAATTCATCTTCTACACCCATGTTTGCAACAACAAGTTTGGAATTTCCAAGAATAGCAGACACTGCAGCATAGGAAAGCGCGCCCTTTACGCCAGTGGCGGTAACCAGGTAGTCCGCATTTTCGATGGCAGCACTTACCGCAAAGTCCGAAAGGCAATCTACAATCTGGATGTTGTTGTTTTCAAGTACGTGGCAGAAATCCGTACTCGTATTCCTGTGGCGGGTATCCGTTATGGCACACACATTCATGCCACGACGCACCCCCTGAAGGGCAATGCCGCAACCCACCTTACCGCTACCGAAAACCACCAGATTCTTGCCTTCGTAACCTAGAGCGTCAAAGCCCATCTGGTCTAAGGCTCTAAAGCAGCCGTCACCAGTACCCAATGTGGTTTCAATGCGTTTGACAATTCCGCTGTCGGCCACATAAATCGGGTAAGGAGAATCCTTGTAGAAATGCACACCAGATCGGGTCAGTTCCACAAAGCCAATTCGGGGATTGCAAAAGCTGAATTGGCCAGCACAATCCAAGATCAGGTCGAAATCATCTTCCACCGCACCGGATTTAATGTCGTTTTCACTAATGACAGGGACTCCGTTTTCCTTGAGCAAATTTACCATAGCAGGGTCACAAGGCATGGACGCTCCAGCGGCAGAGCCTTCAGAGGAACCGACCGCACGGCCCACCCACAAGTCTGCACCGCCTGCAATCAAGGCACGATACTGAACAAGAGTATTTCTGAAAATGGGGGTCGCCACTAAAACCTTCAAACCTTCGAAGGGTCTAGTATTCATCCATTCGTCCGAAAGCAAGGACAGCGCAGGGTATTCGCGAGGCTCGTAATGTTCGCTGATAATCTCGTCAAAAAGCATGAGTCAAAGGTAGAAAAGATTGAACAATGAAAAATGAAAAATCGACAATGAATTATATTTTTTTTCGTTTAGATAAAAAGGATCCACTATGAAGAAAGTTGTCAAAAAATGGACTGAGCTCAGTCTCATCATTCGTATCGTTATTGGCCTTGTGCTCGGCGTCTCTCTCGGGCTTTTAGTTCCGCAGATTAGCGCCATCGGAATTCTGGGAACCATTTTCGTAGGCGCCCTGAAGGGGGCTGCACCTATTTTGGTATTCGCCCTAGTCGCAAGTTCCATCGCAGGCGCTGGCGAAGGCATCGGCAGCCGTTTCCGTAAGGTAATCCTTCTTTATGTCATCAGCTCCATCGGTGCGGCAGCCTTGGCCGTAGGCGGAAGCAAACTCTTCCCTGTTACCATAAAGCTCTCCGAAAAATTAGCGGAAGGCGCACCTCCCAACGGAATCGGCGAAGTACTTACCAACCTGGTAACGAACTGTGTCCAGAATCCGGTGGCAGCATTGGCCAACGCCAACTATATCGGCATTCTCTTCTGGTCCATCGTTTTTGGCCTTGCCCTCAAGAAACTGCCCGTTGATCACACCATCACCGTTATTACCGATGTTTCTTCTGCCATCTCCCAAGTCATCCGCTGGATTATCCAGATGGCACCCTTCGGAATTCTCGGTCTTGTTTTCTCCTCCGTCGCAGAAAACGGCCTCAGCATTTTTGCAGACTACGGCAAACTTTTGGGACTCCTGGTGGGCTGCATGCTGGTAGTGGCCTTGATTCTGAATCCACTGATCGTCGCAATCACCCTCCGCAAAAACCCTTACCCTCTGGTTTTCCGTTGCCTGCGAGACAGTGGTGTCACCGCATTCTTCACCCGTAGTTCCGCAGCCAACGTTCCGGTAAACATGGCTCTTTGCGAACGCCTCGGTCTTGAAAAGGATTTTTATTCTGTATCTATTCCTCTGGGTTGCACCATCAATATGTGCGGCGCCGCAGTAACTATTGCTATCATGACCTTGGCTGTCGCAAACACCCTCGGCATTCACGTAGACTTCCCCACCGCATGTATCCTTTGCGTCATGAGCGCAATCGGCGCCTGCGGAACTTCCGGCATCGCGGGCGGCTCCCTGTTCCTCATTCCCATGACCTGTTCTATCCTAGGCATCAGCGGCGATATTTCCATGCAAGCCGTGGCCGTGGGCTTTATTCTGGGCGTGGTTCAGGATTCCATGGAAACCGCACTCAACTCCAGTAGCGACGTCATCTTTACCGCTACTGCAGAATATCACCATCGTAAGAAAAGCGGATTGAGCATCTAAATCGCGGATTTTTGCAAAAAAACATAATCTCGCATTAAAAGAAAAGAGGCGTCCCTTCGGCGCTTCTTTTTTTATGCAGTCCTCTTGACAATATACCAATCGGTATGCTAAATTTATTATACCGTTCGGTATATAGGATATTTACTACTATAAAGGAGGTTGTATGAGACCCAATCACATTTACCATGTATTCCCCCTGGGAGCACTAAAGGAGCGCAATAGTGCCGGGTTCAAAAATATCCGCGAACTCACAAACCTTATCCCCCACTTGCAGGATTTGCGCATGGACTCCATTTTGCTTGGACCCATTTTCAAAAGCGAAACCCACGGCTACGATGTCACGGACATGTACCAACTGGATCCTCGACTAGGCAACAACGAAGACCTGAAACAGATGGTCCGAGATTTTCACGAAGCCGGGTTCCACGTATTTTTCGACGCAGTCTGGAACCACTCCTCCCGCCTCCATTTCGCTTATCGCGACCTACGTGAAAAAGGCAGAAATTCCCCATACGCCGGCTGGTATCGCAATATTCAATTTGACAAGCCCAACCTTTGCGGTGACTCCTTTACGGTGGACTGCTGGGCAGGTTTCCAGGAGCTGCCGGCGTTTAACTTGAAAAATCCTGATGTGGAGCGAGAGCTGATCCATTGCGCAGAATACTGGATGGATGAATTCAGCATCGATGGAATTCGAATTGACGCGGCCCAGGATATGGACCTTGGTTTTCTGCGCCATCTGGCGGATGCCTGCCATAGGAAGCGGGCTGATTTCTGGATGATGGGTGAAGTTGTTTTCGGAGATCCCCAGCAGTGGCTCTCGGCAGGATTGAATTCCGTCACCAACTACCAGACTTACAAATCCTGCTGGAGTTCCCTCAATGATGGAAATATGTTTGAGTTGGCATACAACCTGAATCAACTTTTTGATGACAAGGGCGGCAGCTGCAAGGGCGCAAGACTGCAGCTGTTTAACGAGAACCACGATGTAAGCCGTATCTACAGCGTGTTAAAGGATAAAGGCGACAATTATCTGCAGCATTTACTGTTCTACACTTTGCCTGGCGTACCCACCCTCTATTACGGCGAGGAATACGCTCTCGATGCAAAGAAAGGCGGTTGCGACGACTGGAACCTGCGTCCGCCCATGAGCAGTTTGGGCAGTGGCAAGTGCGCCGCAGGTCAAGAAAATCTTCTTTCTGAAATTCAGCATCTAGCCGGCGTGCGCCTTGATTCCGACGCCTTGCGAGATGGCGGCTACCAGCAGGAATTCGTACATTCCCAGCAGTTGGCCTTCTGGCGCACACACCCGAAGGGCGACGCGCTAGTGCTTGCAAACCTACAGGATTCCCCGGTGCAATTTGAAATCGATTTGAAGAAGCATTACGGAAACCGGGGCGGTTCTTTAAACTGCGGCGGGATCGCAAGTCATTGGCACGACTTGCTGAATTCGCAGACGAACATTACCACAAAAAACGGAAAATTGACGGTTCAAATTCCCGCCAAGTGGGGCTGCGTCCTTGTACCCAGCGGTACATAAAAGTATATTTGAAGCACAGCGCGAGTTCAGTATGAGTACAAAAGAAGTTTTATTGCAGCAGGCCTTGATCCTCTTCCGCCGCGAAGGCTACGACGCTACCGGCGTGCAGAAAGTCGCAGACGCCGCAGGCGTTGGCAAGCCCACGCTGTACCATTACTTCGGAAACAAGCGTGGCCTTTTGAACGCCGTACTCACAACGAATCTGGAAAGTTTCTGGACCGAGTTTGACGCCGCAACCGCATACAATCACGACATCGTCAAAACACTGGAAAGCATCGCCCGCGTATACTTCGAGTTTGCCAAAAAAAATCCGGAATTTTACAGCTGGTTCCTAAGCATGGGAAACGTTCCCTCCGAAGGTGACATCCACGATGAGGTGGGTCCCCTTTACGAAAAACAGTGGAGCGCCCTGGCAGAACTTTTCTTGGCCGCAAGCAAGGATCACGGCAACATGAAAGGTCGCCATCAGCGTTATGCCTACACCTTCCTCGGAATAATAAACGCAAGCATTCAAGCCTATTTCACCGGGCTCATAAAACTAAATGACAGAGATGTCTTTGACACCTGCCATCAGTTTATGCACGGCATTTTCTCTTAAAGACCTGTATCCTTTTTATCAGGGAGTCCTACCAGTTTTAGCATATTCTTGACAACCCGTCTTTCCGTCATTCCATCATTGGGCAGGCGGAGGCGCAGCATGAATTCACGAACTGCCAAGCGGATAATCCAATCCAATTGGCCGATTTCTTTTGGTTTCTCAAGCAACTCCCTGTAATTGAAAAACTCCATCGAAGCATTTTCCTGGGTCATGATTTCTTGGTACTGACCACGGTAAAAATCCTTGAAAGTTTCAGCCTCATATCCCCGGATTTCAGACAAGCTATTCGCCAATTTGCCGGCCAGGTGGTCAAAGGTTTTCTCCAGAAAATCTTCCTTGGACGTGCACTCTTCTTCATCGAAGTAGTAGTATTTGCGTGGTTCATCACCCGAGAATTCAATGCAGCAACCATTTCGCATATCCCGGTAGTACGTAGCCTTTACAAGCAACGTTCCATCTTGGGAACAGCTCTTGCAAGTATTGTTTTTCCAATGGCTGATATATGTAGGAACCCCATTTTCGTCATAGTAATCCACCGGACCATTCTTGGCCATTCCCCTTTCATAAACAGTCCGAGTCAACACGCGACCATTTTCATGGTAAACCGTTTCTAGGCCTTCCGGGATTTCTCCGATCATATCAATTTCCCTAAAAAGCATTCCGCTTTCATAGTACGACATTCTCTTGCAACCACATTCTTCCCCTTCCACAAAAAAGAGGGCACGGCATCTCAAGCCGTCTTCGGACCAATCTTTTGCAAAGCCTTCCAACACGCCTATATTGTAGAACCGTTCCGAAGACACTCTCCCATCCTTATAGAACTCGCGATAAATTCCATCGTAGTTGTTGTTAAACAAACCGTACTCTCGGCAAAGCTTGTTGTTCTGATCGTAGCCGCGGCAGCGCCCACCTTCCCAATATTCAGAAACCAACAATACACCATACCTATTGAATACAGGAACAAAGCCATCTTCTACGCGACCTTGTCTAAATATCAGACGACTAATCTTCTGACCGTTCTCGTAAAAAACTTCCCTAGGGCCATTCAGCAGACCATCTCGATAAAATGCAGTGTAACGCAGCGCGCCGGATTCGTAATATTCTTTGCAGGCTCCATTACGGATTCCATCCATCAAGGGACATTCAAAACGCAACTTACCGTTTTCGTGGTATCTTCTTTCCATTTCGCTCATAGGAGCCTCCTATTTTTGTTCACCACACAATGTACATTGTCTTTCGTGCCAGAATGTCGCGCGCCAGGCGACGCCTTTTTTAGGCCATAGGAAGACTTTATAATGGCTCATCGGCTTTTTCAATTAGTCAAGGTGGGTTGTTTTTTCTATCTTTGCCCGCCGAAAGGCGCAGGTTGCGCCGTGGGTTCCGCACGCCGCGGCACCGAAACTTAACCGGAGGCTAAAATGGCACTTCAATTCTACAACACCGCATCACGCAAGAAAGAACTGTTTACTCT